>JBATTG010000149.1:0-17055 GCA_049670425.1 Proteocatella sp.
TGTTAATATAGTAATATTATACCACTATTAGCTATACTTGTAACACTTGTAGCCGATTCATCCCCCGCCTTTGTTCTCGCTAAAGCAAGCAAGGATACTTAGAGGCAGGGGTATTCTCGGCATAAATGATAAAAAATGCTATTTACTTAGATATATAGCCGAAAATCTTATTTAAAACCAATCTGCTGTGATTTTTAACCAGAATAATATTTTTAAGGGTATAAGAGGTTTGATAGGAGCGTAAAATAGGGTAATAATTAATTGTAAAGTAATTTTTGTAGAGTATCAGCTGGGAATCTCAGACAGATATATTGGAAAATTTGCTTTTAGAAAAATATTTCAAGTTCATACTTATGAAAGAAGGGAATTTATTATGATTATTGATAATATATCTTTGGTTAATAAGCATTCTGAGACAAAGCAAAATTTAGATTTTTATGCCAAATATGTTGAGTCTGAGGAACTCAATACAGTGCTGGCGTTACAGGAATTTATTTATGAGAGGATAGTTAATAAGGAAATTTTCGTAAGAGACAATAGAGAAGAATTTTTAGAAGCTTTAGAAAATAAAGGAAGGATTTTCGGTATATATACGACTCAAGGCCGATTAATAGCATATCGATTTATAACCATACCTGGAAATGATGAGAGAAATATGGGTAACAAAACTGTTACAACAAATTTAAACAAAACTATACAAATATGTATAGAAGTATAGATTTATAACAGAAAGCCCTCCGTATCGTGGAAGCGGTGCGGACTCGGTGTTAATTGCTTTTAACTCCTAAAGCCTTACGACCAAAGCGGAACTGAAAACGGTAGACGTAACGGTGCGAAAGCAGAAAAAACAGTAAGGATGGCATAAGCTGAAATAAAATCCAATTAGAGCCTGTGAATGGATAATCGTGACACATAGGAAACGTTGGGCGCTAAGTGCTCATATAATGGATGTTTAGCAGGGAAATCCCTAAGTCTTATAGATATGGGAAACCTTCAACGACTATCTCCTTGAGGGAGAGTAAAACCACAAGCTAATGGTGGAAGAAAAATACCGCATCTCATTTGAGATGAAGATATAGTCTGCGCTCATGTGAAAGCATGAGAGGTCTACTCGTGAGAGAAAGACTGCTATAAGTGTTGCGACTTACAGTGAACAAGAAAAATATATATAAATATAAAATTCTATTGACATATCTCTTTTTTTATGATAATACATCATTAATGAAAGGGAGGTGCTGTACATGGAATTAATGTCCATTTGTAAATTTGTTAAGCATCTTGGTGAAAAGCTATGATAATATCGACAAAGATAAAGCTTAAACCAAGTAAAGAACAGGAAATTTTGTTTTGGAAATCTGCGGGGGTTGCGAGATGGTCTTATAATTACTTTTTGTCGGAAGATGAACGATATTATAAGGAATATCTCGATGGTAAGCAAGATACAAAAACCATAAAAGAAGGCGAAGTCAGAAAGCATATTAACAATTTGATGAAAAAAACCACACATACATGGCTGAGTGAAGTTGGAAGCAATGTGATGAAACAGGCGGTAAAAGATGCTGATATAGCTAGAAAAAGATGGTTTGAAGGTATTTCTGGTAAGCCAAGATTTAAAAGCAGACGAAAGAGTAAAATTAGTTTTTATGTAAATTACGAGAGTTTGAAAAGAACAAAAGAAGGTTTTAAAGGTGAAAAAATTGGTTTTGTAAAAACATATCAAGCCTTACCAAAACTGCAGGATGGTCAAAAGTATTCAAATCCACATATTACATTCGATGGAAGAAATTGGTTTTTATCCATTGGATATGAAAAAGAATTTGAAGCACTGGAGTTAAACGGTGAAAGTCTTGGTATCGATGTTGGAATAAAAGTACTGGCCGTTTGTTCAGATGGCGCTTTAAAGAAAAATATCAACAAGACCGAAGAAGTAAAGCGTCTTGAGAAAAAGCTGACCCGAGAACAACGTAAACTAAGTCGTAAACTTGAAGCCAACATCAAAACTTATGATAAGAAGCGAAAGCCAATCTATAAAACACCACTAAAGGATATGAACAATATCCAGAAGCAAAACCTTAAAATTCGTAATCTATATAAAAAACTTAACGATATTCGAACAAATCACTTACATCAATGTTCTAATGAGATTGTGAAAACCAAACCTTCTCGAATTGTAATGGAACATTTAAATGTAAGAGGAATGATGAAAAACAAACATCTGGCAAAATCAGTAGCAAATCAAAAGCTATATGAATTCAAAAGACAGATTCAGTATAAATGCAAAAAATACGGAATTGAATTTGTTGAAGCCGATAGATGGTTTCCATCATCAAAAATCTGTTCTTGTTGCGGTAGAATCAAATCTGATTTAAAACTAAAAGACAGATTATACATCTGTGACTGTGGTCTTAAAATAGATAGAGATTTGAACGCAAGTATTAACTTAGCAAATTATCAAATTCAAAGAGCTTAATCTAAACTAAGCTTTGAATGTGTACGCAACGATACTGCGGAATTTAAGCCTGTAGAGAGTTATATCAAATGGCGGTAGCTTAGGCAAAACCAGACTCGTTTAAGCAGGAAGGTATAAGATGAAAGTCGAAAGATATAAGTCATACCACAGTAGAAATGTCTATATTTTTATAGAAATGTATATATTTTTCGTATCGGAAATGATGTATATCTCCCAGCTTCAGAATTCCACAAGGTGATCCATCTTGAGACTACTGTTGTTCATCCAGATTTCAGGGGACTTGGTTTGCAAAAGCTGACTTTGGATTATGCTACCAAATGGTCCATAGCCAAAGGTTATCGTTATATGTTTTGTACGGTATCTCCATATAATCCAATCAGTCTTAATAACATCATGTCTGGAGGGCTTAAAGTAAGGGATTTGAAGAAAAAATACGGCAATGAAGAGCATCCGGGGTATCTGAGATATATACTCTCACGTGATTTAAACGTATCGTGCAATGACTGTTGGCCAAAATTCAAGTTTTGTCCAATAACCGATATCGATACTCAAAAGAAGCTCATTGAAACAGGATTTGTAGGGCATCATTACCTCAAAAGCTCTCAGCGCATGGCTTATGCAAAATGCCTTTGTTGAAACCGATTAGTCAGAAAAGGCTCTGTAAAGCAGAAAGGCCCAGGGGATTTTGTGGATTAAGGGATACATTTACACAGTAAATTCACAGGCAGGTGCAAACGTGAAGAAAATTGAGCGCGCAGAAAAAAATATATTATGGTTATCGTTTGGAGGAGGATTATGCTTTGCCATAATGGAATTTGTGATGGCAATTTTTAGCGGCTCGCAAGCTGTACTTATGGATGCTGCTTATGATGCAAGTGAGCTTATTATTATTGGGCTCACATTACTTCTGACACCATTGTTTCATAAGCCTATAACTGAAAAAAAACCATATGGAAATTTGCAGGCTGAGGCTATATTTGTGGTTGTAAAAGGGTTTATGATGCTTTCTGTTACCTTAGGTTTATCTGCAAACAGTATCAGAATAGTACTTTCGGGTGGAAATACAGTGCAGGGAGCGCAAATATCTGTTTTTCAGTTAGCATTAGGGTTTTTAAGTGTAATGGTCTTTTTTATTATGAGAAAAATCAATAAATCCATTCATTCTCCGATAATGGATACTGAAATATATGGTTGGAAATTAGATATTTATTACAGTCTTGGCATGTCATTAGCATTTTTCATATCCACATTATTGCAAAATACCAGGTTTTCGCCAATATTACCATATTTTGACCAAATTGTAGTGATTGCGATTGTCATATTCATGCTGCCTGAATCAATATTGATGTTGATAAAGGCTATGAGGAGCATGTTCTTGTTTGCGCCAGAAGAAGAAATAATCGAAAAAGTAAAAGCTATTTCAAATGATATATTAAAAGCCTCTGAATTTACTGCGGAATTTTTTGATATAACTTATACTGGAAGGCGACTTTGGGTAGAAATATATTTTACGACCGAACGAAAATTTATTTCTGTAAATAAACTTAAAAGTGTCACGGATAATCTAAATGATGCCTTGCGCATTGAATTTCATGATTGCGTATGTGAGCTTGTTCCGGAAGTATAAGCTTAGGATTATTTCGGCAAAAATTAATAGTTTTTTATGACAGGATAGCGCAATTACATTGTGATTACGCTATCCTGTTTTTTTTTCTGGACTTTTCACTTGAAATTTGATATCTTATTAGTAAGTAAAAATGAGTTTAATGCAATCAACTTGACTAAATGAAACTAAAAGAAAGGATTTGGCTAATCATAAAATATTATAAGTGAAGCCACAAAATTAATAATGACAAAAAAAATGAAAAAGCAAAAGAAAGAATTTATCAGCCTTAAGGATAAAATATCAAAAAGTGTTATATTTGCACTATCAATATCCCTAATTATAGTGATATTGATATACAATGTCTTGTTTTTGAATGATTTAAAGTTCAGTTCAAGAAACTATATGGAGGCTTCAACACAAGGCTATGCAAGAGCGCTTGAAGGTGAATTTCAAAAGCAAATGAGTATTGTTGAGACGCTTGGTGCCACGATAGAGGTGGCAGCTGAAAATAAGAGCTTGGACAGGACTCAGATTGTCGATTCAGTGATAAAAACAATGGAAAGCAATGCAGATATTATAGGCATGGGTATATGTTTTGAACCCAATGCTTTTGATGGAAAAGATAAGATGAACATAGGAAAACAGCACAGTGATGAGGCCGGCCGCTTTTTACCGTACATATTTTCAGCTGGTGGCAAATTTAAATTTGAACCGCTTACCGGTTATGACAGCCCTGATGCTCAATGGTACAATATTCCGATGACTACAGGCAAGAATGCAGTTACGAATCCATACTGGTATGAGGTAAATGGAGAAAATGTATTCATGACAACCTGTGCGGCTCCAATTCATGATATTAACGGAAAAACAATCGGTGTTGTAACTGCTGATATTTCAATGGATGTAATAAATAAGGTGCTTTTGGAAAGTAGCATATATGACAAGGGGTATTTTACAATGATATCTCCAGATGGACTTATTTCATATAGCAATGATAAAGAACTTGTAGGAGAAGATATTTCAAGACTGCATGGAGGAAAGGCATCAAAAACTATAGAGGAATCTACTAAAAGTGGCGAGATTGTACATGTGGATTTGATTGATGGAGTCAGTCGGACTAAGTTTACCGCAGTACCTGTGGTTGCAGGAGAAAATAATTCCACATGGATTATAGGTGCAAGTGTTGAAAATGCCGATATTTTTGCAATAGTTTATATTTTAATGGTTCTTGTAATACTGGCATCGTGCCTTCTAATATTTGTGACCATAAGATATCTGAAAAAACAGATAGAATCTAACTTAAAGCCTCTCTACTATCTTAATGAAACTGTGGATTATATAACATCCACGGGGGACTGGAACATAGAAATATCAGAAACGGACGGGGTCAAGGATGAGATATCAGAAACCCTTGCATCTGTCGACAAGCTTGTAAAAATGATAAGAGAATGGATATTTGAGATATCGCTGGTTGCAGATCAGAATCTTACATCTGATATAATTCCGTGTTCCGAAAAGGATATTTTCAATATAAAGCTTAAAGAAATGATAGATAAAAACAGGGACGTTCTTGAAAGTATAAAGAATGCTTCGGAGCATATTTTAAACAGTTCTGAGCAGGTTTCATCAGGAGCTCAGTCTTTAGCTCAGGGAACAAATGAACAGTCGGGATCTGTGGAAGAACTTGCGGCAACTGTAAGCGATGTGTCTGACAGAGTCCAGCAAAGTTCTAAAAATGCGATGGGTGCGAGCCAAAAGGTTGAAGATGTTGGCAAGGACGTTGAAAACTGTAATATGGAAATGCAAAAGATGATAAGTGCAATGGAAGATATAAGTAATAGCTCCAACGAGATAGGAAAGATAATAAAAACTATTGAAGACATAGCATTCCAGACAAATATTCTTGCTCTAAATGCAGCGGTTGAAGCTGCAAGGGCTGGGGATTCTGGAAAGGGTTTTGCAGTGGTTGCTGATGAAGTAAGAAATCTTGCTTCAAAAAGTGCTGAAGCTGCCAATAACACGACTTTAATGATAAATAATTCTATTCAGACTGTTGTCAACGGTAGCCAGATTGCAAATGAAGCTGCAAAAATTATGAGCTCGGTTGCAGAAAGCACCAAGGATGTGGTAAAGGTAATAGACCTGATTTCCTTGGATTCTGGAGAACAGGTGAAGTCAATCGTTGAGGTCCAAAATGGAATAGATCAGATTGCATCTGTGGTTCATAGCAATTCAGCAAACGCAGAGCAAAGTGCGGCCCTAAGTGAAGAACTTTCATCTCAGGCGGAAACTTTAAAAGTCTTGGTGGATAACTTTAAGCTTTAACAAAAATGTAAAAGAAGGCCAATATCAAACTCATAATCAGAGTTTGATGTTGGCTTTTTCTGATATGGAAAAAAATACCTGAATTTTAGAGAAAATATATCATTTTAAAAAAAACGAATATGTAGTAAAATGAATTAAAGAAATGAGGGAACATATGGGGAAAATGATTAACATTGGAATGATAGGCTATGGCTTGGCTGGAAGAGTGTTCCATGCACCAATGATTGACTGCGTAGAGGGACTGAATTTACATAAGGTTTATGTTACAAATGAAGAAAATATCAAGAAGTTGAAAGTATCATTTAAAGATGCAATAGTTGCAGCTAGTACAGATGAAGTTTTGCAGGATGAAAATATAGAATTAGTAGTAATCGCAACGCCTAATACATCTCACTACTGCCTTGCGAAAAAAGCTCTCGAAAATGGGAAGCATGTGGTATTGGAAAAGCCGTTTACAATTGATGTTAAAGAAGCCGATGCGCTAATAGAACTGGCAAGGGCAAAGAAGGTATTGCTTACGGTTCATCATAACAGAAGATGGGACAGTGATTTCTTGACTGTAAAAAAGATTGTGCAAAGCGGGCTTCTCGGAGATATCGCTGAGTATGAAGCTCACTTTGACAGGTTTAGACCCGAATTGAAAGTAAGCGCATGGAAAGAAACGAATGATCCAGGTTCTGGAATTCTTTATGACCTGGGTTCCCACCTCATTGATCAGGCTCTTTGTCTTTTTGGCATGCCTGAGGAAGTCTTTGCTGACTTGAGGATTCAGCGGAATGGGAGTGAAATTGTTGATAATTTTGAAGTCATTTTAAATTATAATAATTTGAAAGTGACCTTGAAATCTGGTATGCTTGTAAAGGAAGCAGGACCACATTTTAAGCTGCTTGGAAACCGAGGTTCATTTACAAAGCATGGCATGGATGTACAGGAAAATGACCTTAAAAATGGAATTTTTCCAAAGCATAATGCAGATTGGGGCAAAGAGCCAGAAAGCCTTTGGGGAACTATCAACACCGAAATAGAGAGCTTAAGTGTGATTGGGAAAGTTGAGAGTGAAATTGGCGATTATACCAGGTTTTATAAAAATGTATATCAGACGATCATAGGGAATGAATTGCCTCTTGTTAAGCCTATAGAAGCAAGAAATACCATTAAAATAATAGAACTTGCAGAAAAAAGTAATTCTGAAAGAAAATGGGTAAAATTTCAAGTATAGAATTGTGATGTTAAAAAAGTATAATTCCTTTGATTTTGTTTGCACATAGCGTGAAAGGTGGAAATGTACAATGAAAGAAATAGTTTCAAAACAAAGAAAATATTTTAACAGTAATGCTACAAAAGACTTGAAATTCAGGATAAAGATGCTGGAAAGACTTAGAGTATCCATAGAGATAAATGAGGCTATGGTTTATTCGGCACTCAAAAAAGACCTTAATAAATCGGAATCAGAAGCATATATTACAGAAATACAGATGGTGAAATCTGAAATAAAACTTGCGATAAATAAACTTCAATGTTGGGCAAAACCAGTGAAGGTAAAAACGCCAATTACGCTTTGGCCATCTAAAAGCTATATGACCATAGAACCATATGGCGTCACCCTTATAATGGCTCCTTGGAATTACCCTTTTCAGCTTGCAATGACACCACTGGTAGGTGCTATTGCATCGGGAAATTGTGCGGTGGTAAAAACGTCGAGAAACAGCAAATACACCTCGGAGGTTGTTTCAAACATATTGTCGCAGGCCTTCAAGCCAGAGTATGTATATTGTGTAGATGACACTTGGACGCATGAAGAAATACTTGAACAAAAGTATGATTTTATTTTCTTTACGGGAAGCGAACGGGCAGGGAAAATTGTGATGGAGGCAGCCAGCAGGCACGTTACCCCTGTGATTCTTGAGCTGGGAGGAAAGAGCCCGTGTATAGTTGACCGGAAGACAAATGTTGAGCTTGCGGCTAAAAGAATAGTTTGGGGAAAATTTCTTAATGCTGGTCAAACCTGCATAGCTCCTGATTACGTTCTCGTGGACGAGGCGGTAAAAGAACGTTTTCTAACTGCGGTCATAAGACATATAGACAGGATGTATCCTCAGGCCCTTGAAAATAAGGATTATGGTAAGATAATAAACCAGAATCATGTTGAAAGACTCACGGGATATATGGCGAACGCGTCAGATATGATAGGCGGAATTTCGGATGCGGAGCAACTAAAAATAGCTCCTGCTATATTTCCAAATGCAAAATTCAGTGATGAGATAATGAAAGAAGAAATTTTCGGGCCGATTCTTCCGATAATATCATATACCAGCCTTGACGAGGCCATACAAAAAATTAAGCACCGTCCAAAACCACTTGCGCTGTATATATTCAGCAACAGCAAATATTTTCAAAACAAAATAATTTCCTCGATATCTTCTGGCGGAGTATGCATAAATGATGTTATCATGCATATGGCGAATGAGAATCTTCCTTTTGGAGGGGTTGGAGGAAGCGGTATGGGAAATTATCATGGACATTACAGCTTCAAAACATTCTCACATACAAGGGGGATTTTGAAAAACAAGAATTGCATGGATATGCCTTTTAGATATCCACCTTATAAGGAAGACACAATGAAGCTTATTAAATTTTTGACAAAATAAAGAGGGAGATTTTATGATTAGATGTACCTGGTGTGGAGATGATCCATTGTATACCAAATACCATGATGAGGAATGGGGAATTCCTGTACACGACGACAGCGTATTGTTTGAATTCCTGATTTTGGAAGGGGCTCAGGCAGGGCTTAGCTGGATTACCATACTCAAAAAGCGATTAGGATATAGAAATGCTTATGATGGTTTTGATGTGCAGAGGGTTGCGGATTATGACGAGGATAAAATCCAGGAGCTGCTTCAAAATCCAGAAATAGTAAGGAATCGACTTAAGGTAAGATCCTCTGTGAATAATGCGAGGCTTTTTATGGAAATCCAAAAGGACTATGGAAGTTTTGACAGTTATATCTGGGGGTTTACGGATAATAAGCAGATTGTAAACAATTGGGAAAATATAAAGGATATGCCTGCGACCTCAGAGTTGTCAGATATAATCAGCAAAGACCTCAAGAAGAAGGGGTTCAAGTTTGTAGGTTCAACGATAATCTATTCATATCTTCAGGCTGTTGGTATAATTAACGACCACATGCTGTGGTGCAGTTTCAGAGACAGGTTGGATGCGATATAGCTAAACGCGATGATGCCGGAACTTGTTTGTTAAATAGAAGAAGAATTTATGGAAAGACATATAGGTGTATATTAATTAAGAATAAAGGATGGTTTGAATGGAAAATAATGAATTTTATAGGAAGATGCTTGACAACATTTATGAAGGTGTATATTTTGTTGATGAAAATCGTAAAATTACTTTTTGGAATAAAGGCGCTGAAAGGATAACTGGCTTTTCAGCAAAGGAAGTTTTAGGAAAGTACTGTCTCAGCAACATACTCAATCATGTTGATGAAAATGGGAAGAAGCTATGCCTCGATGGCTGTCCGCTGCATAAAACCATCAAAGATGGTGTAACGAGGGAGGCAGATGTTTTTTTGCATCATAAAAATGGGCACAGGGTACCTGTTTCTATAAAGGCTATTTCAATTATGGAAAATAATGAAATAGTCGGAGCTGCTGAGCTTTTTGTTGATGAATCTGAAAAACATGAAATTTTAAAGGCTACTGAAGAATATAAAGTTTTGGCGATGACAGACCAGCTGACCGGACTCCCTAATCGAAGGTATATAGACACTTTTCTTTCGTCGAAGTACAGTGAATTTAAAGAACTGGGAATTCCTATGGGAATACTTTTTATAGACATAGATCATTTTAAAAATTTCAATGATACCTATGGACATGATGTAGGGGATGACGTTTTAAGGATGATTTCTCAAACCTGCTTAGTTTCAACACGTGCAACAGATTTGATTGGACGTTTTGGCGGGGAGGAATTTATTGCAGTATTTGCTGGAATAAATAAGGAAACGATAATTCATAAGGCAGAGCAATTAAGAATGCTAGTTGAGAATTCTTCACTCAGGACACAGAGTGAAGAGCTTATGGTGACTGTTTCGATTGGCGCAACGATGATAAACGAGGATGATTCAATATCAACGCTCTTAGCGCGAGCAGACAGTTTACTTTACCAAAGTAAAGACGCAGGTAGGAATAAAGTAACTTACGGTTAAAGACATATTTTTGAATATAGCGGGTATGTATAGGGCTAGTCTAGTGGCGTAAGACAGTGCCAGCATTCTTTTCTTTGATCCATTCGGGAATAAACTACTGGAAATTGTTCCCCGCATGCCGGACATTTCCAGTATTTAAAGCTCAAATAAACATGGGAGAAGAAGTACAGCACCCCGACGCTAGCTGAGATAATCATGACAATAGGTAAGGCGTAAGTTGCTATGGCAAGGGATATCAATACCATGCTTATGTAAAGATTTTTTATAGCCAGCTTTCTTTTTTTTATTATGTTCATATCTAAATCCTCCCGAAAAGCGAATATCTTAAAAATAAATAGAGGGCAATCCCTGTAAATTCATTATAGAACAAATATTAAAAAATGTCATGAACTTTATAGTGTTAATGTCAAATCATTAATTTCAACATGATTTTAAAATACCTGATTGAAGATTTGATAATCTTAAATCAGGTATTTTTTATTTTATTTGAATATAACGGCAGTTCCTGAAGCTGAAACCATCATCATTCCATTGTCTGCGCCTAAAATTTCGTAGTCGACATCAATGCCAACAACGGCATTGGCGCCAATAGCTTCCGCTCTTTCGGAAAGTTCTTTCAGGGCATTTGTTCTTGCTCCATTCAATTCTTTTTCATATGATTCCGATCTTCCTCCAAAAATATTTCTGACACTGGCAGCTATGTCCTTAAACATATTTATGCCGACGATAACTTCTCCAAAAACTATTCCCTTGTACTCAATTATTTCTTTTCCTTCTAGACTGTTGGTAGTTGTTAATATCATATAAAATCCTCCTTAATTCTAAAAAAAATAAGTATACAGAAATTATAGCACAATGCTATTTTTATTTCAATTTATCAGGAGGATATCAGTGATTTATTTTTTAAAAAAATCTTATAAGGCGGATATAAATATTGTGCCTGGAGAATATTGAATATATTTCAAAATATAAAGTTGACCTAAATATAACTGAGTGATAAACTTATAATTATGGAATTGTCTAATTTTTCAAATGATTCGAAAATAAATTCTGGAGGAAGCGTATGACGAAGAAAGATATCATAAAGATGTGTTTGGAGATGGAAGACAGTTATGAAGATTATCCGTTTGATGAAATAACGGCGGTCATAAGAAATAAGTCAAACAAAAAAATGTTTGCGCTTGTAGGAACAAAGGATGAGAAGCTGTATATTAACCTTAAATGCATACCAGCAAAGGCCGATTTCCTAAGAAAAGTCTATAAAGATGTCATTCCTGGGTATCACATGAATAAGACTCATTGGAATACAATTTATGTACATGGAGATGTTCCTGTCGATTAAATAAAAAGCATGATAGCATACAGCTGTGATTTGATTAAACCGAAGAAGAAAAAATAATCAGTAAAATAATCAGTAAAAATAGAATGCGCAATTATGGAAGAAGGATGCCTGTTATGTGGAATGTAGTTGTATTGGGATTTATAAGCTTTTTTTCAGACATAAGCGCAGAGATGATATATCCAATAATTCCGTTATATTTAACATCCGTGTTCGGTGCTACACCTGCGCTGATTGGGCTGATAGAAGGTATTGCAGAAAGTTTGGCAAGTTTGCTCAGAGTATACAGTGGATATATTACGGACAAGTATAGAAAGAAAAAATCAATTGCCTTCCTTGGTTATTCAGCGGGTGTAGTCTATAAGCTGGCGCTGATATTAGCGAGCACATGGACAGGAGTGTTGCTGGCGAGAGTCATTGACAGGGTTGGAAAAGGGATTAGAACTGCTCCAAGAGATGTGATGGTAAGTGAAGGTGCAGATGAAAATCATATGGGAAAGGCATTTGGGATACATAAGGCGCTGGATATGGCTGGATCTGCGATAGGAATATTAATAGCATATTTTCTGCTGAAAAATTCAAATGAGACATTCGATTATAAAAAACTTTTTTTGATATCTATAATTCCAGCAATCATGGGGTTGATGATGTTCGTCATGGTCAAAGAAAAACAACATGAAAACGTGATAGGCGAGAGCATTCCGTTTTGGAAAAATGTGAAAAAATTGGACAAAAGATTAAAGCTGTATTTGTTGGTAACCTTTTTATTTACCCTGGGCAATTCATCCAACGCATTTTTAATACTCAGAGCAAAAAGCGTCGGATTTGAGGATACTTCAGTAATTTTATTGTATTTCATTTATAATGTAACAGCTTCTATCCTTGCGATACCTTTGGGGAGAATATCCGATAAGGTTGGCAGGAAAAGAGTTCTGCTAGGTGGATATATAGTTTTTGCAGCGGTATATATCGGATTTGCATTTGCGTTTAATAAATTGTTCATGATTATTATATTTGGACTGTATGGTGTCTATACCGCAATGATTACTGGCGTTGAAAGGGCCTTCATAGCAGAGGTTTCTCCACGAGAACTAAAAGGTACTATGCTGGGATTTCATGCGACAATCGTTGGAATAGCACTGTTACCGGCGAGCATAATAGCAGGTGTGTTGTGGAATGTTTTTGGTCCGGAAGCGACATTTCTATTTGGAGCGAGTATGTCTGTAATAGCAGTCTTGTGCCTGGCGATTGGATTTAATTCAAAAGCAGCAGAAGATTAAACGACGAAATCATAATTTGAAATAGTTGATTATTTTTTTGTTAAAAAGGGAAAAATAAAGCTAGGGGAGTGCTTATTTCTTATGTGTGGATTTTTATGGACAAGGAGCTGAAAATGAGCAAAATAAGTTACAATAAGCTGGTAAGAAACAAAATACCACAAATAATAGAGGCCGATAACAAGAAAGTAGTCTATGAAATACTTTCTGATGCAGAATATATGACTATGTTAGATGATAAGCTAAATGAGGAGAATACAGAGTATCAAGACAGCAAAAATATTGAAAAGCTTGCCGACATATTAGAAGTAGTGTATACAATCGCAATGGTCAATGGGATATCTCCGGGTGAACTTGAAGAGATGCGAGAAATTAAAGCTGAAAAACGTGGAGATTTTTCTGGAAAAGTATTCCTAAAAGAAGTAATAATAGAATAGGGCGTTTAATTAGAAGTTTGTTTCAAACACTTCAAAAGAACCTTGGATTCGTTCTCTTGAAGTGTCAGCTTTAACTGGGCTAGAGCAGTCTAATAAGGCCAGTCTATTATTCCGCCAAAATCATACACCTTAGTGTATCCCATGCTTACAAGTTTATCAGAGGCCGATTTGCTTCGATTGCCGCTTCTGCAATATACTAAGATTTTTTGATTTTTATCCGGGAGCAGTTCCGGGGCACTGTCAGTAATTTGAGTATTAGGAATGAGGACAGCATCTTTGATATGTCCACTATCGAATTCCTCCTGAGTTCGCACATCTAGAATTATTACGCCACTCTCAGTGTCCATAATGTTTTTAGCTTCCTCAGGAGTTATCTTGATATACTGAGGGGTATCGGCAGTGTCGGTATTGGGAATATCATTTGATCCACAACCCATGAGCATCATGGGAAATATTAGAAATAGCAGGGCTAGTTTTTTCATTTGATTCTCCTTTTCAATATTCATAGTTTATCATATAATTACCCAGAAATTGAGAAATAAGCACAGTTTTATGGATTAAAAACAAAAATTGTAGAATAAATTTCAAGTTATAATTCGGGGAGGTTTGATATGCAGGTATGTTGTACAAAGAAATTGATTGCTGTTTCAGGGGTGAATGTTGATGTAGATCAGCAGGAAAAAGAAAAATTTTATGTATGGAGTGCAAATATAATCAGTTTGGATTTTAGAAAAGTACTTGTCGTAGTAAATGATTGCACCCAGTTTGGATTTGTCATGTATGGAATAGAGCTTGAAGAATTTGAAAAATTAGAGCCTATTATAAAGACAGGAATAAGGCGAGCACTTGAAGAAGAAAATATTGAGTACTCGCTGATAGACAAGTATTTTGAAAATGTAGGAGACATAGCATTTTCAGGAACAAAAGGGCCTGTGCATGTTTCAAAACTCAATAAAGTTGTATTAAAAGCAGAATCCTATGCAAAGTTTTTTGACAAAGACCAGATATATCAGTCGAGAGTGAGCAAAATGATAAATGGACATTCACCAGATTTGGAGGAAAAGGAAACTCGTCCTTATAAGAGCATGATTAAGGGTTTGGAAATTCTAAAATAAAAGAATAATGAGAAAAAACTGAAATTCATTAGAAAGGATTATGACGATGATAGAAACAAAAAGACTTTTTATGGTTGAAGCAAAAGAATCAGATATTGAGTCAATCATGGAAATGGAAAATCATAAGGAGAACAGGGATTTTATCTGGCAGGGTACATACCAGCAGCATCTGGAGGAAATAAAAGATGGAAATCATCTTCTTCTTAGGTTTAATAAAAAGGAGAACGGTGAGATGATTGGATATGCCTTGGTCGGGCTGGACTTAAAATCCGAAAAATTTGAGCTCAGGAGGATAGCTGTTTCTCAAAAGGGTATGGGCTATGGCAAAGAAGCTATGAAGGCTCTCATCAAATTTGCATTTGAGGAAAAAAATATCAACCGCTTCTGGCTTGATGTATACCCTGACAACAAGGTAGGAATAAGGCTTTATGAGGGTCTTGGGCTTAAAAGAGATGGAGTGCTCAGAGCGAATTATAAATCTGAACGTGGATACCTTGATCAGATTATCTACTCTATGCTCAAGTCGGAATACAAGCTTTCAAAAAATCGGTAAACATAAAAAAATATAGAACCTCCTGGACAAGCTAAATGTTTAGGAGGTTTTGTTTTAGGTATATAAGATATATAGAAAAAATAATTTAGCTGTGGTTGTCATAAATACTTAAATGAAAACAGGGGGGATTACAATGCTGAATATTGAAATGACTGTATTCGCAGTATCGGGATTTGTGATAGGGTGGTTTGTTCCAAAGATGTACCAAAAAATCATAGAATTTAAATGCAGCCAAAAGTCTTCTCGCAAGATTCCTGAATTTCACAGGGGAAGGACATACAAACTTATTTTTGGAGTGCTTAATATGATTTTTTATATCGCAATGATTGCTTTGACTGGAGATGTTATTTTAGCAATCAGTGCTTCGATTATAATTACACTTGCAATTATAATAACTGTCGTAGATATTAAAATCAGGCTTATTCCAAATGAACTCGTTTTGATTTTGCTTGCATTTGGAATGATATACCGGTTAATACTTGCTGGAATTCCAGGAACAGGAGCATCGGTTGCCGGCGCGCTTATAATGATTATGCTCTTTGGAATTTCCGGGAAAATTGCAGGTTTCAACAAGGTTGGCGCCGGGGATATCAAACTGGCATTTGCAATAGGCATCGTATGCGCCAGCACAAACATCGTGCCAGCACTGGCAGTAATGGCAGGAACTATGGCATTTGTCAGCGTAGGAGGAATGCTGATTGGGAAATTAAAACGTACTGACATGATACCTTTTGCAGGCTTCATGATGGCAGGAATGGTGGCAGGAATTGTGAGTTCTTTGAATATTTCGACAATCCTGAGTTTGTTTTAATTAAAAAAGGGTATATTGTTTTTAAGTAGTTAAAATAGATTTTTTTTAGAACTAAAGGTATTTTTGTACATCTTACTTAAATTAATTTAAATTAGGAGGTATTCAAATGAGAGAATTTCTAAACTGGATGAAAGAAGAAGAGAGTGGACAGGGCATGGTTGAGTATGGGATTGTTGTGGCACTTGTAGTGGCTGTTGCAGTTCTAGTATTGAAGACTAATGGTACATTAGGTAATGCAGTTACAAATCTTTTTACTACTTTGGGGACTAAAATAACTAATGCTTTAACCTAATCATAATGAAGGTGTAATTAAGTAGTAATAATAATAATATTATTAGGAGGCGGACAAATTATTTGTCCGTCTTTACATAAAACAAGACTATATTGTAACCGGATAAAAGGAGGTGGCGCTTGTGAAAAGTCTAAAGAGTGAAAAAGGTCAGGCTATGGTAGAATTCGCTATTGCTTTTTTATTTTTGCTTACTTTCCTCTTAGGAATTTTTGAATTCAGCTGGCTGATGGGAAACAAGCTTCTGGCGACCAATGCTTCCCGCGAGGGTGCAAGGTATGCTTCAGTTTATTATGGAGAAACAGGTTATGATCTGGAAGGGAAAGTTAAAGATGCTTTTATTTTTGATACCACAAATACTCACTTGTACAAGAAATTTCTAATCACGCCAAGTATTAATGCGAGCGATGGATACATTACAGTTCATTTGGAGGTCGAAGTTGAGCCTCTTACAAAATTAATTTGGGACGAAGCTCAAACTATAAATACCGAGACCAGTATGAGGCTTGAAAAATAGATTAAATATCTTGTTTATATATTGAAAAGGGTGGGCTATTATGAAAAAAATAAGGTGCAGATGCTTAAATGGTAATACGGGATCTATAACTGTT
>JBATTG010000150.1:0-5722 GCA_049670425.1 Proteocatella sp.
ATATCTGGATGCATATTCTGAGAATGGAAACATTACTATATTATTTTGTAGTACCTATCACACCTTGTACAAGGTAGTCCATTTGCCAAATTTGTTCTCTGGTTAATTTTTCTGCGTCTGCCACTACTACATTGCCAGCCTGATCTTTTATAGGGCCTGTGAATGGGTTGAATTCTCCAGCTATTATCTTAGCTTTTACTTCTTCAACTTTTTCTTTTGCTCCTTCTGGCGCTACTGATGTAAGGTCTAGAAGCTTTACATAACCTTCTGCCATAGTTCCATAATAGCTGTCTGGTGTCCATGTTCCATCTATAACAGCCTGTATCTGCTGAACATAGAATATTCCATGATTCCATACTGGTGCTGTTATGAATGCTTCTGGTGCTGACTCTGATGTATCTGAGTTGTATCCGATTGCCCATGCGCCTTTATCCTGAGCCGCAACCTGTGGTCCTGTTGTATCACAGTGCTGGCCTATAACGTCGCATCCTTGTGAAAGAAGAGCCTCTGCCGCCTCTTTTTCTTTCGCTGGGTCATACCATGAGTTTGTCCATATAACCTGTACTGTTGCATCTGGGTTTACTGACTGTGCTCCAAGCGTAAATGCGTTTATTCCTATGAAAAGTTCTGTAAGCGGGAAGGCTCCAACAAATCCAATTTGATTTGTCTGTGTTTTCATTCCTGCTGCTATTCCTGCAAGGTATCTTGCTTCTTCCATTGCTCCGAAATAGTTTCCAAAGTTTGTATCATTTTTCTTATATCCTGAGAAATGCATGAATTTTACATCTGGATATTCGTTTGCAAGTTCTTCCATTGCATCCATGAATCCAAAGCTTGTTCCAAATATGATTGTTGCGCCTTCGTCAATCATGATTTTCGCTGCATTCTTTACGTCTTGCATAGTTTCTGGAACGCTTTCCTGATAAAGAGTTTTGACTTTGTCTCCCATTTGTTCTTCTAAGTATTGTCTGCCTCTGTCGTGGGCATCTGTAAATCCACCGTCTCCGACTGGTCCTACATAAAGAAATCCTACTGTTATTGGATCTGCCGCTCCGGCTTCTGTCGTTTCTGTCTTGCTTCCACATCCAACTAGTACAGATAGTGAAAGAACTAATACTAAAGCTAGTGATAGTAATTTTTTCATCTCAATCTCCCTTATTTTTAATATGTTTTATGAAATAATTATATCTAATCGTTCGGAAAATGTAAAGGGATTTTAAGAAAAAATCGTAAAATATTTCAAATTAAAAACCATATAGTTCTATACATTACGAATTATACTGCGCCATTTTTTTATTTATAGTTCAATTTGCTCTGTTTTTCGGGATTATTGTACAATTTCGATTTATTTTTATAAAAAAATACCCTCCCTGCTTTTTTAAAGCCTGAAAAGGGTATTCTCCAATTATATTTTTTTAAAATCAAGACTGCCATCTTCATGAATCTTGCTTATTACCGCCAGCGATTCAACTTTATACCCATCTGCTCTTAGCTTGTTTCCACCACCTTGAAACTCTTTTTCAACTACGGCTCCAAGGCCCACTACTTCTGCCCCTGCCTGGTCAACAAGGCTTATAAGGCCTCTTGAGGCTTCACCGTATGCCATGAAATCGTCTATTATGAGTACTTTGTCTTCTGGTTGAAGATATTTTTTGGTTACTTTTGCAAGAGATACGGTGCCTTTTGTAAAGGATTTGACCTCTGCCCCATAATATCTGTCCGTCATGGTGTTGGGTTGCGATTTTTTTGCAAATACGACGGGAATATATCCCATGTGAACCGATGTTATTACTGCGATTCCTATACCTGAGGCTTCTATTGTAAGTATTTTGTTTATGCCCAGGTCCTTGAATCTCCTTGCAAATTCCTTTCCTATCTCATCCATCAGCTTCATATCCATCTGATGGTTTATAAAGGAATCCACTTTTATTATATGTCCTTCTCTGCCTTCGCCGTCTTTGATTATCCTATCGATAAGTAATTTCATTATAGTCTTCCTTTTCTATAAACCTTATAATTATACATAGGTAATATAATATATCAATTGACACATTTTTACAAGACAGTTTTGCTTATCGATTCTTTAGAATCTGTTAATGGATATTCTTAGAATTTGTGTATGAACAGCCCGCTCTTGAGTTTAGGTTCAAACCAGGTTGATTTTGGAGGCATTACTTCGTTTATGTCACTGACTTTTATGATGTCTTCTATCTGGGTTGGATACAAAAGGAAACCGAGGCCGTGACGGTATCTTACGAGAAGTTTGGCCTCCATTTCTTCAAGCATGTTCTCCCCTCCGAAAAACTCTATCCTTTTGTCGGTTCTTGGATCTTCAATTCCAAGTATGGGGCTTAAAAGATTGTCCTGCAGTATTGAAGTGTCCAAAGATGCGATTATATTCTCCTTGTCATAAGTTCCTTCTTTGGGTACCAGTCTGTAATACTGTTCCTCCATTATCATGGTTATATGATTCTTATTCTTAGGCTGTATTTTTATAAGCTTTAATTTTTCATCATTCTTTTCTTTTTCTGCAAACTCTATCTTCTTCATGTCGAATTTTTCTTTGATTTTTGATACGAATTCATCTTTTATCATCCCGTTCATATCCTTTACCAGTCGGTTGTATGGCATTATGAACAATTCTTCTGATGAAAATACAACTGACATGAAAAAGTTGAAGTTTTCTGTCCCCGTATAATCTGGATTCTCTTTTCGTTTCATCATCCCTACATTGTATGCTGATGCCGTTCTATGATGGCCGTCTGCTATATAAAGATCATCTATATTTCCGAAAATATTCTCTATTTTTTCTATATCATTTTCTTCAGCTACCACCCACAGTATCTGCACTACGCCATCATCCGTCACTATATCATATTCCGGCTCATTGGCCTTGGTATACTGCGCGATGAACCTCTTGAGCGCTTCGTCTTTGTTATAGAATAAAAACACCGGCTCCGTGTTTGCCTGACAGGTATAAAAATGATTTATTCTGTCCAGCTCCTTGTCCACTCTTGTGAATTCATGGCGCTTGATTTTTCCATCCTTATAGTCATCTATTGAGGCGCATCCTACGATTCCATTTTGAGCTCTGCCATTCATTATCTGTCTGTATATATAATAGCACTTTTTATCTTCTTGAAACAAAGTCCCATTTTCCTGAAACTCTTCCAGAGTCTGTCTTGCATTTAAATATACCTGTGTTGAATACGGGTCTTGAGCTTTATCAAAATGTATCTCGCTCCTTGTTATATTCACCATACTCTTGGGATTCTTACCAATTTCTCTTGCTGTTCCCGTATCTATTACGTCATATGGTGGCGCTACTACTTCTTCTACCATTTCTTTTGTCGGTCTTAATGCCTTAAAGGGCTTCAGTATTATCATTGTTCTCTCCTTATTTGTATTCATCTTGAACATATACCTTGCATATTACCCATATCTCTATTTTGAACAAACTATACTGCTTTGTCAATTATTTTGTGGTTTAATTTCATGACTGCATCTATGATTTCCTTTCCAATTCTCTTTTGTGCCTCCTTGGTTGCCGCTCCAATATGCGGCGTTGCTGACACCTTAGGATGATTTATAAGTTCAAGGTTAACCGCTGGCTCTTTTTCAAATACATCTATCCCTGCGCCTTTTACCTGGTCTGTATTAAGAGCCTCCATGAGTGCCTGCTCGTCGACTACTTTCCCTCTGGCTGCATTTATTATGAATACTCCCTGTTTCATTTTTTCAAATTCAGCCTTTCCAATCAGCGGCGCTCCCGTATAAGGCGTATGAACTGAAATGAAGTCTGCATTTGAAATCAATTCATCGAACTGGACGTATTTGAACTGCTTGTCTTCTTTGACAAATATATCGTTGAAGATGACCTCCATTCCAAGCCCTTTTGCCTTCTGTGCAAGAGATCTTCCTATTCTTCCAAAACCTATTATTCCAAGAGTTTTTCCTGATAGTTCAATTCCTTCGTATGCCTTCTTGTTCCATTTCCCATCCCTCATGGTTACGTTTGATATTGATATGAATCTTGCAAGACCAAACATATGACCTATGACAAGTTCTGCAACGGAGTCGCTGCTTGCATTGGGAGTATTTTGAACCGCAATGCCTTTTTCTCGTGCATACTGGGCATCTATGTTGTCAATTCCTACGCCTGCTCTTATTACAAGCTTGAGTCTGCCTCCTAAGGCTGCATCTATTATCTGTTTGTTTACTTTAGTTGCTGATCTTACTATCAGGACGTCAACGTTCTTAATCTTGTTTTCCAGATCTTCCTGATCGTAGTGCCCCTGATCTACATTCATTCCCGCTGCTTCAAAAGCGTCTGCCGCTATTTTATCCAAGCCATCATTTGCAAGTATTTTCATGGTTTTCTCCTTCTGTAATCCTCTATAGTTTCGGATTCTGGTTTATTTAAGCTGCAATATTTCATCTATATTTCTTAGCAGCAGCTCTATTTCTGCTACTGTGGTATCTGCCATATGGGCAATCCTGAAGGTCTTGTCCTTAAGATCCCCATATCCATTTGATATCATCATTGCGCGTTTTTTGAGTTCTTTGTTAAGCTGCGCCACATCTATATTTTTAGTGTTTATTATCGTAGTCACCGTCCTTGAAGCCGTAGCTTCTTCTGACAAAAGATTAAAATGCAGCCTTGCCCAGTTTCTTACTATATTCATCATCTGTTCATGTCTCGCAAACCTGTTTTCAAGCCCCTCCGTGTTAAGGATGTAATCCAGCTGGTAGTCCATAGCAAACATATGTGCAAGGGTCGGTGTTGATGGATACTGATAGTCTTTTTTCTGTATGAAATCATACAGCTGGAGCAAATCCAGATAAAAACCTCTGTTTGTCACCCCTCTTGCTCTTTCTACGGCCTTTTTTGAAAAGGTGCATGCCGCAAGCCCGGCTGGCAGCCCCAGGCACTTCTGGCTTGAAGTTATGCATATGTCTATTCCAAGCTCATCTACCTCGACCTTATGGCCTGCTGCTGAACTTACCATGTCTACGCAAAAAACTACTTCTGGATATTTTTTTACCACCTCGGCAATCGCCTTTATGGGATTTGCTATTCCTGTTGAAGTTTCATTGTGGGTTATGGTAACAAGATCATAATTTCCAGTAGAAAGCGCCCTGTCCACATCTTGCGGGTCTGTAGCTTTTCCCATCTCAACTTCAAAAAGGTCGGCTTGCACATTATTCCATTTTCCCATTTCGTACCATCTCTTGCCGAATGCCCCTATTGAAAATACAGCAGCTTTCCTGGCAGTGCAGCTTCTTATAGCGCCTTCCATAAGGCCGCTTCCTGAAGAAGTTGAAAGAAGTATCTCCTCTTTGGTGTTCCAAATTATCCTCAGATTTTCTGTAATCCTTCTTTGAAGCGCTGAGGCATCCTTGGTCCTGTGCCCTATCTGCGGTGTTGCCATTTTTTCAAGTACTTCTGGTCTTACAGTAACTGGTCCTGGTATGAATAGTTTGATATTTTCCATGTTTTCCTCCGATTTAAATTAGCTGTTTTATTTTTAATCGGGATCTTCAGCAATTAATTTTGGGTATTAAAAAAGCTTCCGTCCCTAAAATAAGGGACGAAAGCTATATATTCATTTTGTATTTGTATACAAAGAACGGCTTCCGCGTTGCCACCCAAATTAGCAGTCCTCAATACTTCTAAGGCTCTACTCACTCGTTCCCTGTAACGCGGGCTGGACGGCTTTAT
>JBATTG010000151.1:0-6717 GCA_049670425.1 Proteocatella sp.
GAGACAATTAGACGGAGAAAATTATTTACCTTTCTCAATTATTGTCGCAGATTTAAATGGATTAAAAATTACAAATGATACTTTTGGCCATGAAACTGGAGACCAGATGTTGATTAGGGTGTCTGAAATAATCAAAGGGAATATAAAATCAAACCACTCTGTTTGCAGGATAGGCGGAGATGAAATAGTAGTACTTATGCCATTGACGGATGAACAGGAATGTAATGATATCGTTAAAAATATCAAAAATGAAACGCTTACTGCAAAAGAGGATCCTATTAAACCTCTTGTAGCTTTAGGTTGTGCTACTACTCATGATGATCATAATAGCTTCAGCATACTCTTTAAGTTAGCAGAAGACAAGATGTATGCGAATAAGGTTGCTAATAGTGAAAAAAACTATGATATGATTATAAATTCCATTAAAAATAATCTTTATGAAAATAAATATGAAAGCCAAGATCATTGCGAAAGACTAGTTACGATGTGCAGGCAAATGGGAAAAACTTTAAATTTAGATAAAAATGAAATTGAAAATCTCGTTTTGTTAGCGGAGTTACATGATATAGGAAAAGTTGGGCTTGAAAAAGAGATACTTCTAATAGAAGGACCGTTAACTACAAAAGAATGGCAAAGTGTAAAACGTCATCCAGAGCTTGGATTTAAGATAGTCAGCGCATCTACCAAACTTTCTCATATTGGGAAAGGCATTCTTGCCCATCATGAATACTGGGATGGAGGCGGATACCCACAAGGCTTAAAAGGCGAAGAAATTCCGTTTATAGCAAGATTGTTCTCGATTGTGGAAGCATATGAGGTAATGACACATGAGAGACCTTATAAACCAATATATTCAAAAGAGAGAGCTATAAGAGAATTAAAAGATAATTCGGGAACGCAATTTGATCCAAACCTGGTTAAGTTATTTATAAAATTTTTAAAATAAAGGTGGTAATATAATGAAAAGATAATCCTAGTAAGAAGTTTACTAACAATATCAAATGTAACTCGGGAGATTATTCTGAGTTTATATATGTCATTGGGTCTTTTATATATTTAGAGTTTAAAGAAGGAGGCTTCCATATGAAGTATTTAATAATTGGGACGGGTGGTACAGGTTCAAGTATAGGTGGATTTTTAGCTTTAGATGGAAATGATGTAACCTTTATATCAAGAGGGAAAGCTCTGGAAGCTTTTAGAACTGATGGTTTGTTACTTAAATCTACTATGAAAGGAAATCATTTAATAAAGAATATAAATTTCATGACACAGGATGAATATAATAGTAAAGCTGATGTCATCTTTATTTGTGTAAAGAGTTATTCAGTTGAAGAGATTATACCGATAATTAAAAAGGCTACTCACGAAAACACTGTGATAATACCTATTATGAATGGGTATAAAACAAGCGAATTAATTTCACCTCATCTGCAATTAGGAACGGTTTTAGACGGATGCATGTACATATCGGCATTTATCGAATCACCTGGAGAAGTGATTCAGTTAGGTGATTTATTCAGAATTGTATTCGGACCCAATAAAGGGAAACCTGCAGATTTAAGAATATTAGAGGAAGTTGCCAACGATCTTGAATCAAGCGGTATAGAGACCATACTATCAAGAAATATTGAAATGGACACTTTTAAGAAATTCACATTTATATCAGCCTGTGCGACTTGCGGAGCTTATTACGATATTAGTATTGGAAGTATGCAAAAGGACTCTGAATATAGGGATACGTTCAATGACTTATGTAGAGAAATACAAAAATTGGGTGAAAATTTGGGTATGAAATTTGATGTTGATATTATAGAAACGAACCTGAAAATAGTAAATTCTCTAATGCCCGATACGACATCATCTCTTCAAAAAGATATGAAAGCAGGTAATAAGTCGGAAATTGATGGTGTTTTGTTCAAGGTGGTAGAGTTGGGCAGAAAAATCGGTTTGTCTATGCCCACCTATGAAAAAATAGCAATCCACTTTGGATACGAGGTGGATAATTTACATTAAACTGGACATATATTTTAAGCTCATGTACAATTACAATATTAACTCAAAGTAGAATACCAATGACCAGTTCAAAACCGAAAAAAGGAAGAGGCAAAATATGAAATGTTCATCAAAAGACGAATTAATATTAAATGAACAAATTAATACTTGGAAAAAGAAAATATCAAAGCTATCTGAACACAAGAATTTTTCTAAAATAGAAATACCAGAAGAACATTATGAAGCTTTCAAAAATGTTCACTTTGCTCAAAGTTTCCATAATATACAGCCTCAAGTCTGGGGTTTTGTAGATAAATATCTGGCGGATATAAACTTTATGCTAAAACATGCTATATAAAATTGTAAAAAACCTCCGTACTCTTAAAATAGAGTACGGAGGTTTTTTTGAATATGTATTTTTTCATATCTTAATGTATCCTGCTTATGATAGCTAGTTAGCATGATTGTAGGATGTAAAAGCTAACATAGTGTTTGTAATCACAGATGTATAGGGTATATCTATAATAGACAAAATTGATAACGATGGTTGATAATGTCGATATAGTCGCAAATTCTTGAAATGGGCTATGGATATTGCTGCTAGAAGTCGTGAATTATTAGGTGTAAATTAATTTGCGTCAGATACAGTGCTGATTCTCATTGCGGATGCAGATAGTTCTTTAGTACCCCGAGGAGTAAGGAGGATGTATATGTTTATAATATTTAATCCTGAAGAACAGCTGATTCCCATAAAGGTTTGGTTGGAGAATATCAATCAGTTGGAAGACTCATGTTTGCAGCAAGCTAATAATCTTGCCAATCTGCCGTTTGCCCATGAATTTATAGCTCTGATGCCGGACACACATTCTGGTTACGGCATGCCTATAGGTGGGGTTCTCGCGGCTGACAATGTAATTGTGCCTAATGCGGTAGGGGTAGATATCGGCTGTGGAATGGTTTTTATTCAGACCAATATACCGGCTGAATTGCTTTCTAATACTAACACAGCTAGCGGGAAACTGGTCCAATTGATTATCGGTGAGATACTGCGCAATATCCCTACCGGCTCTGGACATTACCCGGAAAAGCAAGAGTGTACTGCAGTGGAAAAGCATGCGCAAATCTTGAAAAATCCGCAGAATATTGAGCTAAGCCGTGAATTGCTAGTTGAACTTGATAATGCGCTTTTCCAGGTAGGAACATTGGGAAGCGGCAACCATTTCATTGAATTACAAACCAATGAAGATGGATTCCTGGGGCTCATGATCCATTCGGGTTCTCGTAATGTCGGATACAAAATATGTAATTACTTTAATGATAAAGCGCGCTTGAAGAATCAGGAATGGAAATCGGAAATTCCGTTAGAATGGGATTTGGCTTACCTCCCCGTGGATAATAAATGGGGGAAAGAATATTTAATGTGGATGAATTTCGCGTTAGATTTTGCATTTGAGAATCGCGAACGTATGATGGAAAAGGTTGTGGATACCGTTTGTAGACAGGTTGCAAGACACTGCGGTTTTAATGACATAAAGTTATCGGAACCTATAAACTGTCATCATAATTATGCCTCTAATGAAGAACATTACGGAAAAATGGTCTGGGTACATCGCAAAGGAGCGATAAGAGCCGAAGAAGGCGAATGGGGTATAATTCCTGGGGCAATGGGAGGCAGCTCTTATATTGTAAAAGGTAGAGGGAATCCGGAGAGCTTCTGTTCATGTTCGCATGGTGCCGGAAGACAATTGAGCCGCACCGAGGCCAAAAAAAAATTTGGAGTCGAGGAGACTATTCGGGATCTAAAGGCTCGGGGGGTATTTCTGGGTAAAATAAAAAAATACGATGTCGGAGAAGAATCGCGCTTTGCCTATAAAGATTTGGATTTCGTTATTGCTAATGAATTGGACTTAATCGAACCGGTTTATCGGTTGCAAACCCTGGCAGTAGTAAAAGGATAAACAAGTAATGGAAGATATGAGGGGAGGGAAATTTGATGGGATTTCATGAAGACAAAGTAAGCCGGATTGCAAAACAACTGAAAGCGCGCAAAAGCACTGCACCTTTGACCTTGAAGAAGAAATCTATTTCTCACCAAGTCCCGAAACCTAAAGACAAGAAGCACTCAGACGAAAAACTTGACATCAGGGATTTTGATGAGATAATCCTTGTCGATACAGAAAAATGCATCTGCATCGCAGAGCCCGGTGTGACATTCACAAAGGTTGTGGATGCGACAATCAAGTGCGGCCTTGTCCCGGTTGTAGTGCCTGAGCTCAAGACAATAACCATCGGCGGTGCAGTTGCAGGGTGTTCAATTGAATCCATGTCATACAAGTTTGGGGGATTCCATGACAGCTGCCTCGAATATGAGGTTGTGACCGCAAAGGGTGATGTACTGATATGCACCCCTGATAATGAGAATCAGCTGTTATTCCAGATGTTGCATGGGACTTTCGGCACATTGGGGATAATCACACTTCTTAAATTCAGGCTTATACCTGCAAAGTCATTTGTGAAGGTGACTTATGAGAAATACGCGAGCCTTGAAGAATACAAAAATGCGATATGGGCGCATTACACGAAAAAAGACATAGATTTTATGGACGGCATTATTCACTCGCCTGAAGAGTATGTACTTAGCACTGGCAATTTTGTGGACAAGGCCCCTTACACCCACAGTTATGACTGGATGAGGATATATTTTCTCAGCACTGCAAAGCGGAAAGAGGATTATCTGAAGACACCTGATTATTTTTTTAGGTACAACAAGGGAGTGACAAATGTATATCCAAAATCATTCATCGGCAGGCTTATGTTTGGAAGGTTCATCGATTCCAACAACACATTAAAAATTGCCAATACTTTCACAAAAGTCATGCCTTCGATTATTATACCGATAACAGTCGACACGTTCATACCGTTCTCAAAGATGGATGAGTTCATGCAATGGTATATGGAAGAAGTAAATCATTTCCCATTGTGGTGCGTACCTTACAGGAGCATGCGCAAATATGAGTGGCTGTCTGACGAATTCTTTAGCAAAATCAGTGATGAACTCTTTCTTGACATCGCAATATACGGCATGAAAAGGAAAGATACAGAGCATTACTACAGGATTATCGAGGAAAAACTGTTAGAGCTCGGTGCAATAAAAACTCTAATATCTACAAACTTGTATTCTGAAAATGAATTCTGGAAAATATGGAACAAAAAGAACTATGATTTGGTAAAGCGAAAGACCGACCCTGACAACATATTCAGGGGGCTTTACGAAAAGAAGTGCCGGGCATCAAGAGGATTAGGCAGGTGATGCCTGCTGTTTTCATCTACCAAGAGCCTAAATAATCTGAACCCAATTTTAGATCCAGTTTCTAATTTTGCATCAGGGGAAATTTTCTTAATAAGACCTTAAGTCTAAAAAGACAAGCTGGGAATGAATGAAATATCCCAGATTGTCTTTTTAAGTTTAGAATTTATATTAGGCAAGGTGATTTGACGCTTACTTACCATTTGTTTTTTTAAGAATATTTGCTGCAAATTCACGTCCGCCTATTCCGAAGGCTATCGCGAAAGCAACTGCAACAGCACCTAAAATGATAATAAAGGCTGCATTTACTATGGTAGCTGCGATGCCAAGCTGATTAAGCACCATAAATACTGCTAAAATAATGATTACATACTTTACAACTAGAGCTGATAATTTTGCATCAGGAAAACTTTTCTTAATAAGACCTTCGGCCCAAATTGCCAACAGAAGTGCAGCGACTAAGATGATTATGGCACTGATTACGAATGGAAGATAAGAAATGATTGATTTGCCAACGAATTGCAATACTTCCAAATTGATAATATTAATAGCTTCCACTACAAATAAAAGTATAATTACATATTTTATTGCTTCTCCAATAATTTTGGAAAGAGAAAAATCATGCAATTTAGAGCTTTCATTTTGAGGAATCTTTTGAATAAAAGCATCAGTGCCAATACCAGAAAGGATTGAAGTTGATAAATTTCCTACAATTTTAGCTATATATATGCCGACAACAATTATAGCGATAGCAACGAAGATGTTTGGCAGGAATAATAAAATTTTATTAAGCATGGAAATTGCAGGATCGGAAATTGCAGAAATATTTAAGACTTTAAGAGCGGCAATTATTACTGGAATCAGTATGAATACATATATTATATAAGCTATTACTGATGAAATTGTTGCGCCCTCACTGGCTTTAATTCCAGCTTTTTCTTGAATTTTATCAACATTAAATCTTTTGAGGATTGGGGTTAGCAGCTGTCGAATTATATTAGCAATAAAAATACCTACTAATAAAATTATGGCAGCAGCTAATATATTTGGAACGAAATTAAGAAATTGAGAAACCATGGCTGCTATTGGAGTAGAAACATTTTGCATTCCTAATTTATCCAGCACACCTGGCAAGAACAAAAGAAAGACAATAAAAAAAACGAGTTTACCTAAAAAATCCACAGAACTGCCGGTTTTTTCATCTGCAATACCCAGTTTGTCAGTAAATTTATCCGCATTGATTTTTCGTAGCCCTCTTACTATTATATTTTTAGCAATACTGGCGACTATAAGTGCAAGAAGTAATAAGAGTACAGCAGATATCACAGAAGGTAACGCTTGAAAAAAAGAATTCCATAATCCTTGTAAATAACTCATATCATAAACTCCAATTAAATTGTAACTTTTGTATAAATTTT
>JBATTG010000152.1:0-5019 GCA_049670425.1 Proteocatella sp.
TCATTACTCTGAAGAGCTGATGTGGAAATGTCATTTTGGAAAAGCAAAGCTTGTAGTCTGCCCTGTCCAATACCTCCTTAGATATGCCTATGCTCCCGCCTATCACGAAGGTTATATTGGGCTGACCCATCACGGCTTTTTCTGAAATAAATTGTGCAAATTCTTCTGATGTTAGCTGTTTGCCCTTGAGATCGAGTGCAATTACATACTCATTGTCCTTTATTTTTGACAGTATGTTTCTACCTTCTTTTTCTCTTACTATTTCTTCTTCTTTTGGGGATGCATTTTCGCTGGTTTTTTCATCTGGCAGCTCAATTATATCGAGTTTGCAGTACCTGGTAAGTCTTTTTGAGTATTCTGCTATGGCATCTTTTAAATATTTTTCTTTTAGTTTTCCTACCGTTATCAGTTTTATATTCATCGTTTTTTCCTTTGTTTCATAATTTGTATAAAGAGCCCTGCAATATGAGGATCAAACTGAGTCCCTCTTGAATTCTCTATTTCTTTTATCGCATCTTCTTTTTTTATTCCATCTCTGTATATTCTATTGTTTGTCATTGCATCGTATGCATCTACTACACTTATGATTCTTGCTGAAAGCGGTATTTCTTTTTGTTTAAGCCCCAGGGGATATCCCTTTCCATCCCATCTTTCATGATGTGTAAGTACTGTTTTGGCTACACTGTCCAGTCCATTTGATGCCATGACTATCCTATAGCCTTTTTCGGTATGGGTTTTAATTATTTGATATTCCTGTTCTGTAAGTTTCCCTGGTTTAAGTAGTATATCCTCCCTAATCCCTATTTTCCCTATATCATGGAGTCTAGTTGCTATTTCCAGTTCATCTAGCTGCGAGGTGCTTAGTTTCATTTTTTTGCCCAATTTTGAAACTAATTTGGTCATCCTATGAGTATGTTCTTTAGTTTCATGACTTTTAGCCTCCAGACTTTCTTGAAGTGAATTTATCGCTCCACTTAAAGTACTTTTTTGTTCTAAAAGTTTATGTTTATATACTTTTTCTTCAGCTTCTTTGAGCTTTTTATCTATATCATCATCAAATTTGAATATGGACAGCCCCATGGAAATACTGAGTTCAATTAAATCATGATTTGTGCTTATGCATTCCGTTTTTATGTTTTTCATAACATCTTCGCAAATTTTTTCATCTGCATTTGGAATTAATACTACGAATTCATCTCCACCCCATCTGAATATATGCCCGTATTCTCCGCATACTTTTTTTAGAACGTTAGAAATTGAAACTAGAATTTTATCACCTTCAATATGGCCAAAGGTGTCATTGATAAGCTTCAGTCCGTTTACGTCTCCCATTATTATTCCAATTGGTGTTTTTCGTGTATTTTTAAGTTCTTTTATTTTACCCTCAAAACTGGCTCTATTATATACTCCGGTCAACATATCTGTGTAGCTAAGATATCTTAACCTCTTCTCAAGTATTTTTTTTTCGGTTACATCTCTGGAAATACCCACAATTCCCACGGCATTTCCTTCTTTATTTATTAGGGGTGATTTCAAGGATTCTTTTATCTTAATTTCATTTTCACTGATTTTTATGTGTGATTCTATCGTGACTGGATTTTTATCCCTCAAAACTTTTTGGTCTACTTCCATCAATTTCAGGCTGTTTTCCTTGTCAGGATTAATCTCAATATCCATTTTTCCTATCACATGATTAATTCCCCTGTTTTGATAGAAATCTTTGCAGGTTTTATTTATAAATTGATATCTTCCCTCTGAATCTTTTAAAAATATTATCTCTGGAATTGCATCTACAACATTTTGAAGCAAGTTTCTGTCGTATACAATTTCTTTTTCTCTGCTGACGCTCTCTGTTATATCAATAATGAGTCCGCCGACGGCTTCGATTTCTCCGCTGGCATCAAGCATGGGAAAGGCTCTGCACTGGATTACTTTTCCATGCAGTTCTTCTTCGAATATCATATATTCTTTTTTTCTTATAATTTTTTCTACATGTTCTATATATTCTTCTGCTAATTTGCCTGGAATTATTTCCAGCAAATCTTTTCCTGTTACATCCAGGTTTATTGAATGACATTTTTTGTATGCATCATTTGCATATACATATTTACAATCTAAATCAACTATCCATATAGGGTCTTGCACATTGTTTAAAAAATTGTTATATATCAGCTTATTCATTTTCAACGCTCCTTGTTTTTTGGTTTACATTTAATTAATTTCAGACAATTAAGCTTTTCTATAAAACTTTTTATTGTTTAAACTATTATGTATTTAATTTTTCACATGCAAAACCCATATACATTTTACCATAATATTTAAAAATAAGTAATGCTTTAATTGTAAACAAAAAAATACATCTGTTTAAGCAATCCCGTTTTTGAAGGACTTTTAAAAAGATGTATTCTTTGTATTTTTAGAGTTCAATATAGACCTAAATCAGTAAATGAAGCTGTTATTTTGTTTTAGCAGCTATTTTCATCAACTTTTACGACATTTGTATAATCTGTATCAATATAATCGTCTTTTCCAAGCAATATATGTCCCGATTCATATGGCTTTTCTTCGATTGTTATTGCAATCTTGTCAGCTTTATAATATTCGCCAAAGGTATTCGCTACGCTGTGAAGTATCAATTCTTCATAACTGGCACCTGCATTCATTTCAGTTATAAATTCCTTGTTAAAATCAATATTAAGCACCCCTTTTTCATCTAGATAAATTTTGTTTATACGGGTATTTTCACTTAATACTCTGCCTGTGCCTTTTATGGCATTTGTTTTGTATGCTTCGACTATAATATCCGCGATATTATCCTCTTTATTGATTGTTATTTCTACTGTTTTAAAATAGTATTTCTCATCATCAATATTCGGATAATAAAGATTGATATTTTGCTTTTCACTTAAATTACTTTCATTATCTTTGATTTCCTGTTTACTGCTACAACCCACCAGCAATATCAATAATACAAGCATCATTGGAATTATCTTTTTTCTCATAAAAATCATCCTTTCTTGTACTAATCATACCCTTTTTCCTCAAATAAATCCAGTATAAAATAATTTAATGCCCCAACTTCAAAAGTTGAGGCATTAATTATAAGATTTTATTCAAGTTAATATGCTTGTGTGTGATTCCAAATTTTAACAATTCACTTATGGAATCATTACAGCGTCAATTACATGAATTATCCCATTTGAAGCAACTATGTCTGTCATTATTATATTCGCTCCACCAATCATAACCATGCCATCTTTTATTTCTATCATTGCATCTTTACCATTTAACATTTGAATTTTATCAAGTTTTGTAATATCTGTCGACATTAAGTCTCCTGCCGCTACGTGGTATTTTAAAATATTAACCAGTGTAGCTTTATTTTCGAGTTTGATAAGGTCTTCGACTGTACCTGCTGGAAGATTTGCAAATGCTGCATCGGTAGGTGCAAATACTGTAAAAGGCCCCTCCCCTTTAAGAGCATCTTCAAGATCTGCTACTTTTAGTGCTGCTACAAGAGTTTTAAAGTTTCCTGTTAAAATGGCTGTTTCAACAACGTCTCTTTCAAATTTCATTGTTAGGTTAGCTCTTCCATCAACGTATTGAATATCAAGACCCAAGATATCAGTAAGAGTCATTTCGCTTAAATAAATTCTTCCATTTCTGAGTAATATTGGAGTATCTATTGCTATGTTTTCATCATCAACTACTACAAATTTTTCTCCAGCTCTAAATCTAAAGGTATGCTGGCCCATGCTCATAGTTGTTACTTTCGTCTGATTGTTCCATTGAAGATTTTTCCCAAAAACGGAAGCTACTCTTCTTAGATTGAACATATTCACCCCATTTTGACTCATAAACTCATTTTGATTCATATACTGATTTTGATTCATATTTCCAGTTTGATTCATATCCCCATCTGGATCCTGCAGTTTATCTTTCAGTTGATCACGTATCTGGTCGCGTATCTGGTCAGGGTCACATATTTGGTCAGGGTCACATATTTGATCACGTATCTGGTCGCGTATCCTGTCCGTATCACCATTTCCACCATTTCCACCATTGGATGCTGGTGTTGCTGCAAAAACGTTCACAGTGGATATTATCATAATAAAAAAAATAATTAAACTTAGTTTCTTTTTCATGGCTATTCTCCTTTTCATGGCTATTCTCCTTTTATTTAAAATTATATCCTCATAGTTTTTATACCCCACTTTGGATATTATTAATATATAAAGTTTAAAATTAATTTTGATTTAATTGAATAGTATTTAATTAAAATTAATTCTAGTTGTATCTATTAATAAACTTGATTATAATTCATAATTTTTTGTATATAGTAATTTAATTATTTTATTTAAATTTAATATATATGCATTAAAATATTATTTACAGGGTATAACATTTATAAGTATTTATTTCACTTGATTTTACAATTGGAGGCTTTTATGAAAATTTACACTAAAACCGGAGATAAAGGAGAAACTTCTCTTTACGATGGTACTCGCGTCAGAAAAGACTCTTTAAGAGTTGAATCCTACGGTACTATAGATGAACTTAATTCTCATATTGGTTTCGCAAGAAACTTCATAGAGGATGAAGATATCAGAGAACGTCTTTTCAAGATTCAAAAAAAATTATTTTTTATTGCAGGTGAACTTGCCACTTCTAAGGATGGCTCTTTTAAATACTGCATAGCTGAAGATGATATTTCAGGTCTTGAAAAATGGATAGATGAGTTTCTCGAAAAAATAAACAAGGTTGATGCTTTTATCGTTCCCGGCACTTCTCTCGCAGCTTCTTTGCTCCATGTCTCAAGGACTATATGTCGAAGGGCAGAAAGAAGAATTCTTGCACTTGATGCTACAGATGAAGTAAGGCCCATCCTTATCAAGTTTGTAAACAGACTTTCCGACACGCTTTATGCTTTTGCCCGGTATCTTGAGAGCGACATTATTTTGTTGGACTTCGAGGCCATGTCGAAAGAAAAATTATAAGTTCTCATTTCATAATAAGAAT
>JBATTG010000153.1:0-23947 GCA_049670425.1 Proteocatella sp.
TGAAAATGCATCCTTCAATTGGTGCAAATCTGCTTGAAGAAATTGACAGTTACAAGGATATCGCGCTCAATATAAGACATCATCATGAACGATGGGATGGCAGTGGATACCCGGATAAACTGACAGAAAATCAAATTCCAGTAGGTTCACAGCTTATAGCGATAGCAGATACCTACGATGCTATTATATCAGACCGGATTTACAGGAAATCAAGGACAAAATCAGATGCAGTTGATATACTAAGGAATGAGCGATGGAAACAATTCAATGGAAATTTTGTGGACTTATTTATTGACAATATATTATAATCATAATCAACACATATGATTGGAGGTCTGGATTTGAGAAAGGATATTTTCGTAAAATTTATAGACAAATCATGGCGAAAACCAGAACTGAGAGCGCCTTTTGGACATAGACAGGCATCGTGGATAGAATTGTTTTTTGACCTTATATTTGTATCGGCATTTGGAGTGCTTAATATTGTCAATTTTGAAGAAGATATATATATAAGCCACGAAGAGTTTTTTTTATATGTATTAGGATTCATATCACTTTGGATTGTTTGGATGAATATAACTTATTACAGCAATCATTTTGAAAATAGAACGCTAAGACACCGCAGCATCTTATTTTTAAACCTAATCACAGTTGGCATGCTGACTTACGGCATAAATGACAATGTATCAGGGATTATAAACAAACAAAGCATAGTTTATATGATAAGTTTCATACTGTCGAGGCTGATACTTATTATTTCCTGGAAAAATGCATATTCAGATAAAATACCCGAGCAGCTTAGGACCATGATTGGACGGCTGGGTGTTCTCTATGGATTATCTGCCGTTTCAGGAATAATAATTTTTATAATGCTGGTATGGCTCGATTATCCGATAAAATATGGGATTTCAATATGGGCAGTAACTCTTGCAATCGAAATTATCGCAGTATCTGTTATAATAGCTGTTTCTCAGAAAAATCTTACAACAATTCATAGAGAGCATATAGTCGAACGCTTTGGGCTGCTTACAATGCTTCTTTTAGGAGAAATGATAGTAAACACCCTCGGAGGATTTAGAGCAAATGCGGATATAAATCCAGAATTAATAGCAAGGGGTATTTTGGTTCTGTTGCTCATTTTCATGTATTGGTCGATATATTATGATCAGGTTATGGTGGGGGCGTATCAGGAAGACAGCAGGTCAAGAATAATATGGACATCATTTCAATTCATGTTTGCCCTCACGACGATGATATTCAGTGCATATATAGGACAGCTTGCCTCCGGCGCAGAACTCGAGCCGGTAGCGAAGAATACGATTATTATGGCGCTTATTATATACTTTGTAACAATTTTAATTCTCAGCATAACAATTGATGTAAGCGATAGATTAGAAAGTGAGCAACTTGGGGCTGAAGAATTTGTTATACCGGTAGAGTATAAGGTTTTGGGAACTTTCAGACTATTGACTGTCGGGGTGCTTGGAGCACTCTATTTTATAGATGTAAAAAGCACGATGAATATGATTCTTATTTTTATTGCAATCCTTGGTATGAATATAATTTTAGGCGAATATGCAGAGCGAAGTATTTTTAGATATGGTTCAAAGCGAAAATAAGCACAGGAAAGGCAAGTTAAATGAAAATATGTTTTAAAAAAAAGGGAAATAACCTGATGGCAATCATGATTGCTTCCATTTTACTTTTTATGACAGGATGCAGCGCGGTAAGTGAGCAGGTAAGTGAAGCGGGTATCTCAGGGAAAAGGCTTGATGCGCAAGTATTTGTACTCGATACTGTAGTGAATTTTTCAATATGGAATGGGTCACAGGAAGTATTGGATAAAATGGTAGCTATGTGTTATGATTATGAAAAATTGTTGAGCAAATCCATAGAGGGAAGTGATGTATATCGACTTAACCACAGCGATGGAAAGCCTGTGGATGTAAGCGATGATACGATATTTTTGTTGAAGAAAAGCATAGCGTATTCAGAGCTATCCGAGGGCTATTTTGATGCAACTATACTTCCTGTAAAAGACTTATGGGATTTTAAATCTGAGAATCCAAAGGTTCCAGCTGATAGCGATATAAAGGAAGCACTGTTAAAAGTAAACTATAGAAATATTGTAATCGAAGGAAATGAGGTAACCTTAAAGAATCAATCCCAGCTTGATTTTGGAGGAATTGCAAAAGGCTATATTGCAGATGAAATAAGCGGATATGTAAAATCCCAAGGAATTGAAAGAGCGATAATAAACCTTGGAGGAAATGTGCTCATGGTTGGAAACAAGTCTCCAGAAAGTCTTTGGACGGTTGGTATTCAGCACCCTGACAAAAACCGCAATGAGTCTTTGGCAACAGTTAAAGTGGAAAATAAATCTGTAGTAACATCGGGGATATATGAAAGATATTTTAAAGTTGATGGGAAAATATATCATCATCTTATAAATCCATTTACTGGCAAACCGGCAGAGAATGGGATTCAATCTGTAAGCATAATTTCTGATAAATCTTTGGATGGAGATGTCTTAAGCACGGCTTGTTTTGTGATGGGTCTGGAAAAAGGAATGCAGCTTATTGAAAGTCTCGATGCAGTAGAGTGTATTTATATTCTGGATGATATGGAGATTGTAAAGAGCAGCGGGGTTGGCAACTATAAATTTGAATTAGTAAAATAAACTTGAATTGAAGAAGAAGGAGAAACTATGCCAAATAATTCGTATATAGAAGTAACTATTGAAAAAAAGAAAAATATTGCCTTGATTGCACATGACAGTAAAAAACCGGAGATGATTCAATGGTGTATCAAGAATCAAGATATATTAAAGAATCATGATTTGTGTGGAACGGGAACTACTGCAAAATTGATAACTCAAAAAACAGAGTTGAAAATTATGGGCTATAACAGTGGACCGCTGGGGGGCGATCAGCAGATTGGTGCAAAAATAGTCGAAGGCGAGATTGATCTTGTAGTATTTTTTTCAGATCCCCTAACAGCTCAGCCACATGATCCAGATGTAAAGGCTCTTCTTAGAATAGCACAGGTTTATGATATACCATTTGCAAATAACAGGGCTACTGCCGACTTTGTGATAACTTCCAAATTCATGGACCGTCCGTATGTTCATAAGGTAATAGACTATAAGAAAAATATACAGCACAGGGCAGAGTTCCTGTAACCTTAACTCAAAATCAATACGATTGTGAAAAAATAGTATTTTATATGTAGAATATAAGCAGATAACCTGATAAAAAAGCTGAGGATATTAATAACCTCAGCTTTAAGTTTGCAGGTTTCTTTATTACATCTTAGCTTGTTCCAAGGCTGTTTTTACTAATTCAACATAGGGTTGAACGGTTATAGTACAGCCGGATACGGCATCAGTTTTTCCTTCTTCATCGAAAACTATTGTAGTTATGTCAACACTTCCATCGATTATGGCCTGTGAAAATACAGCCATTTCATCAGTCCAGGAAGCCAGAGCCCCATTTGACATCATATCGTATTCACCGTTTGCAACAGCTTCGGATTTAAGCATGCCAGAAACATCCTTGGCATCGAAGGTTATTGCGGCGATGGAGCCATTTTCAATAACTACATCTGCCATTGGAATCCAGCCCTGGTCATCGGCAGTGCCTTCAACTGAATAGGAACCGTCCGTAAGCGGTGCAGCAGCATCTTCGGTCGCAGCCGGCGGTGTATCGGCAGGTGCTTCTTCTTTAGGTGAACATCCTGCAAATGAAGCCATTGTCATCAAGGCAATCAGTGATACAGTTAATAGTTTTTTCATTTTTTCCTCCTTTAAGAATCAAATAAGTTAGATGTTGTTTTGAGTAACATAGAAAATAATTAACACAACATTAGTGATGTTACCACAACGTGAATTTATTTTCAAGAAATAGCAGGAAATTTTACAGAATAATTTCACAAAATATCCATAAAATACATATCCTAATAATAGTTATACAGATATATTGTACCCAATAATCAATAATTAAAATCAATATATGTTCTTGAAAACAGAGCCATTTGGAAATAGGAAATTTTTGTAGTATAATATATAGGATTAAACAGAAATTAATTCATAGTTGAGGAGATAAGATGGAGAGTTTTGAGGGCAAAGTATTGGAAATTATATTTAGAAATGAAGATAATGGTTACACTGTAGGGGTTCTGGAGACTAGTGATAATGAAATAATTACCTTTGTGGGGACTTTTATTGCCATTGAAGAATTTGATTATCTAAAGCTTACCGGAAAACAAAAACTTCATCCAACATATGGGCATCAGCTTGAAGTAAGGAGTTATGAAATCCCAAATCTTGGAAATACAAAGAGCATACTGGCATATCTTTCATCAGGCATAATTGATGAGATTGGACCGAAGATTGCAGCCAGGATTGTGGACCGATTCGGGGACGGCACCCTTGAAGTGATGGACAATGAACCATCCAGGCTCTTGGAAGTCGAGGGGATTGGAAAGAAAAAATACAACAGAATAATCCAAAGCTATGCAGAGAAGGTCAAACTGCGGAGCATAATAGTGGGTCTGGCCGAATTTGATATTTCACCCAATATAGCCATGAAAATATATAAGGCTTTTGGAGATTCGACGATAGAAGTGTTGAAATCGAATCCATACAGCATCTGTGCCAAGATAAAAGGAATTGGATTTTTGAAAGCCGATGAGATTGCAAAAAAAATCGGTATACCAAAGGACTCATTAAACAGAGTAAGCCAGGGCATTAAATTTGTGCTGGAAGAATTCTGCTATCAGGGAAACAGCTATATCTATCTTGAGGAACTGGAAGAAAAATCGCGAAGAATCCTCGGCTGCGACAGTGAAAAATTTGCTGAGGGTTTTTACGAACTTTGCGTAAGCGGTCAGAGCATTTTGGAAAATAAGGACGGGATACGAAGGGCATACCTGTACAATTTCTACAAGACGGAAAATCAGGTTGCAAAAATGATAGTAGATTTGCTCAGTCGCCCTGCAAGTCAGATGCTTTCTGGAAAAAGTTCGGAAATAATGATAAGAGAAACACAGGACAAGGTAGGAAAAGTCTTGGCTGAGAAACAAAAAGAAGCGGTCATGAGCGCACTTGAAAACAATGTAATGGTCCTTACTGGAGGACCGGGAACCGGAAAGACAACGATTGTAAGTTTTATAATAGAATGTTTTGAACAAATTGGAAAAAAAGTCACACTTTGCGCCCCTACGGGAAGAGCTGCCAAGAGGCTTTGTGAGTCAAGCGGAAAGCGGGCGAGTACAATTCACAGATTGCTTGAGGTCGGTTATACTGATGAAAATTCCGAAGAAGGATACTACAATAAAGACCAGGACAATCCTCTGGATACAGATGTGCTGATAGTTGACGAGATGTCCATGGTAGATATATTTCTAATGAAGGCATTGCTGTGTGCGGTAAAACCTGGCACAGTCCTTATAATGGTAGGAGACAAGGATCAGCTGCCATCGGTAGGGCCTGGAAAGGTACTGTGGGATTTTATAGACAGCAATATGGTGAAAACCGTCACGCTAGATGAAATATTCAGGCAGGCCAAGGAGAGCAATATAATTATAAATGCCCACAGGGTAAACAAGGGTGAGGAGCTCGAACTTGTAAAGGGCGCTGGAGATTTTTTCTTCATGGCAAGGAACAATCAATTTGAGGCGAAGGAACTTATTGTGGAGCTCATATCCCAGCGACTTCCCGGATATTTCGGGGTAAAGACAAATGATATTCAAATACTGACCCCGATTAAAAAGTCAGAGGTGGGAGTAATCGAACTCAATAAAAAAGTACAGGAAGCTGTAAATCCTTCCAAGCCTGAGTTGCAGGAATTTAAGCATGGAGACCGGATTTTCAGGACGAATGATAAAGTAATGCAGATAAAGAACAACTATGAGAAAGAATTTACGGGATACGCAGGCATCGAATCGGGAAAAGGTGTATTCAATGGCGATATAGGATATATAGATGCCGTAGATGGCAGAGCTAAGCAGTTCTATATAAGTTTCGAAGATGGAAGGCGATGCAGATACGAATTTTCAGAAGCGGATAATATAGATCATGCGTACGCCATAACGGTTCACAAGAGTCAGGGAAGTGAATTTGAGATAATTATTGTGCCAATACTTGCCCTTCCTCCACTTATGCAAAATAGAAATATATTGTATACGGCACTTACAAGGTCCAAAAGGGCGGTGGTGCTTGTGGGATCAATGTATTATATAAACAAGATGATTTCTAACACCAGTCTGGTGGAGAGAAATTCATCTTTGTCAGAACGGATAATATCAATAAAGCAGATTTTGGCAGATGAAGATACTGAGGCAAAACAGGATAACAAACTGAAGGAGATAGATGAACAAGCTTAAAAAAAATGGATACACGGCAGGGGAACCGATGGATTCGACAAAGAAGAAGGCGATAAAAAAAGAGCTGTACAAATCGCTATGTATAATTGCGCTTCCTATTGTAATACAAAATCTTATAGGCAATTCCCTTATTATTGTTGATACGGTTATGATAAGTACTCTGGGAGAAGCTTCAGTAGCAGCGGTAGGGATAGCAGGAAGACTTCAGTTTCTATTTGTCCTGATTACTTTTGGATTTTATAGCGGAGCTGGAATTTTTATAGCCCAATTTTATGGAAGTGGGGATCATGGCAGAATAAAGGCAACGATGGCAATCCAGTTAATGCTGGGACTGATGTCTTCGGCGGTATTCATGACCGTAGCACTCATATTTCCAAGATGGTATATGAACATATTCAGCAATGATCCACAGGTAGTGACTTTAGGCATAAAATATATGAAGTATTTTGGCTGGGGGTTTGCGCTGCATGCCGTATCGCAGGCTTATGTCATATCCCTCAGGAGTATGAGGGATTCGGTTTATCCGATGTATACGAGCATCGTCGCACTTATGGTGAACACATTTCTCAACTATGGGCTTATTTTTGGTAATTTTGGAATGCCAAAGCTGGGGGTTGAGGGAGCCGCCATAGCTACGACTATAGCAAGATTTATAGAAGCTGGATTTATGCTTTATTCAGTATATTTTGGAAGCCGTGATATTTTAAGGGCAGGGTTAAGGGATTTCAGGAAAATAGAAAAGGCATATGTGAAAAAGTATTTTCATATAGCGCTTCCGGTAATTTTCAACGAAGGGCTTTGGGGACTTGGGACGGTGATGCTTTCTGTAGCCTATGCCAGACTTGGTACTCAGGCGGTAGCGGCATCCCAGGTAGCATCTACCATAAGTGATTTGATGCTTGTGCTGGCTTTTGGGCTGGCAAGTTCAGCGGGAACTATTTTAGGAAACAAACTGGGAGAGGGAGACCTGGATGTAGCGGTTATGTACTCGCGAATAATAATGGTAATGTCTTTTGCTGTAGGGGCGATAACTTCAATCGGACTTCTGCTGTTTATACCACTGGTGCCTGTATTTTTCAAGTTAGGGGCTCAGAGCGTAAGAGACATAGGCAAGATACTCGTAGTCAAGGCGATTTTCAGCCCGCTGATAACCTTTAACTGGACAAATATAATAGGGATACTTCGCTCTGGAGGAGATACTGTGGCAGGACTTGTCCTTGATATAGCGCCTCTTTGGCTTGTTGCTGTACCGCTTACATTTTTTGGAGCCGTTCATTTTGGATGGCCCATATATGTGGTAATATTTGCAGGCAGCATGGAGGAAGTAATAAAATTCATATTTGGAATGACCAGAACTTTGAAAAACAAGTGGGTTAGAAACATTACATTTTAATGAAAAATATTTTACTTTTTATCTTGAACTGCCGGACACCTTTTCAGTAGACAAGGGGTAAATAAATAAAAATTCAAAGTGCTAATCATTAATATGATTAGCACTTTTTTTTCACTTTTTCATATAGACATATATAGTATTCCAGTGGAGGCATACAATTTGGTTTTTTTGATATCGTCCTGGAAATTTTTTCCTTCCTTTATAGTAAGGCTTACCTGTTCCACGCTTGGTCCGCCAATTGTATTTCTTCTGGCCATGCAGTTATACACAGATATGGAGTCATAAATGTCCGCTTCAATCTTATCGCTGAAGTTTTTGAATTCTTCAATACTAAGTTCTTCAAGGGAAACTTGCTTTGTAAGGCAGTAAGCCACCAATTTGCCAACTACTTCATGGGCATCTCTGAAGGGAATATCCTTGCGCACCAGGTAGTCCGCCAGGTCTGTGGCATTTGTAAAACCGCCTTTAGAGGCGCTAAGCATGGCATCTTTGTTGATTTTCATGGTGCTCAGCATGGGAGAGAGGACTATGAGACATTTTTTCCAGGTTTCAACCGTGTCAAACAGGCCTTCCTTGTCTTCTTGCATGTCTTTGTTGTAGGCAAGCGGCAGACCTTTCATGACGGTAAGAATTCCCATAAGATTTCCATAGACTCTGCCGGTTTTACCGCGGATGAGTTCGGCTACATCGGGATTTTTTTTCTGGGGCATGATACTGCTGCCAGTACTGTAGGCGTCATCCAATTCTACAAATTTAAATTCCTGAGAAGCCCACAGAACTATCTCTTCGCAAAGACGGCTCAGGTGCATCATCGAAATTGATGCAGATGAAGTGAATTCAATTATAAAATCACGGTCACTGACGCCATCGAGCGAGTTGAGACACACGCTGTCAAATCCAAGCTCTCTGGCAACCTGATTTCGGTCAAGCGGGAAAGTAGTTCCGGCAAGTGCACCAGAGCCAAGGGGAAGTACATTGAGTCTTTCATTGCAGTCCTGCAGTCTGGTGTAATCACGCTTTAACATTTCACAATAAGCGAGCAGATGATGTGCAAATGAAATTGGCTGAGCTCGTTGAAGGTGGGTGTATCCCGGCATGACGGTTTCTTTATGGTCTTCACAGACATTAAGCATGGCATCCAGGAGGCTTATTATCAATGATTTCAGAATTTCGACTTCATTTCTCAGATACATTCTTATATCCAGGGCAACCTGGTCGTTACGGCTACGGCCGGTATGAAGTTTTTTGCCGGCAGTGCCTATTTTTTTTGTAAGCAGAATTTCTACGTTCATATGAATATCTTCGGCACCTGGATCAAATTCGATTTTTCCATCTTCTATTTCCTGCAGTATTTCCTCAAGGGCGCTTATTATCTGATCTGATTCAGACTTCAATATGATTTGGGTATCACCAAGCATTCTTGCGTGAGCTATGCTTCCTTTTATATCCCAGAAATAGAGCTTCTGGTCAAAGGATATTGAGGAATGAAAATCCTCCACAAGCTTGTCGGTGTCCTTGCTGAAACGTCCGCTCCATAATTTTGACATCGTATTTTTCCTTTCTGATTGCAATGGTATACGATTTATAAGCAAAAATTCAAAGTTTTTTATAAAAATCGTAAGGTATCTTTAGTAAACGTAACATATTCAGAGAAAGTTTGACTTTCTCTGAATATGTCACTGGTTTATATGAGGGATATTCAGGTAAGGTTTGATTTATTTAAAACTTCCTGGATTATTTTTTTTCATAAGTGCATTTACTTTTAGTGGAAGTCCGAAGAGATTTATGAAGCCTTCAGCATCCTTTTGATTGTAAACGTCATCTTCGCCAAAGGTTACAAATTCTTCATTGTAAAGAGAGTATGGAGACTTCGATCCGGCCGGTATGCAGTTGCCTTTGTAAAGCTTGAGTTTTACAAGGCCAGTAACATTTTGCTGCGTAGATTCAACAAATGAATCTAGAGCATCTTTAAGCGGTGTATACCAAAGTCCGTCATAAACCAGCTGGGCATATTTTATTCCAATGATATTTTTGTATTCGGTAGTAGCTCTGTCAAGCGTAAGAGCTTCAAGTTCTTTGTGAGCATAATGAAGAAGTGTGCCACCAGGAGTCTCATATATTCCACGTGATTTCATTCCTACAAGACGATTTTCAACCATATCTTGTATTCCTATGCCGTGTTTTGCACCTATCTCATTGGCTTTTTCAAGCAGGGCAAGCGGTGTAAGGATTTCGCCATTTATAGAAATTGGAGTTCCTTTGTGGAATTCGATTTCAACATACTCGGCCTCATCAGGTGCATTCTCAGGAGAATTACATACCAGTAATAAGTCAGCTGGAGGTTCATTCCATGGATCTTCCAAATCGGCACCTTCATGACTGAGATGGAAGACATTTCTGTCCATGCTGTAAGGACGGCTCTTGGTAACCGGGATTGGTATATTTCTTTTTTCGGCATAATCCACGGCATCTTCACGGGATTTTATATCCCATTCACGCCAAGGCGCTATGATTTTTATATCAGGGTTTAGCGCTTTTATGGTAAGTTCAAATCTAACCTGATCATTACCTTTTCCAGTTGCTCCATGGGCAATGTACTCTGCACCTTCTTTTTCTGCGATTTCAACGAGTTTCTTGCTTATAAGCGGTCTTGCGAAAGCCGTTCCCAAAAGAGATTTACCTTCATATATGCAGCCGGATTTTAAAACTGGGAACATAAATTCGGATACGAATTCTTCTTTAAGGTCTTCGATGTAGATTTTGCTTGCACCAGATTTTATAGCTTTTTCGTTTAAGGGAGCCAGTTCTTCTCCCTGGCCAAGGTCGGCACATACACAGATTACTTCACAGTCATAATTTTCCTTAAGCCATGGAATTATTATTGAGGTATCCAGTCCACCAGAATATGCTAATACTACTTTTTTCATTTTATTTTCTCCTTTTTTATGCTTCAAAATTAACATTTGTTTTATATTTATCCAAGACCTGCAATTTTTATTCTTGAGCTTGTGGGCTTTGATAAAAATTGCAGTATCTCTGGATTACAAGACTATTATTGATAAAACCTTGAAATTGTTTTCAATTTAATTGAGGTTTGGTTTGTATGGTTTAATTCTGAAGCTGGTCAGCAAGCATTGTAGCTTCAGAAACGAACTGGTCGATTTTTCCTTCTGACATAAGCTTGTCTATGGTCTGGTTAACAGCGTCAATAAGTTCAGTCTCACCTTTTGCTGCAACTATAGCGCTTCCGCTGTCTGTATTTTCAAATTCTACAGTCTCAGGAACCATCAAATCAGGGTTCTGGTTTGCGTATGATGTTGCTACGGGTAATTCAAGCATAACGGCATCTATCTTGTTTGATTTAAGTTCAAGTACCAAGTCTGCCGCTTTTGCAAGTGATTTTACAGTAGCACCCTCTATGGCCATAGCCATTTGTTCTTGAGTAGTTCCTATCTGAACCCCTATTGTTTTGCCAGCAAGGTCAGCTATTGTAGTTATTTGATTCTCACTGTCTTTAGAGATGATTATGGCCTGTTTAGCCTGATAGTATACTTTGCTGAAATCTGAAGATTCTTTACGTTCATCGGTAGGGGTTATGCCAGCTACTCCAAGATCAATCATTCCAGTATTTACACCAGCAAGTACTGCGTCAAAAGTCATATCCTTTATTTCGAGTTCAACGCCAAGGTCTTCGGCGATTGCTTTGGCAATTTCAATATCAAAACCGACTATTGTATCTACGCCGTCGACCATGATATGGAATTCGTAGGGAGGATATGCAGCAGATGTGCCTATTACCAGTTTGCCGGATTCTTTGATGGCATCGAGCTTAGTTGTTGAGGAAACTTCCTTCGGGGAGCATCCCGCGAACATGGATACTAAAAGTATACCCATTAATATAGTTGCGATTGTTTTTTTCATTTTTTTTTCTCCTTTTAGTTATAATTATTATTTTTGATTTCAAATTTACATTATTGTTGCCATTATGGCTTTGTGAGCATGGAGTCTGTTTTCAGCTTCGTCAAATACTACTGACTGAGCGCCTTCGATTACCTCATCTGTTATTTCCTGACCTCTGTATGCTGGAAGGCAGTGCATTACAATTGCTCTTTTGTCAGCAAGCTCAAGAATTTTGCTGTTTATCTGGTAGTCAGCAAAGGCTTTTTTTCGTATGGCTTTTTCTTCCTCTTGCCCCATGCTGGCCCAGGTGTCTGTATAGATAATGTCGGCTCCAGATGTTGCGGCCTTGACATCGTTGGAAATGAATAGGTTACCGCCACTTTGCTTTGCATATGCTGCGGCCAGGGTGACAATCTCACTGTTTGGTTCGTAGCCAATGGGGGTTGCTATACTAATATCCATACCCATTTTTGCACATCCAACCATAAGTGAATTTGTCATATTGTTACCATCACCTATATATGTGAACTTAAGTCCCTTGAAGTTTCCTTTGTGCTCTTTTATAGTTATAAGATCTGCCAGAACCTGAGTCGGATGATAATCGTCCGTAAGTCCGTTTATTACTGGTACATCAGAATACTTAGCCAGTTTTTCAACTTCCTGGTGGCTGAAGGTTCTAATCAAAATTCCATCTAAATAGCTAGAAAGGACTCTTGCTGTATCTTCGATTGTTTCGCCTCGTCCTATCTGTAAATCATTGGAGTTCAGGAAGAGGGCCTGACCTCCAAGCTGGTACATCCCCACTTCAAATGAAACTCTTGTTCTTGTAGAAGCTTTTTGAAATATCATCCCAAGCGTTTTGCCCTGAAGTATCGGGGTAGCCTCTTTGTTTTTCAGCTTAGTTTTTAAAAGTATTCCCAAGTCTACCAGCGATAGAATTTCTCCAGCGCTGAAATCTTTAAGTGTTAAAAAATCCTTACCTTTTAAATTTTCAAGTCCTATTATGCTCATTTTATTCTCCTTATTTGATTTTTAGGTAACAAAAAAGTCGTCTCTATCAAGAGACGACTATCATTTATATTATGAAGTTCGTTATACCACTCTAGGGCACACGGGTTGTGTATATGAAAATAACGCTTTTCTGGCGTATTAAGATACTGAGCCATATCAATAGATAGATTTAGCTGTTGTCAAAATAATCTCGGCAACCCTGTTCACCTTATCTATTAATACTGATCTTCCACCAACATCAGCTCGCTGAATTAATCAATAAGGCTACTCTTTGCTTCATAGAATTTATTTTTAAATTTTTGTAGTTTGTCCTTGTCCTTGTCCTTGCAATTATGAAGTGCCTCATAGTTAATCCTCCTTCGTTTAAATTTGTTTTTTTATAAGTTGTATCGTTTTTCATATTATAGAGTCTATAAATCTTATTGTCAACTATTATTTTTAATTTTTTTTGTTTATTTGCCCCCAAATACATATTTATCTAATAAACAAGCTAAGATTTATATTGTTCTTATGCCTGTTTGAACAAATTTAAAAAATATCACCATGTTTTAAATGTTTTTTAAAAAAAACAGGAAAGTTATGAAGCAAAAAACTGAATTTTAAAAATAAAATAAACAATACCTGTTGAATTAGAATTTATAAAAACGGCCTGAAAACGCTTGCAGAGTCGAGCTTAATAGAAAATTGTCAAATATACAGTTGGAAATTTCAAAATTCAGAATTATTTAATAAAACAAAAACTAAAGTTAAATAATAGGAATTTATAAAACATAAAAAAAACGCTTACGTAGTATTATCAAGTTAGAAAAAAAATACATAACACAGGAGGAATTATTTTATGGAAGCATTTTTAGGTTTAGTATCAGCAATATCAAACTGGTTGTGGGGAATCCCGCTACTTGTACTGCTTGGTGGTGGAGGGTTGTTCCTTACTATCTATTTAGGATTTTTTCAATTCAAGTATTTACCTTTTATCGTTAAGGAAACTTTTGGAAAGATGTTTTCTAAGCCAGAAGGAGAAGGTACAGTATCTCCATTTCAGGCGGCAACAGCTGCACTGGCATCTACCGTTGGAGCATCAAATATAGTAGGAGTACCAGTTGCAATCGCATTTGGTGGTCCGGGTGCTATATTCTGGATGTGGGTATTTGCTCTTATTGGTTCAGCATCAAAATTTTCAGAAATACTTTTGGGAATCAAGTACAGAGAAAAGAATGAAGAGGGCGAGTTTGTAGGAGGCCCTATGTACTATCTGGCAAAAGGCTTAAAGAGCAAGTTCCTTGGAGCATTCTTCGCATTCTTCCTTATGATAGAAATTGTTCCATCTATCGCAACTCAGTCGGTATCTTTCATACAGACGGCTGGAACTATAGGAATTCCAAAGATGGTATCCGCAATATTTATGACAGTTATAGTACTTACAGTAGTATATGGCGGAATCAAGCGAATCACAAAAGTTACAGAAAAAATGGTTCCTTTAATGGCGCTTCTTTACCTTGCTGGAGCATTGGTAATAATAGCTGTGAATATAACTGAGTTACCTAGAGTAATAGCACTTATATTTACATCGGCTTTCACTCCACTTTCAGCAGCAGGAGGATTTGCAGGATCTACGATTGCAGGAGCGCTTAGATGGGGTTCTGCAAGAGGAACTTACTCAAATGAGGCTGGTATGGGAACTGCACCTATGGCACATTGTGCAGCGGTAACTGACCATCCGGCAAGACAGGCTTGCTGGGGAATTTTCGAGATAATTGTAGACACTATGCTAATTTGTACAACTACTGCTTTTGTAGTACTTACTACAGGCCTTTGGGAGACTGTTCCGGCATCTGAAGCAGCTTCTATACCAGCACTTGCATTCCAGTCAGTTTTTGGCAAGGCACTTGGTGGAGGTATGGTAACTTTCTTTATAATGATGTTCGTACTTTCAACCATCATAGTTCTTGTGTTCTACGGAGAAAAACAGGCAGAATTCCTGTTTGGAATTAAGGTTGCAAAAGTCATGAAATTAGTAAATGTTGCTGCTATAATATTTGGAGCAATCGGTGGTATAGAGTTCCTTTACCAGTTCCTTGATCTTCTTCTAGCTTTGGTAATAATACCTAATATGATAGGCCTGATAGTACTGAGAAAAGAGATAAAGGCATCAATTGATGAGTTCTTTGGAAATCCCAAATATAACCCGGGAGCAAAAAAACAACTTGAAAAAAAGGCGCAATAAATAAAAGTTAACTAATTTAGGATATTTTAATCACATCTGGGCATATTGCCCAGACTATGATTAAAATATAAGCATATAATAATCAGGAGGCATAATAAAATGAATGATAAAATATCGAGGCGAATTGAAGAAATAGCTCTGGAACTGACTAAGGAATTAAGTGTAGTAGATACATTAGGAGAGCTGGATTCTGTAAATAAAATACATGAGATTTTTTCTTCAATGCCATACTACAAAGAAAATCCACAAGATCTGTTCTTTGTGGAGACTGGCGACAAACTGGGAAGAAAAAGTATAGTAGCGATGCTTAGAGGTAAAAAAGGAAACAGCAAGAAAACTGTTGTCATGATAGGACACACCGATACGGTAGGAATTTCAGATTATGGCAATCTGCAGGAATATGCAAATCAGCCATATGAACTTATGGAAAGACTGAAAGAAGTAACTTTGATCGAAGATGAAAGAAAAGATCTTATGTCTGGGGATTATTTATTTGGACGAGGATTATTTGATATGAAAACAGGTGATGCGATTATAATGGCTTTGATGGAAGATATCGCATCTAAAATAGATGAATTTGAGGGAAATCTTATATTTGCAGGAGTTTGTGACGAAGAGGGAAATTCAGGCGGAATGCTTTCAGTAGTTCCAAAACTTGTGGAAATGAAGGAAAATGAAGGACTTGATTACCTGGCTTTACTGGATACTGACTATATGACATCGGAATTTGAAGGCGATGAAAACAAGTATGTTTATATAGGAACAGTTGGAAAATTGATGCCATCATTTTATGTTGTAGGGAAGGAAACTCATGTAGGAGAATCTTTCAAGGGTATAGATCCAAATCAGATAGCATCACATATAACTAACCGAATAAATTTGAATACTGAGTTTTGCGATGTTGCCGAAGGCGAAGTGTCGCTTCCTCCAATAACACTGCATCAGAGGGATTTGAAGCCAGAGTATTCAGTTCAAATTGCAAAATCTACGAGTCTTTTCTTTAATTATGCAACTCATTGTTCAACACCGGATGAAGTTTTGATGAAGATGAAGGGGGCAGCTCATGAGGCTTTTGAAACTGCTATAGATTCTCTTAATCTCCAATACAAAAATTTCTGCGGTCTTGCAGGAAGAGGACATGAACTTCTTCCTTGGAAGGCAAGAACTGTTACCTATGAAGAGCTACTAGCTCAAGTAAAAGGAGAAATGCCAAATGTTGCAGATGTTATGGCTGCGCACAACGAACATCTGATGAAGGATGAGAATCTGGACACAAGAGCATTTGCATTGAAAATGGTAGAAAAATTACATTCGCTTTGGTCAAACAGAGAACCAGTAGTAGTTGTATATTTCTCACCACCATATTATCCACATGTTTATGTGGAGGGCAGTGCAGAAAAAGAAAAAAATCTTATAGATGCAGTCGCACATGCAGTAAATACTACAAAAACGGATTACAATGTAGTATACAAGAAGTTCTTCCCATATATATCGGATTTAAGCTATGGAGCAGCACCTAGTGATCCTAAAATAATAGCGGCATTAAAAGACAATATGCCAGGATTTGGAAGTAAATACCATCTTCCGCTTGAAGCAATGCAAAAGCTTAATCTGCCTGTGCTGGATATTGGAAGTTTCGGAAAAGATGCACATAAATTTACAGAAAGAATAGAGAAGAACTACAGCTTTAATGTTGCACCAGAGCTGGTTTACAAAACAATAATGAATCTTTTGGAGAATTAAAAATATTTTCCTGAAAAAATAAACTCAAGAGCATGATAAACTGTCAAAGTTTGGAGTGCTTTTTTGTTTGATATGCTATAATTGGCATATGAATAAAATATAAGAGGTGGTTTAAATGATACTTGTTAATGGCGCTATAAAGAATTTTTCGGGAAAAGATTATCAGTGGATTAAGCTGAATAATAAAAAAATATATGACCTTGGATATGGGACTGATTATGAAAAATATCTGGACAAGGATGTGAAAATAGTAGATTTGAAGGGAAGGAGCGTTCTCCCGGGCTTTTTTGACAGCCATGTTCATCTTGATGAAACGGTAATAAACGAGACAAATATAGATTTTGGTGAAGCTACCAATTTTAAGTATATAGAAGCCCGGCTTAAGGAAGCAAGTCAGAATAGACCAGACAAAAAAATAATAATGGGTCTTTCTATTCATGATCACACACTTGAGGAAAAAAGACTTCCAACAAGACGGGAACTCGACAGAATGTGTCCAGAATATCCTGTCTGGATTGCCAGCAAGGACATGCAAAGAAGCATACTCAATTCAAAGGCCCTGGAGCTTATAAAAGTACCTTTTAATTTAAATGGAATGCAGATAGATAATAAAGGTGTGGTCACGGGGCTTCTCGAGCATGAAGCAAATGCCTATGCAAAAAGTAAAATAATGAAGCTTTACACTTTTGAAGAGAAATGTGACATGATTAAAATCTATATTGAAAAAAACGTGCTGCCCAAGGGGATAACCACATTGGTTGATGTAGAATCTAATCTGATTAATGATATGGAAGATTATAAAAAATTTTTAAAGTTCACAAGGAAACTCCCGGTTACCATTGAACTCTATTACAGTACAACGGATATAGAAGAAATCAAAGCGCGCAAGCTAACAAGACTCGGAGGCGACCTCGGAGTTGATGGGTCATTTACATCCAGAAATGCGGCCTTATTTGAAAACTATGCAGATGTAAAAAGCAATGGGGAACTTTATTTCAGCCAGGAAGAGCTTAACAGTCTGGTTTCGGACTGCTATAAAAATTCAATTCAGATAGGTCTGCATGCAGTCGGGGACAGGGCCTATGAACAGGTTTTAGTTGCCCATGAATATGCACAGAAAATATATGGGAACTTGAATCTCAGACACAGGGTAGAACATGCAGAGCTTATGAGCGATGAACAGATAAAAAGGACCAGCGACCTGGGACTGGTGCTTTCAATGCAGCCTGTGTTTGAGACAATGTTGGGTAATAAGGAAAATAAATTATATGAAAAATATAACGAGCTTTATGTGAAATCTCTTGGAGAAAGGCATTTGAGGACGAACATGTTCAAAGAAATACTGGATGCTGGAATCGTCATATGCGGGGGTTCGGACAGTGCCCTTACGCCAATCGATCCGATACTCGGGATATATTCAGCAGTAAATCACCCCAAGGAAGATCACCGAGTTACTTTGGAACAGGCTATTCGTATGTTTACTGCAGATGCAGCGTACGGCGTAAATGCTGAAGAAGAAAGAGGCATACTTCTGCCAGGTAAGCAGGCTGACATTGTCATACTGGACCAGAATATAGATGATATGGACATTAAGGATATAAAAAATGTGTTGGTTGATTTTACAATCAGAGATGGAAAAATAACATATATTAGAAATGAGGGGGAGCTGAATGAATGAAAATAGGCTTACCATAAATCTACTGGGGAACGTGGGCATATATTATGATGGAGAAGATATTACCACGAAATTAAGTTCGAAATCAGTAGCGATAATAATGTTTTTAGTAGCAAACTACAATAAAAAAATCACCAGAGAAAAAATTTCAGATCTGTTATGGGCTGAAAAATATGAGAATGCGGGCTATAACCTGCGCTATAATCTATGGAATATAAAGAAGGTGATTCCATTTGACATGGATGGCAGGGAATTGATTACAAGCAATAAGGAATACTGTCAGATAAATCCAGATTATATTTTTGAGGGAGATATTGTAAATGTCAAGAAGCTGGAAGAAAAGCAGATAAGCAATATGAACCTAGATGAACTTAAGAGTATGAAAAATGAGTTTAAGGGGGAGTTTCTCGAGCAAATACATATAAAAGATGCTGAAGAATTTTATGAATGGATACTGATAAACAGGATAAAGTATCAGAAACTTTATATAAGCTGTCTTAATCAGATGTATACCTTGCTGCATGGTGCAGGGCGGTATGAAGATAAGATAGACATTCTCGATGAAATCTTGAATTACAATCCCTATGATGAAGAAAGTCATTACAATCTTATGATAGAGCATATGAAAGAAGGTAAGCGTCACAGAGCTATTTCTCAGTACAAAAAGTGTGACAATTTACTCCGATCAGAACTCAACATAGGCGCAAAGCCTAAACTCAAAGAGCTGTATATGAAGCTTATAAACGAGCAGTCGAGCTTTGATAACGAAGGCAGAGTGCATAAAGAAATATTGCTGAATCAATATTTCAATAAAAATATTGATTATCTTGTTTTAAGCCAATTAATAGAAAATCTGGCAGAAATAGAAAGGGAACTAAATCTGAAGATTATGAACCCAAATCTATATTATATTTTTTCGTCGATTGTACCATTTATATACGATGAAGGCGTAGAAGAGAGAAGTTCACACCAGATTAATGATATAAAACTTTTCATTGCAGTCCGGGAAGCTATCGAGAAAACAAGCAGTCAGATTAAACTGAAAATAACTATCTACAATAAAGAAAAAATGGATTTGAAATCTAAAACTTTTTTTGAGTATGCCTCAGGTAGTCTTAAAGGAATGCGCGATATTATACAGTATGTAAAGTGAGAAATTCACAATCCAAAAAAACTGCCAGACTGAACTGATGTCTGGCAGTTTTTTTGGATTATTTAATCTGGGATGCTATGTCAAACAAAAGTTCAACACCATATCCGGTGCCACCTCTTCTGCAATAAGGTCGATTTTTATCGGTAGCAGAAGTTCCGGCAATGTCAATATGAACCCATGGAAGGTCTTCGACAAATGCACTTATGAAAGCTCCAGCGATACTGGCACCTGCATTTTTCCCACCTGAATTTTTTATATCTGCAATTTCAGATTTATTTTTCTCAATTATTTTTTCATCAAGAGGCAGTCTCCAGATTTTTTCATTGGCCATCTTAGATGCTTTCTCAACGATTTTATAAAGATGTTCGTCATTGGCAACTATTCCGGCATAATCATCACCCAAAGCTACAAGAACGGCGCCTGTCAAGGTAGCTATATCAATGAGTTTTGTAGCTTGTTCTTCTCTTATGGCAAAGGTTACAGCATCAGCAAGCGTTAGCCTTCCCTCGGCATCTGTATTTATTACTTCAATGAATTTTCCACCCATGGAACCGATTAAGTCACCTGGAAGATAAGCATCGCCAGAAAGCATGTTTTCACAGGCAGCGACAATTGCAACGACATTAACTTTCAGCTTGGATTCGGCAATAGATTTTATGGCACCGATAACTGCAGCGGCACCAGCCATGTCGGTTTTCATAGCCATCATGCTGTCTGAAGGCTTGATTGAATATCCGCCACTATCATAGGTAAGACCTTTTCCAATTAAAGCGAGCTTTTCATCCGATTTTTTATTGCCATTGTAGTTTATGACAATCAATTTAGGTTTTGAGGAAGAACCTCTTGCAACCGAAAGAAAGGCTTCCATTTTGAATTTTTCTATTTCTGGTTGATCATAAATTTTAATATCAAGATTGAGTCCTTCAAATGCCTCCAACGTCTTTTCTACAAGGGTAGATGGTTTTAGGAAATTTGAGGGTTCGTTTGTCAAATCTCTTGCAAGAATGGTATTGGCTGCAATGATGGAAGCCCTTTTTTCACAACGTTCAGCTTCGTAATACTGTGTGAAAATATCAATAAAATCTATTCTGCAAGTTTTGTCATCTTTAGTTTGATATTTTTCGAAAGTATACTCAGCGAGAAGCATTGCTTTGCATGATTTCAGGAAAGAATCAACTTTGTTAACGCCAGATGCTATGTTTTCAATGAAAACAACGGGTTTTTGAGCCTTAAGTGACTGAAGCTCAGTAATCGATTTTCCGAAATTTTCCATGAGTATATCCGTTGTTAAATCGCTTTCTTCACCAAAACCGACAAGCACGATGTTAACGTGTTTATTTTGACCACGAAAGAAAGATGTAAAGCTGTATATTTCGCCTTTTTTTGCTTTAAACAAGCCAGCTTCAATATAAGGGTTTATTAAATTACAAAAGTCTTCATCAAAAAAATTGGACATGACAGATGGACTGAAAAATGGAATTACATAAGAATCATAATCTTTCATCATTTCCAAACTGTGTAGAATATTTAACTTCATAAAAGAGCCTCCTTAATAAATCTTTAATAGGAATTTAAATGGTATCTTTTAAGCCTATTTTAACTCAAAATTAAAGAGGTGTACATATGTTTTTATCTTGACAAATAAATATGTTAAATATAAACTGAGATTAGAATATATATTAAGGAGAAAAAATGAAAACTGAAATGGAATTAAATATAGATAATGTCATAGAACATATAAAACAGCAACAAGCGGAGGCTCAATTAAAGCCAAAACCCCTGAGTGAGTTCAGGAATAATTATAAAAACTTCCAGTATGACTACGAGGAAGATTTCTATGAACCAGGAACAAGCGCATATTCCGACGATGATTATTAAAAAAAAATTGCAATAGAATATTTTTTATGCTATAATAATGCGGTATGAGATTTACGCAATAAATGCGAGGAAATGAAGATTTCTGTTCTCATCTTTCTGCTCGATAAGAGCCGTATAGTCCAAAGGGAGGTGAAAGAATAATGAAAAATTATGAATTAATTTATGTACTAAGACCAAATCTTGATGATGAGGCAAAAACTGTTGTACTTGACAAAGTAAAAGCAATAATTGAAGCGTCTGGAGAAGTTGAGAAAGTTGATGTATGGGGTGTAAGAAGACTTGCATACGAAATACAAAAGCTTAACGAAGGTTTCTACGTACTAGTAACTTTTAAAGCAAGCACAGACTTGCCAAAAGAGCTAGACAGAAATCTTAAGATCAGTGATAGTGTAATCCGTCATATGATAATCAACCTAGATGAGAAGTAAGAGGTGAAACTATGAATGTTGCAATACTAATAGGAAGACTTACAAAAGATCCAGAGCTAAGATATATCCCTTCAACGGGAAAAGCCGTAGCGACATTTGCAATAGCAGTAGACCGAGCCTTTACAACAAAGGATGGCCAGAGACAAGCGGACTTTTTCAACATAGTTGTATGGGGAAAGATAGCAGAAAACTGCGCAAACTACCTTGCAAAAGGAAGATTGGTAGGAATTAAAGGTCAAATCCAAAACAGAAGTTATGATACTCAAGCAGGTGAAAAGAGATACGTAACTGAAATAATTGCCGATACAGTTCAGTTCTTGGAAAAAGCCCAAGGGGCAGCACCAAGAAATGATTTTAGTCAAGGGTCTTCAAATGCAGGGTCAGACGTATTTGAACCAGCCGGATTCAAAACGCCAGAAGGCTTTTCGCCAAAAGGCTTAGATGATGAGGGTTACAGAGCATTAGAAGATGATGACGTACCATTTTAAGAAGGAGGTTAAGTCATGGCAGCAGCACAAAGAGGAATGAAAAGAAGAAGAAAGAAAGCCGATCCATTTGCAGGCGATAAAGTAAACATGATAGATTACAAAGACGTTTCACTTCTTAAGAAGTATATCTCCGAAAGAGGAAAGATACTTCCAAGAAGAGTTTCAGGAACATCTGCAAAAGCTCAAAGAAAACTTACAGTAGCTATTAAAAGAGCTAGAAACCTAGCACTTTTACCATACTCAGTAGAATAACAAAGTTAAAAGGCACAATGTAAACCATTGTGCCTTTTACTTATACTTATATAAATATGTTGTAATCTCGGATTTTTATTGAATAATATATTTTTATCCCGGGTATAAAGGGTTGTAGTGAATGCATAAATTGAGGTATAATTAAGATAACGCTTCTTTTAATTTAGGGAAGAATTGTTTTTATCCACAACGTTAGAAGCGCAGACCTTAAAGTGTTGATTATAGGATAAAAGGTACTCGATTGAACAAAAAAATAGAAAAGAGGTAAGCCTATGGGAATTAAGTCTTTTTCTTTTGGAAAGCTCGACATAAAGAGGGTCGGCATGATTATTGGGATAGGGGCACTTGTCGTGCTTTTTGGATTCTTTGGAACAATTATTAATTTTTTGGTAGACCTTAGTTGGTTTAAGGAAGTAGGCTATACGGATACTTTCATTAAGATGGTGTTTTCTAAACTGACAGTCGGGATTCCTATATTTATATTGTTTTATATATTGTTGACGATATATCTAAAAATACTAAACAAAAAATATTACGAAACAGTAGACATTGTTCCTGACAAAGATGGAGAAAAGATTTCAAACAGGATCAGAAGTATTGCAGTAGTAATAATCTCAATATTATCCGCATTTTCGATTTCCAGCATATTTTGGATGGATATATTGAAATTTATGAACAGCACAGTTTTTGGAATCACGGACCCGATATTCAACAAAGATATTTCATTTTATGTGTTTAAATTGCCACTTATAAACAATCTTTTTGCATTGACACTGAATGCATTATTGGTTCTTGTAATGGTTACAGTTGTATATTTAGTTATTCTTATGGGGCAAAACCCTCTAGCAAATGATGAATACACAGGCACAGATGACAATGTGAGGGACATGTATCCAGGCCTTAGGACACAAGCTTCGAGAAATAAGCTTATTGATCTTGGACTCTCAATTATAATAAAAATTGGAGTAGTTTTTTTCATTATATTGTCAATGAAAAATGTACTGGCAACATATGATCTTCTTTATTCCAGCAGAGGAGCGATATTTGGGGCAGGATATACAGATGTCAATGTAACACTTTGGGTGTATAGAATAAAAGCGGTAGTAGCAGTTGTAATAGCAGTGGTACTTCTTTTTGGAAGAAAATCAGCAAATAAGAAGAAGCTTGCACTTGGAGGTGTATCAGTACTTGTTATAGTTACACTGTTAGGAGCAGGGGCAGAACTTGCCGTACAGAATTTTTTAGTATCACCAGATGAGCTTTCTAAAGAAAGACCATATATCCAAAATGTTATAAAATACACTAATTTGGCATATGGACTTGATGCTGTACAGATAAAAGACTATGCTGTGGATCAAAATCTTACAGTAAACGACATTCTTAACAATAAAGAAACTATTACAAATATAAGCATAAAC
>JBATTG010000154.1:0-3123 GCA_049670425.1 Proteocatella sp.
CCACCTTTTCCTTCAACTTTTACTCTTGGTTCGATTACGTCTTTTACCGGTGTAATTCTAACACTGTCGCCCGGCTTAACTATTTCTAAATCGATTGACTTAATCTGCTCATCTTCTGAAAGTAAGTTCACTAGTTCTTCTTTGTTTACATATAACACACCATTTTCAACCTTGGTTGCATCGGCAAATTGTATGTCTTTTATGAAGATATTTCCAACTTCTAAACGCATATAGCTACCTCCTAATTTTTTTTAAGATATTTTACAAGTTTTATCTGAAAATACAATTAAATGTACTTTTTGATCATAGCTTCGATGTTTGCAGCAGTTGCATCATCTTTTGTTAATTCATCAATTTTTGCTCCATCTTTGTATATTGCAAGTGTTGGCAATCCAAGAACTTTTTCTTTTATAGCAAGTCTTCTTGCTTTTGTTGAATCAAGTTTTCCAAATTTAATTTGAGCTCCATAAGCTTCTGAAAGTTTTTCAACATCTGGCATAAGCGCTTTACATGGCTCACAGCTTTCACTCCAGAAATCTACGAATACATAACCCTCTGCCTTAAGTACTTCTGCTTCAAAATTTTCTTTGTCAAATATAATCATCTTAACGTCCTCCTTGTTTTCAATAAATGTTTCTTATAATTATGTGATTTATTTTTAATATGTTGAAGTTATTAATTAAAATTCATTTTCTTCAACATATTTTTCTGCCATTACCGCTGCTATTGCTCCATCAGCCGTTGCCGTTATAACCTGTCTAAGAAGCTTTGCTCTGCAGTCTCCTGCAACAAATACCCCTTCAAAATTAGTTTTCATAAGTTCATCACCTATGATGTAGCCCTGCTTGTCTGTTGTAAGTTTTCCCTGGAATATAGCTGTCTGTGGATCATATCCCGTGAATACAAATATACCAAATGTGCCAAATTCATCGTCTGCATCAAACTGCTCTAATTCTCCTGTTTTTACATTTTTGAATACTGCCGACTCAACTATTCCGTCACCCTTAATTTCTTCGATTACTGAATCCCATTTAAATGCTATCTTAGGGTTTGCAAATGCTTTTTCCTGAATCGATTTTGCAGCTCTCAGTGAGTCTCTTCTGTGAACTATTGTTACTTTTGAAGCAAATTTCGTAAGAAACATAGCTTCTTCTACCGCAGAATCTCCGCCCCCAACAACAAATACATCCATGTCTTCAAAGAAAGCTCCATCACATGTCGCGCAATATGAAACGCCTTTTCCTGTAAGTTCTTTTTCTCCCGGGCATCCAAGTTTTTTTGGAACAGCTCCAGTTGCAATGATTACTGACTTTGCTTTATATTCTTCTTTTTCAAATGTTATTATTTTAACTTTACTTTCGAAATCAAAGCTCACTACCGTATCTTTTACTCTTTGTGCTCCAAATTCTTCACACTGCTCTACCATTCTAGCCACAAGCGATGGTCCAGTTGCATCTTTGATTGACCCTGGATAATTGGCTACTTCATCAGTAGTTGCAATCTGTCCGCCAGTTCTGTCTTTTTCTATTATCAAAGTACTGAGTCTTGCTCTTGCCCCATATAATCCTGCTGCCAGTCCTGCTGGCCCTGCTCCTATTATTACCAAATCGTAAACTTTTGACATGTGTCTCTCCTTCTAATATTATTTAATCAAAGCATTTTTTATCAAATCCAAGTCACTTACTCTGAAATCATCTAAAATGCGTTCTATCCAAAATTGAGTCTTGAGATCATTTTGAAGCTTTTCATATACTTCAATTGCATTCCCAATAAGTTCAAGTGAAAACATATCAAGCTCATTTCCTTTTTCAATTGCTATTGACTTGTAAGGTGTTTCATTTGGCTTGACACTTCCTGACAGTGGATGTGTCAGCAGTGTGTAATTCTTATGTACGTAGTCCCTTACTTTATAGAGAACATCACCATATCCACCCTCTAAAAATTCCACATTAAATTTATCCAGCGGTTCAAAAAAATCTTTCACATTTTTATTATTTGTTATTATAATCATAGCGACCATCCTGCACTCCTTGGGAATAACGTTTTCCTTTTAAGTAAAAAATAAGGGAATCTCGCCGAGATTCCCTGTTGTACCAGAGTGTTGTCAAAATTAAGTTCTTTTACCTGAGAATTTCATCGATAGATGGCATCTATTGACTTGTCCCTTCGGTGGCTCATATGAGCTCTCTCCCTAATTCATCATTCAACCTTATAATTTAGTTTTATAAATTGCATCAATATATTTTATAATACTCATTCTAATATAAAAACAAAAATTTATCAATACTTTTTTTTGTATTTTTTGAATATTTTTTTTAAACTTGTTAAAAATTTATTTTTCAATTACCTCATTTTTTCTGTGCCGATTTGCCTAATCGTTTCGTATAAAGCGATTGCAACAGAATTAGAAAGATTTAGCGACCTTATCCGCTCTTCGTTTACCATCGGAATCCGCACCATATTATCAGGGTATTTTTGCAGTATTTCTTCCGATAGCCCCTTTGTTTCTTTCCCAAATATCAAATAACAGTCATCTTCATAGGTTTCGTCGAAGTGATTCTTTTGGGATTTTGTTGAAAAAAGAAAATATTTTTTTCCTGGATTTTTTTCTTCAAATTCCGTAAAATTTTCGTAAATATTTATATTCACAAGATCTATATAATCAAGCCCCGCTCTTTTCATATGTTTTTCATCCATAGAAAATCCAAGAGGTTTTATAAGATGAAGTACCGCATTTGTGCAGGCGCAGGTCCTTATTATATTACCTGTATTTTGGGGTATTTCAGGTTCTACCAGAACTATATTTATTGCCATGGAGTCTCCTTTTCTAAAAAAACAATATTATAAACTTATTTTTAAATACAAAAAAGAGTGCTTACGCACTCTCTTATGATTAAGCTGTATATACACTAACTTGCTTACGTTTTTTATCTTTTCTTTCGAACTTAACTACTCCGTCGATTAATGCGAATAAAGTGTCATCGCCACCTCTTCCAACATTAGTTCCTGGATGTATTTTAGTTCCTCTTTGTCTCATTAATATTGTACCAGCCGTTATAACTTCTCCGTCTGCTCTTTTGACACCAAGTCTTTTTGACTCAGAGTCACGACCATTCTTTGAAG
>JBATTG010000155.1:0-14781 GCA_049670425.1 Proteocatella sp.
GTGTTCAAGATTATAGGAAAAACTCCTGAAAATGCAATAAGAAATATCGTCGGGCCGTCACCAATCCCAAACCACACTATTGTAAGCGGAACCCATGCCATTATGGGAACCTGCCTTACCGAATCAATCAGCGGTGAAAGCACATTCTCTACAGTCTTTGAAAATCCCATCATGAAACCAAGGGGAAGGCCAAAGGTCAGCGCCCAGAAAAATCCCTTCAGTACTCTTGAAAGAGTTATGAACAGACCCGAAAGAATTTCAGGATCTGTAAGGCAAATAAAAAAGCCTTCCATCACCATTTTCGGCATAGGAAGAAGCAGTTCACTCCCAAGGCTTACAGCTGTATATTGCCATACCATTACGATTATCAGCAGCAATCCCAGTCTATAGGCTATCTCTCTGTTTTTTTTGTTAGTTATTTTATTGGCAGCAGTTTTAATTTCCACTTATTTACCATCTCCATCTCTTTATTTGTTAAATCACGCTTTTTGTAGGTTTCTATAGTTTTTATAAGTTCATTTTTGTCCTGCAATGCTTCTGCTGACTGGTTGTAAAATTCTACAAAAGTTTCATAGGCCTGAGTTTTTTTGAATTTTTTATCCACTATGAGGACGTAGGTATCCACAGGCTCTTGCAACTTGTATTCTTTTACATTTCCTGCAAGCCCTATCGTTTTTACTGCGTCGATTACTACTGCATCTACCTGCTTGCTGGTTAAGGCATAGGGCAGTGCGCTTCCAAGGAGCTCCACGGCTTCAGCTTCAGGGTAAGAGGACGTTATTAGTCCGTTCTGATAAGCGCGATTTTGAGTAATCCCTATTTTTGAAGGCTTTGCGCTTCTTGTAAGAAATACGTCTGAATTTTGAACAAGAGTTCCAATTATTTCAAAGTTTTTGTCGACTTTTATGTATTCTCTTGCTGCATCTTTGCATATTATTGCCATATCCATTTCACCACTGCTCAGCGCCCACTGAGCAGTGGCCGATCAGCAGTCTGAAACGCTGTACTTTTCTATGAAATTCTCCATTTCAACTGCTTTCAGATACTGGTTGTCGAGCATATGGTTTATTACAAGAACGGAAGTGTCATCAGACACTCCCACCCTTAGTTTATAATCTATTGATTCCCCTTTTTGAAAATTAAAGCTTAATGCCAGGCCCAAGCACCCCGATATAATAAAAATTAATAATTTTATTTTCATGATACTAGCCATTTATAGATATTGCTTTTTCTTTCCACGCAGCATAATCCATGCCTACTGGGAATACTGGGTCTACTTCTTCTTTTATAAACGCATCAAAATCATCTGCTCCTGAATTTTCTAGTGAAGTAAGGTCTACCACCTTGTCATAAGCTGGGATTTCGTCCATGACATTGAGTTCTTTGTACATTTCAAGATTATTTTTATACTCGTCCCCAGTTACTTTCCAGGTAATAGTTCTTCCCTCGCCTACCGTTTTTTTGTAGATAGTTATCAAGGCTACTTCTTCCTCAACATTGTAGTATTTTGCAAATATTTTAGCCGCTTCAGCCGGGTTTGTATAGATGTATTCAATGGCTTTCGTATGTGCAAGCACAAGTTTTTCAGCCAGCTGCGGATGTTCTTTTACAAAATTCGTATTAAGCGCAAAAGAGCAGCAGTTGAATGCCTTTCCTGTAGATTCTTCTTTAAACTTAGTTGATGCTACTATTCTTCCCGTGCCCTCAAATTCGGCCAGCGAACCCCATGGATCACAAGTTGTAAAGGCTTGTATCTGTCCTGTTTTCATTGCAAGGTATGCATCTTTGCTTGAATCCATGCTTACCAGTTCATATTTGCTTGCATCAACTGGAAGCCCAGTTTCTGGACCATAATCTGAAGTCCAAAGGAAGTCGTCCATCTCCGTAGCTATTTTTTTACCTACTAAGTCTTTTACATCCTTTATTTCATTGGACATTACCAGATATTCTGACCCCCCAAGGTGATTATTTGCCGCAACTGCTATAGGTGCGCCCTTTGGGATTGATGCTGTAAGCCCCCTTGTTCCTATGTACCCAGCATCCATCTGACCCGCTGCCATGGCTTCAGGCACTTTTCCATTTCCAACAGTAGTTACATTCAGTCCTAATTCCTTGTAAATCCCTGCCGCCTCAGCTACTGGTCCGGCTGTCATATGGTCACAGTTGTAATATCCTACCGTGATTGGATAATCATCATCGACTGCAGTCTCTACCACCTGGGCATCCTTGCTTCCACAGCCTGTCAGCATGGTCATGGCTAGTACCCCTGTCATAAGAAGTGCATTGATTCTTTTAGTTCTTTTCATGTTTTTCTCCCTTTAAGTAAATTATAGGCATTAAAGTCGATACGCCATTTCAAAATTAAATCTATATTAAATTATAAATTAACAACACGATTCCATGCCTTCCCCAAATATGTCTACCGCTTTTTTATCTTCGATTCTAAAGATAGCAAAGCCTACATTGCCATTTTTTTCACCCGATACGATTGTTTCGAGTTCATCTTTTTCATCAATATTTTTAAATTTTATGGTCTGGTTCTCCATAGGCGCCGGAACGGGTTCTGTAAGATAATAGCTTTTCCCGTCAGTCACGACTACCGTCATCTTATTGGATTTTTTTGATTCGCTATAGATTATTACGGCATCTTTTTTTCCATCCATATTCAAATCATCTTGAGATGCAAGTATTATATCTTCGCTGTGGGTCGTTTCATAAAAATCCAGCATTTCCTGATTCACCTTGAAATCACTGTCTTCCAAAAATCCATTGTTTATCTTATTTGATACTATTAAAAGCAGCCCTGCAAAAACTACCAATAGCGCATATTTAATAGCCTTTTTATTCATTGATAAATGCCGCCTTTCTAAGCTTTGGACTTATTGCAATTATTGCCAGGGCGATTATTGCAGTTGTGCAGATATAGCTTACTTCTGATGGTATGTTCAGCATCATGGTGTTAGCCAACTTTACAGATTCGCTGGCGTTACCCCCGGCAATTGCCCAGTATCCTGCTGGCACTGTCAGATTGGTTATATATCCTATTAATATTGATGCGCTTACCAATGTTATCGAATATATAGCCGCCGCTTTTTTACCTATTACTCTGGATATGCTTATCAGCTCAGGAAGATTGGTAGCCGCCCCTGCTATCAAGAAGGTTATTGCTATTCCTGGAGCAGCACCGCTTGCAACCAGGGCTGCAATAAACGGAATATGCCCTATCGCACATACATACATTATGCATGAAAGCACCGCTATGCTTGCCAGCGATAAAAGGTCGGGACTGCCAAGATACCTTTGGATTATCGCACTTGGAAATACCGTAGTTATGAATCCTGCACACAGCATCCCCAAAATAACATACTTGCTGACAGTAAGAGCCAGATCTTCAAACGACCACCTTATTCCATCTTTGAGTTTCTGCCAGAAAGTTGTCTGCTCTTCTTCCAATTCTATCAGTTCAGATTCCAGCTCAGTTTTAACCCCGCCGTCTATGGAAATCTGCTTACCTCCAAGGCGATTGCCCAAAATTCCTACTGCAAGGGGTACAAAAAATCCTGAAAGCAGATATATGATGGTTATCTTAGGACCCAAAAGTCCCAGGCATAATACTACTGCTATCGGATTAATAATCGGGGTAGATGTCATGAAGGCAAGCACGGGTCCAAGATAAGCTCCAGAGTAGTACATGCTGATTCCAAGCGGAATTACTCCGCAACTGCAAATCGGGAGGAACATCCCTGAAACCGTGGCCTTGAGTATTGACGATATTTTTCGATTTCCAAGATGATGCTGAAACTCTTGGGGCGACAAAACATTATGCAGCAACCCCGCAAGTAAAAAACTTATCATAAGCCATGCAGATGCTCCGTTTAGAGCTACCAGTGCTGATACCAGCGTGTCTTTCAAGCCGTTAAATACTATATCTGTCCATTGCATAATTTACCTTTCATTTGAAATTTCACTTACCGTATTTTCTATAATTTGCTCTATCACTGACTTGTTTAAATTGTCGTATTTTTTTCTCTGATTTACAATCAGAGTTCCTTTTGTTATCATTCCATATTTCTTTATATAAGTAAAATCCTTGCCCGCTTTGTATATCTTAACTTCAAGCTTGTCTGGATGTTTTTGTCCCAATTTTTCCACCAGCATCCCATGCTCATCACAAGATGGTCAGGTATTAATAAATTCCACCATTATTTTTGACATCTTTTCCCGCTTTCCTATTTATTCTCTAAGCAACAATGTTTACCCCCAGTTTTAAATTTGGAAATAAACATTAACAACCATGAATTGAATTTTTGATTTATAGGTATTATTGTGTTCGATATACACGATTATATACATTTTTTTTATTCAATTATAAATAATTTTCATAACCATATATTATATTAAGCTAATAATCCACTTATGTAAAATTAAGTTTTTCTATATCACTTATAATTTTATTAAATACTTTAATTTTCGCCCTAATTTTAATACATTTAATTGTGTTACAAATAGCTTTATAAGCAATGCTTTATAAGCAAAAAAAAAAGACCCCCTTCTGTAAACAAGGGATCTATCTATACAAAAATACCTATTTTTAAAGTGACTGCTAACCTTCGTTGGCGCTGTAAAGAAGTATCTTAACTGAAAACTTTTCATCTTCTTGTTCTGCAATCATTGTTCCATCATACTTTTGCGTTGTTTTTTTTACGCTCATAAGTCCTATTCCATGGTTCTTTTTATCTGTTTTTGTTGTCTTGAAATTCGAATTTATTTCTTTTGCTTTTTTCAAACATGAGTTTATGATTGTTATGTACAGTATTTCTTTAACAAATTCTATACGAACTTCAAGTTCCCTGTTTTCTGATTTTTTTATAGCTTCGATTGCATTATCGAGTAGATTGCTCAAAATTACATTAATATCAAATGAACGTATACTGATGTTCTCTGGTACTTTAACATCCAGTTTCATTTTGGCTCCAAGACTATCCGCTTCTGCAAGTTTGTAATTCAATATGCTGTCAATATCCATATTTCCTGAGCGCGCATACTGTTTTTTTATTTCAAGAAGGTCATACATATCTCTTAAATATTCTTGCGCTAATTTCTTCTCATCTCTGCTTACCATATTTTCAAGTATATAAATATGATTCTTAATATCATGTTTCAAAATCCTCATATTTTCATTGGATTCTCTGATTATTTCAAATTGGTTCTTATAACTAATGTTTTGTTGTATTAAGAGTTCGTTTTCATAGGCATTCGTGTACTGCCTTATCAAAACATCATATATATTGAAAATCAAACCATTGATAACAAGCAGTATAGATACGCATATGGTTTTTTCCATTGGCAGCATTGTCGAAAGCAATATAAAAAATGCAGTTATTATACTTCCTGTAGGTATTACGGCAATGGCCATCAGATGAAATATGTTCAGCGTTGATTCTTTTTTAAAATCTACCACACTCTCTATTATCAGCTGTATCAACAATAAAAACAGATTACTTATAACGCCTGAGTTCATTATAAGCAGATTATCTGTAAAATAACCTACTAGGTTATATATTATCCCATCCGAAAGAATCTGCAGAGAATATATCAGTACTACTGAAATTATTTTTGTTGAAGCACTGCTTTTGTAGCTTAATGATATTATGATAAGAAAAAATATATTTGTAAACAGATTTATGAACGGCTGCGCAAACATCACATGCAGCAGGCTGTTAACAGCATAATATACAACAAATAATAAGATTTCTTTTTTACGTTTGCATGTCTCCCGGTCAAAGAAAACTCCCATAAACCTATAAATAACATAAATAAGAAACAAATTTGAAAATAAATACATCGAGATTTCCTTGTTTGAGCCAATCATAATTATTAATCCTTCCTTTTTAGCAATTTTGCTCTTACTTCTGACCTGAATTTCTGGCTTATCGGCAAAATTTCGCCATTTGATAAAGCTACTTCTTCATAACTGTATTTTGCCACATACAGATAATTTACTATTATTGATTTATGAATCTGTATGAAGTCTTTGTCTGGCAACATTTCCATAACATTAGTGAGTTTTTCATAATATTCATTTTCACCAAAAGTTCCCTTTATTTTTATTTTCCGGTTATGACTTTCAAAATAAATAATCTCCCCAAAACGCAGTCTGTATTTACTCTTTCTAAAGTCGAACTCAAAAAAAATTTTGTTGTCAATGTGCAGCTTTATATACTTATTCATAATTGATGATATTTTTTCCTGACTCACTGGTTTTATAATGAAATCAAACGGCCGGTTTTGAAACAATTCCATTGCATACTCATGTTTCCATGAAAAATAGACAATTTGAGTTATCTCATTTTTAATTTCACGCCTTATTATATTTCCGACTTGAACGCCATTCATTTTTTCCAGTTCAATATCAAGAAAGATTATGTCAAATACCATTCCTTTTTTTATGCAGTCACAGATACCTTCCCCTGAATAAAATACATCTATATTGATTGAATTGTCAGTTTCTTTTTCATAATCAAGCAACATACTTTCTATCTCATTACAAATTATTTTTTCATCATCACATATTCCAATTCTAATCATATTTAAATTCCCCTGTATTTTAAACCTTAAATTTCAGTAAAGATATTCCAACTTTTTCCTTAATGATTACAAACAAACCCATAAAAACACGTCTACATCAAGCTTAAGAACATGGTTGTAAAGAACATATTATATCATATTAATAATCATATGTTAATATGTTAATATTTTATTTCAATAATAGCACGACAAAATAGACCAGATATGATTAAACTCCTGGTCTATTTATTTCCGTATCATATTACTATAATGGTCTGTCTGTACTATCCACTTGTGCGAGAACAAATATTTTCATTGTGAATATCGCTGTAATAAGTATATAATCAAGATTTTTCCAATACAAGTTTTCTACTCCCCAAAGAACTGCTAACAGCACAATAACAGCTATAAAATAACACCTATATTGCGTTTTTGCATGATACCCCCACACAAATTATAATCATAATATACTTGTCCAAAAACTATAATTTCCCCTGCCACCGAAAAATACGAAAAAATAAAACTCAGAATCTTCGACAGCAATTACATTATTTTTGAACCCCCAAATATACTATAATTACAATATATCATATTACATATTTTCAAGTTCGCATGATGTTGAAAAACATATCTCTTCATGGTGAAATACACTGATTTTAAAAAATATTACTTATATGCAATATTTGTAACTAAGTTCTCCGAGCTTTTTAACTGCTGCTTCTATATTTTCTTCTGTATTGGCCGAATAATTGAGTCTGAATGATTTTCCTCTGCTTTTTTCATCGGTTGCGAAGGCGTGGCTTCCCACTATTCCTACCCCCATTTGCATTAGTTCTTCAAAAAAACTGTCGCAATCTACATATTCCGGCATGGTTATCCACACAAACATTCCGCCCTCGGGTTCGGTTCGCTTGACGTCTGGATGAAGAAAGCTATCGAGCGCTTCGGTCATCACTTTGCACTTTTTGCCGTATATTCCCCTTACAAATTCAAGATGTTTTTCATAGTCGTAATCACGTAAAAACCCCAGCACCATAAGCTGTGTTATTGCAGGCGTCTGGCTATCTATGAAGCCTTTTACCGGAATGAATTTTTCCATTATATTTTTTCCTGCAAATATATATCCTACTCTGAGTCCGGCCGCCAGAGTCTTTGAAAATGACCCTGCATATACCACAATATTTTCTGTATCAAAGCTTTTAAATGAAGGAAGCATATCACCCTTGAATCTGATTTCTCCATAAGGATCATCTTCATATATAAAAAGTTTATTTTCCACTGCGATTTTGTATATTTCCTTCCTCCTGCCAAGAGGCATGGTTTTGCCTGTAGGGTTATGGAAATTTGGAATAAGGTATATATATTTACCATCAGGGTTTGATTCTATAGCTTCCAGGAGTGAAGACGGCATCATTCCATGCTCATCGGTTTTTATGCCCACAGGCCTTGCCCCTGAGGTTCTCATGGCGCATATCGCCCCCGTGAATGTAAAATCATCACAAAATACACCTTCGCCTTCATTGCAAAATACCCTTGGCATTATGTCAAGCCCCTGCTGAGAACCTGTAACTACAAGGATTTCATTATTTTCAATATCAAAATTGTATTTTTCATGAAGTCTTAATTTTATTTTTTTCACAAGATCTGATATTCCCGCTGTAGCCCCATATTGAAGTGCATATTCTGCACTTTTTTCAAAAATCTGATTTGTAATCATATGAAGTTCTTTGATTGGAAACGATTCTGCAGCCGGACTTCCCAGTGCAAGGGAAATAAACCCTGGAATTGTTGCGCCTCTTACCCCGACTTCTCTTATCGGACTTGGCCTGATATCTTTTACTCTATTTGAAAACATAGTATTTCTCCATTTCACTTTGATTAATCAACTGCTCTTAATTCGCCTGTCGTAGAATCCATTATAAATCCTCGTACCTTTATATTTTGCGGTATGAGAGGATGATTCTTCAGTATGTTGACACTTTCCCTCACCGAGTCATCGCCATCATCAAATCCACTTAGCCATGATTCAAAATTTATTCCGCAGTATTTTATCAAATCTATGGAGTCTTCCGATATGCCCCTTGCCTTCATTTTTGCTACAAGATTCTTACTGTCCATATGCTGAACACCGCAGTCGCTGTGACCGATTATCATTATCTCTTCCACTCCCAAATCATAGATTGCCACAATAAGACTTCTTACCACACTGCCAAATGGATGCGAAATTGAACCTCCTGCATTTTTTATTATTTTAACGTCACCATTTTTTATTCCCAACGCCTCCGGAAGAAGCTCTGTAAGTCTTGTGTCCATGCATGACAGTATTGCAATCTTCTTGTCTGGAAATTTGTTAGTGATGTATTTATTGTACTTTTCTTCTTCCACGAACTTCTTGTTATATTTTATGATTTCATCAATCATCTTCATTCTCCATTTCTGTATGAACTTAAAGGCCTATACTCTTTTTTGCAGAATATAAGCCTCTTAAGAACTAAGGTATTAAGAATATTATACCTATTTTTTATTTTTTTACAATTACTATTTTCCAAACACTCTTATTCTCTCGTTCATATCCATGAATTCTTTCTCTCCAGGATGGGATACTATATTCCCAAATGGCATCTGAGCTATCATTCTCCAGCTCTTTTCAAGCCCCCACTGTTCTTTTACCGCATCTTCAATTACTTCACTGTAGTGCTGAAGCGACGCTCCCAGCTTTTCCTGCTCCAAAGCCACCCAGACTGAATGTTGCAGCATTCCGTTTGCCTGCTCTGCCCAAGGAGTAAAGTTGTTTTTGTAAAGTGAAAACTTTTCCATCAAGGACTTGGTAGTTTTTGTTTCATCAAAAAACATAACCGTCCCATAACCTGCTTTGAATGACTTTATCTTTAATTCCGTTGGTTCGAACTTTTCGGCTGGAACAATACTTCTAAGCTTTTCCATTATCATATCCCACAGCTTGTCATGATCTTCGCCAAAAAGCACTACCACTCTTGCGCTCTGGGAATTAAAAGCCGATGGAGTATGCCTTACAGCTTCCTTGATTATTTCAAGTATCTTATCTTGGGATATGGTCACATCTTTTCCTATATCATAACAAGTTCTTCTGTTTTTTAATGCATCAAAAAATTCCATAGTTCTCCTCCTAATAAATTCCTAAACTGGACTTTTTTTGCAAATAATTCACTTTCAAGTCCATTGATTCTTATTTTCTAATCGCAATATATCCAATCATACATATGGGTTATACCCAAACTAAAGTTGCCATAAGCAATTGTCTGTTATCTTATTATATCCTTACAATCCGTGTCGAAATTCCTGAATTTTCAAAAAAATACACCTGTTCAGCTCAGAAAAACAATATTTTCTAAAATTTTTTTCAGTTAAATAAGTTTTTCCAATAATCGTTTTCCTATTGTCATTATAGTTGCAATTTTCGAAAAATACAAAAAAGTCTATTGACTTTTATTTTAAAAGCTATATAATATTACTTAATTCAAAATTTAAACGTTGATTGGAACAAGTAACATTGAATTTTTTCTTCAGAGAGCTATCATCTTGGTGAAAGATAGTGAAAAATTTCATGCGAATATCCTCCATGAGTTGTCCACCGAAATGGCTATTAAGATTAAGTGGGACTGTCTTGCACACATTATAGTGCACCGCATTGTTAGATGCACGAGGGGTTGTTTTATTACAACAAAAAGAGTGGTACCGCAGAGGATGTCCTTTGTCTCTTTATAGATTTGGCCTTAACAGGCTTAATTGTAGAGTCAGAGGTTTTTTTATACTCAAAAATAAAAAATTTAATTTTAAAACTTTTAACAAAGGAGGTTTACAAATGCAATTTACAGGATCGCAAATAGTGGCAGAAGTACTTATAGAACAAGGTGTTGATACGATTTTTGGATACCCAGGGGGCACCGTCCTCAATATATACGATGAATTGTACAAATACCAGGATAAACTAAGACATATTACTACTGCCCATGAGCAGGGAGCCACTCATGCCGCCGATGGATACGCCCGCTCTACAGGCAAAACAGGTGTCGTTCTAGTGACATCCGGACCCGGAGCGACTAATGCCGTCACTGGAATTGCTACAGCATATATGGATTCAATTCCCATGGTTATTATCAGCGGAAATGTTCCCTGTCACCTTATAGGTAAGGACAGTTTTCAGGAAATCTACACAGAGGGTATTGCTTTTCCCATAACTAAGCACAGCTTCTCCGTAAGAGATGTCAGCAAACTTGCAGACAACCTGAGAGATGCCTTTCGAATTGCAAGTTCAGGAAGACCCGGCCCCGTGCTGGTAGATATTCCCAAAGATATTACCGCAAATGCATGCGAATTTGAGTCCAGGGTAAAAGCTGATGTAGTCTCCAATAAAATATATACGCTATCCCAGATAGAAGAAGTAGCAGAACTTATAAACAATGCTCAGAGGCCTGTAATCTATTTCGGAGGAGGCGTTGTCTCATCTAATGCTTCAGATTTACTGTACGAACTTGTTCACAAGGCCAAACTGCCGTCTTGTCATACGCTTATGAGTTCTGGGGTTCTGAGTTTCAAAGACCCTTTCAACATGGGCATGATTGGAATGCACGGCGCAGTTTCTTCGGGTCTTGCCGTAAAAAACTGTGATCTTCTTATTACTATCGGTGCTCGTTTTTCTGACAGGGTTGCCACAAATACTGACAAGTTTGCCAGTAACGCAACGATTATTCAGATAGATATAGACCCGAGTGAGATTAACAAAAATATTCCTATTCATAAGGGAGTAATCGGCGATATAAATAAAGTCCTTTCTGACCTGCTTCCAATGGTAAACAGCGTTGATGACAGAGAATGGGTTAAGCAGATAAGTTCGTGGCAGAGTGAGCTTGATTACAAGCCTGCCGATTCTGATGAGACAATAAAACCCCACCAGCTTTTTCTGGCTCTTGAAAAAATAACGGATACTAATACCATCATTACCACAGACGTAGGACAGCATCAGATGTGGGCCTGCCAGTACTGCGGACGTACCAAGCCAAGGTCTTTCCTTACTTCAGGCGGACTGGGAACAATGGGTTTTGGCTACGGCGCTGCCATAGGAGCTCAGATTGCAAATCCAGACAGCCGTGTTATCCATATAACTGGCGATGGAAGTTTTCATATGAATCTCAATGAACTTTGCACTTCTGTAAGCTATGAACTTCCTATAATTACCATCGTCGTAAACAATTCGGTGCTTGGAATGGTAAGACAGTGGCAGACGACTTTTTACGATAAGCGGTATTCATGCACATCACTTGAAAGAAAGACTGATTTCGTGAAGCTTTCCGAAGCTTTCGGAGGTTTCGGTTACAGAGCATCTACAATTTCAGAATTTGAAGAAGCTCTTGAAAAAGCAATTCATAATAAAAATGCTCCAACGGTTATAGACTGCCTGATTGACAAGGATGAGAATGTACTCCCAATGATTCCATCGGGACAATCCATAGATGAAGTATTATTAGCTTAGAAATGGAGGTAATGTATGAAAAAATATGTATTAGCAATGATTGTTTACGACCATCCCGGCGTATTAGCTAGAATTTCGAGTCTATTTTGCAGAAAGGGTTTTAATATAGCTTCCATAACCACATCCTCTACTACTGAAAAGGATATTTCAAGGATGACATTTTCAGTATTTGCAGACGAAGACTCTGTTGATGGCCTTATCAAGCAAACTGAGAAGCTTGAAGAGGTAAGAAAAACCTTTATTCTCGAGGATGAATCTTCCCTCTTCAGGGAACTTCTCCTTCTGAAGATAAAGCTCAGCGACGGTCAAATAACTAATATCAAGGAGATTGCAGAAATCTATGGCGCTCGGATACTCGATCTTAATTTTGATTCCCTGATTCTTGAACTCACTGGTCAGGAGAAGAAAATAGATGGATTCATTGATATCATGAACCATTATGAAATAATTGAAACATGCCGCACTGGAGTTACCGGAATCGAAAGGGGCTGCAATACCAGCGCAGTGCTTTTGAAGAATACACTTTAGCTTTTTTAAAACTTACTGGAAATTATAAAAACTTTTATATTAATTTAATTGGAGGAAAATAAAATGATAAAAATGTACTATGATAGAGATTGTAACTTGGAATTATTAAACGCAAAGACAGTAGCAGTAATAGGATATGGTTCGCAGGGTCATGCCCATGCCCTTAACCTTAAGGAAAGCGGCGTAGATGTAGTAGTTGGTCTTAGAAAAGATTCTCAAAGCAGGGCTAAAGCGGAGGCACAGGGACTTAGAGTCGCAGAAGTAGCCGATGCTGTAAAACAGGCCCAGCTGATAATGGTACTTCTTCCTGATGAAAGACAGGCAGATGTTTACTACAGTGAAATAGCTCCGAATCTTGAAGACGGCGACTGCCTTATGTTTGCCCATGGATTCAATATTCACTTCCTTCAGATAGATCCTCCAAAAAATGTCGATGTAGTAATGGTAGCGCCAAAAGGCCCCGGACATACAGTAAGATACCAGTACCAAGCGGGCAAAGGAGTGCCTTCACTTATAGCAATCCATCAGGACTATACTGGCAAAGCTAAAGACCTTTCTATGGCCTATGCCTGCGGAATCGGAGCCGGAAGAGCCGGAATACTTGAAACTTCATTTAAAGAAGAAACTGAAACTGACTTGTTCGGAGAACAGGCTGTCCTTTGCGGTGGTGTTACTGAACTTATGAAGGCAGGCTTTGATACACTTGTAGAAGCAGGATATTCTCCTGAAATGGCCTACTTCGAATGTATACATGAAATGAAACTGATAGTAGACCTTATAAATGACGGCGGATTTGCAATGATGAGATACTCCATCTCTGACACTGCTGAATATGGCGATTACAGAACTGGCCGAAGGATAATAACGGAAGATACAAGAAAAGAAATGAAAAAAATACTTTCTGAAATTCAAAGAGGCGAGTTTGCAAGCGAATGGGTTGCTGAAAACAGAGCTGGACGAAGAGCTAAATTCCTTGCTACTAGAAGAGTCGAAGCTTGCCATCCACTTGAAGCCGTTGGTTCAAGACTTAGAAATATGATGAGCTGGTTAAAGAAATAGGAGGACGTTATGAATTTAAGAAGTCATCAGGTAACAAGAGGGGTTGAAAGAGCCCCCCACCGCTCACTTTTTTATGCAATGGGCTATACTGAAGAAGAACTAAACAGACCACTTATCGGCGTAGTTTCGGCTCACAGTGAAATCGTTCCAGGCCATATCCACCTTGACAGGATTGCCGAGGCTGTAAAAGCAGGCATCAGGATGGCGGGCGGAACCCCAATACTGATTCCTGCCATAGGCGTCTGCGATGGAATCTCAATGGGTCACTCTGGCATGAGATACTCCCTTGCATCCAGAGAGCTTATTGCCGACTCCGTGGAAACCATGGCCAATGCCCACTGCTTCGATGGACTGGTTCTCGTTCCAAACTGCGACAAAATCGTTCCTGGGATGATTATGGGCGCTACTAGAATAAATATACCTTCCATCGTTGTAAGCGGCGGACCCATGATGGCTGGAAAAAACGAAGGCAGGGACATAAGCCTTTCCACGCTTTTTGAAGCCGTAGGTGCAAGAAAGGCAAACCTTATAAACGACAGCGAGCTTGATGCCTTTGAAAAAGGCGCCTGCCCTGGATGTGGCTCATGCGCTGGAATGTATACGGCAAACAGCATGAACTGCCTGTCCGAAGCCTTAGGGCTCGCCCTTCCTGGAAACGGGACCATCCCGGCAGTTCACAGCCTCAGGACCCATCTTGCAAAAAAATCCGGAATGAAAATAATGGAACTCGTGGAAAGAGATATAAAGCCACGGGATATCCTGACAATAAAAGCTTTTAGAAATGCCCTGAGCGCCGAAATGGCACTTGGCTGTTCTACAAACAGCGTGCTTCATCTACTGGCAATAGCAAATGAAGCCCAGGTAGATCTTGATTTAGAACTGATAAATGAGATAAGCTCCAGCATTCCTAACCTTTGCCATCTGGCACCTGCAGGTGATTTTCACATTCAGAATCTTAACGATGCCGGTGGAATAAGTGCCGTGTACAGCGAGCTTGACAAGAAGGGCTTAATTGACACCTCTCTTATTACCGCTACAGGAAAAACTCTTGCTGAAAACATCAGCGGCATAACTAACAAAAGACCCGACGTAATAAGACCAATCGAAGACCCTTACAG
>JBATTG010000156.1:0-2110 GCA_049670425.1 Proteocatella sp.
AATAGTAAAAACGGCAAAAATGCAAACAAAAAAAACGTGCTTGAAAAAAGCATCAATTACCCCTCTCTGAAAATCCCTAAATCGTTGTCAATTTTTCAAAAACTTCGCCAATTTTTCCATTTATAACAAGCATCGCCCTGCTGTCCTTAGATGTAGCCTCGCGGTTTATAAGAATCAGCTGCTCTCCCTTGTAGTAATCTATAAGCCCTGCCGCCGGATATACCCCCAGAGAAGTACCTCCAATTATGAGCACCTCAGCCTTGGAAATATACTCTACAGCCTTTTGGACAGTCTTGTCGTTCAAACCTTCCTGATACAGTACGACATCCGGCTTTATTAGGCCTCCGCACTCACACCTTGGAATACCAGCCGTATTTTTTATAAATTCCGCACTATAAAACCGGTTGCAGTTCATGCAGTAATTGCGATGAACCGACCCGTGGAGCTCCAGCACATTCTCACTTCCGGCTTTTTGATGCAAATTGTCTATATTTTGAGTTATTACCGCCTTGAGTTTGCCGCAAGATTCCAGTTCTGCAAGCTTTTTATGAGCCTTGTTGGGCTGCGCATCCAGGCAGAGCATTTTCGCCCTGTAGAAATCATAGAAATCCATAGTTTTTCTCATGAAAAAATCATGAGACAGTATAGTTTCCGGGGGATACTTATATTTCTGGTTATACAGTCCGTCAACGCTCCTGAAATCAGGTATGCCGCTCTCAGTAGAGACTCCGGCTCCACCAAAAAACACTATATTGCTGCTTTGATTCACAATCTTGTTAAGTTCCTCTATTTTGCTTTTCATTAAATTTCCTCCCTCATGCCCGCTTTATACTGAATCCGAATTCAAAAATCAGCTCTATTTTTTTCATTTAAAAGCCTTGAAATAACGAAATGAATTGCAGCTTAATAAACAAGTTCATCTTATTTTATAATATTCCCCTGTATATTACAAGTTTATTTGTTTAACTATGCCCAATAAAAAAGCCACACCTTCTAATAGAAGTGTGACTACTTTACGTATTTATATATGATACTTTTATTTCTGAAGTGCTTTTTTTGAAACTTCAACTAATTGAGCAAATCCTTCTGCATCATGAATTGCCATTTCAGAAAGCATCTTTCTGTTTATAGTTATGTTTGCAAGCTTCATTCCGTGCATGAATTTTGAGTAGCTTAGTCCGTGCATTCTAGTTCCTGCATTTATTCTTGCTATCCAAAGTTGTCTGAAATCTCTCTTCTTAAGCTTTCTTCCTGTATATGCATGAGCTAGTGACTTCATTACGAATTCGTTAGCTGGTCTAAACAGTTTACTTCTTGATCCTCTGAAACCTTTTGCAAGCTTCAATATTTTCTTATGTTTCTTACGTGAGTTTAGTGCTCTTTTTACTCTTGCCATTTAATCTATACCTCCTCTGTTTATATATATGGTAATAATCTTTTAATTCTTGCGTGATCGCCCTTTGTTACTATAGCTGATTTACCAAGATTTCTCTTAGTCTTAGAACTTTTCTTTGTCAAAATATGTCTTTTGTAAGCTTTTGATCTTTTCAATTTTCCGCTTCCTGTAGCTCTAAATCTCTTCGCAGCTCCACGGTGAGTTTTCATTTTTGGCATTGTTGTATCCTCCTCGCTTAAATTTTCTTTGGTTCTATCATCAGTATCAAGTTGTTTCCTTCAAATTTTGGATCCTTTTCGGGAACTCCAGCATCTCCTAACATCTCGATAAATTTATTAATAACTTGGTATCCTATTTCTTTGTGACCAAGCTCACGGCCTCTGAATCGCACAGCTACCTTTACTTTGTCGCCACCTTCTAAGAATTTACAAGTCATTTTCGCTTTAGTTTTAAGGTCGTTTTCCTCAATTGCTGGTCTAAGTCTAATTTCTTTTACAACCGTAACTTTTTGTTTCTTCTTCGATTCTTTGTCTTTTTTTGCTGCCTCGTATTTAAATTTTCCAAAGTCCATTATCTTGCACACTGGTGGAACGGCATTTGGTGATATTTTTACAAGATCTAGATTTTTTTGACTAGCCATTGATTGAGCGTCCTTGGTAGATACTACTCCAAGCTGCAGCCCATTCTCATCGATAAGTCTAACTTCCTTATCGC
>JBATTG010000157.1:0-3267 GCA_049670425.1 Proteocatella sp.
AAAAAAACGTTTTTTGGGAATTGACAAAATTATATTTAGTGATATAATTTGATTATACATAAATAGAGGTGCGGTTGAATAGGTAGGCATGAGGTGTAAAGATGGGGGCATCGATACTCTTGCTGAAGGTGTCAATTGCCGAAGGTATTACAGGAGAACCCCCAACATGTAATATCTGGTGTGTAAATTAAAATTTACTACTGTCATGGATAATGATTTCTATGGAGAGCTGTTTATGTCACTTATGTGGCATAAAATGGGCTCTTTTTTTCATTCTATGCTTTAAAACAAAGAAGGAGGAATACGAATTGAAATCAATAATCAGATTGAGAATGAGTGCGCATGACGCTCACTATGGTGGAAATCTAGTAGATGGAGCGAGAATGCTTGGCTTATTTGGTGATGTTGCTACAGAACTTTTAATTCAACAAGATGGAGATGAGGGTTTATTCAAGGCTTATGAAGAAGTCGAATTTATAGCTCCAGTTTATGCAGGTGACTACATTGAAGCAGTTGGCGAAATAATTGAAATGGGAAATACTTCAAGAAAAATGAAATTTGAAGCCCGAAAAGTAATCATGCCAAGACCAGATATCAATGATTCAGCGTGTGACATATTAGAAGAACCAATAGTTGTATGCAGAGCAGTCGGAACATGTGTTGTGCCAAAAGACAAAAAAAGAAAGTAAAATAGATTATTTAGTACTGATATCAAATACATACAATTTGAACCTGATTCTAAATAACCGCAATAACTTAACCATTTAAATTTAATTATAACGGAGGTTTAATCATGAAAGGATGCAAGTACGGAACACATAGAGTAATAGAGCCAGTAGGTGTATTACCGCAACCAGCAATAAAAATTAACAATGACATGAATATATACGATAACGAAATACTTATAGATGTATCTGCATTAAATATTGACTCTGCAAGCTTTACACAAATAGAAGAAGCTGCCGGTCATGATATTGAGAAAATCAAAGAAATGATACTTGGCATAGTTGCAGAACGTGGAAAAATGCAAAACCCAGTAACTGGTTCAGGTGGAATGCTTATAGGAACTATTGAAAAAATAGGACCTGATATGATAGGCAAGACAGAATTGAAAGTTGGAGACAGAATAGCGACTTTAGTTTCGCTTTCACTTACTCCACTTAGAATTGATGAAATTATTGATATCAAACCAGATATTGACAGAGTGGAAATAAAAGGTAAAGCTATACTTTTCGAGAGTGGAATCTATGCAGTACTTCCATCAGACATGAGCGAAAATCTTGCACTAGCAGCACTAGACGTAGCCGGTGCTCCAGCACAGGCAGCAAAATTAGTTAAGCCAGGAGAAAGTGTAGTTATTCTTGGAGCAGCCGGAAAATCAGGAATGATGTGCTGTTATGAAGCTAAAAAAAGAGTTGGCCCAACAGGAAATGTAATTGGAGTAGTAAGAAAAGAAAGCGATATCAAAAAACTTATGGATGCAGGATTTGTTCACACGGCTGTAGTTGCAAGTGCTCAAATGCCTATGGAAGTTCTAAATGCAGTATTGGCTGCAAATGACGGTAAAGAAGTAGATATCACAATCAACTGTGTGAATATTGAAAACACAGAAATGTCATCAATTCTTCCAGTAAGAGACGGCGGAACAGTATACTTCTTCTCTATGGCAACTTCATTTACAAAAGCAGCTCTTGGAGCTGAAGGCGTAGGTAAAGATGTTAACATGATTATTGGTAATGGTTATACTAAGGATCATGCAGCGATAACGTTAGAAGAATTAAGAGAATCAAAAGAACTAAGAGCAATATTCGAAAAACAATATATATAGTTTTATATTTGTAAAAATTATTAATCCCCAGAATGATTTTTAAGACCAGATATGGAGTGCATTATAAATAAATAGAAAGTACAATGCGTACAATTTTATTAATATTATAAGACAAGGAGAATTATAATGAGAGTAGATAGAAGACAAGACTTATTTCCAAGTGTTTCAGATTTAGAATGGAATGACTGGAAATGGCAAGTTAAAAATAGAATCGAAACAGTAGACCAACTAAAAAAATATATACCGCTTACTGAAGAAGAACTAAAAGGTGCCGAAGAGTGTTTGAAATCGCTAAGAATGGCAATAACACCTTATTATCTTTCATTAATAGACATCAATGACCCGAATGACCCAATCAGAAAGCAAGCAATACCTACAATTAGTGAACTTGTAAGAGCTGATGAAGATCAGGAAGATCCGCTTCATGAAGATGTAGATTCTCCAACTCCTGGATTAACACACAGATATCCAGACAGAGCGCTGATTCTGGTTACAGACCAATGCTCAATGTACTGCAGACACTGTACAAGAAGAAGATTTGCAGGACAAAACGATTCAGCAGTGCCAATGGATCAGATAGAAAAGTCAATCGAGTACATCAGAAATACACCTCAAGTTAGAGACGTGCTTCTTTCAGGTGGAGATGCTCTCCTAATGTCAGATGAAAGATTAGAGCAAATAATCAGCAAATTGAGAGAAATCCCTCATGTTGAGATTATAAGACTTGGATCTAGAACTCCAGTTGTACTACCTCAAAGAATTACTCCAGAATTTGTAAATATGCTTAAGAAGTATCATCCAATTTGGCTGAATACTCATTTCAATCATTCTAATGAGATAACTGCAGAATCAAAAAATGCCTGTGAAATGATGGCTGACGCTGGAATTCCTCTAGGAAACCAATCAGTATTGTTAAGAGGAATAAATGACTGTACGCATGTAATGTTAAAATTGGTTAATGACCTTGTTAAAATAAGAGTTAGACCTTACTATATATATCAATGTGACCTTTCATTAGGACTATCACACTTTAGAACGCCAGTTTCAAAAGGTATAGAAATAATTGAAGGATTAAGAGGACATACATCAGGATACTGCGTTCCAACATTTGTTGTCGATGCTCCTGGTGGAGGCGGAAAAACTCCAGTTATGCCAAATTATGTAATATCTCAAAGTCATAATAAAATAATATTAAGAAACTTTGAGGGAGTAATAACAACATATGATGAGCCTTCAAACTATACTCCAGGATGTACTTGTGATATTTGTACAGGCAAAACTAAAGTTCATAAGGTTGGAGTAGCAGGATTATTAAACGGCGAAGCTGCAACAATGGAGCCGGTTGGACTTGAAAGAAACGAAAGAGGACATCACTAAAAAATGACTGAACTTCTTGAAAAGTATAATTCGATATCTTTTATTGGAATGTCGAAAAATGC
>JBATTG010000158.1:0-5936 GCA_049670425.1 Proteocatella sp.
GTATCTGCCTTAAGATATACCAGGCAATTAAACACAAATGGAGAACTAAATCAGAAATTTAGAATTACGGCAGAAAATGGAGATATATATTATTCGGTAAGTGATAGGTCAAGTAAATGCATAACATATTTGAAAAATAAAATAGACAAAGATGTAATTGTTAAAAAAAAAATAGCTGCTGATATGGATGGAGATATTTCAGGAACACAGGATGGCTATTCAAAGGTCAACCCTGACGTAACTTGTCAATATTATGAGGCTTACTTCACACAGAATGCAGCGATTGGAGGCGCAACGATACTGCTGGAAACAATAAGAAGTAATAAAATATATAAGATAACAATTGTTCCAACGTCCGGCAGAATTTATCTTTATGAAATTAATAGATAAAAATGCAAGACACAGAAATGTAATTGTAGTATAATGAAGTTATCTGATAAAAAGGTGGTGTTTATTTTGCTACGAATATATAGTAATAAACTAGTATTAAAAGACAGTTTAGACAAAGGATATATTGATATAGAAGGAAACAAGATAACTGACGTGGTACTGGGTAAAAAGCCAGAAGGCGACTATCTGGATATGAGCGGTAAATTTGTGTTGCCAGGATTGATAAATATTCATTCATTGGATTTTGTTAAGGAAATCAGTTCAAAATACATTAAATTTTTTTCGGAAGAAAAAGCCTTTTACCAAGTTGAAAAACTATTGGCAGAATCTGGAGTAACTACGGTATTTCATACCTTTACCTTGGATAAGTTTAGCGAAGGTCGTGATTTGGAAGAAGTTATTGAGAAACTGACCTATGTTAAGAATTATAGAAAAAGAAGATTTTTAATAGATCACAAAGTACACTTGAAATTCAAGCTTGGGGACGTACGGATAAATAGAAAGCTAAAAGCCTTGTTTGATGCTGAATGCGTTGATTTTGTGACTTGTACCGGTTATCATTCAGAGGTGTTGGAAGAGTACCAGGAGCAATATTATTCTCAGTATCTGCAGACCGAATTTGATATAGATGAAGAACTTGCAATTCAAGTGACAGAACGACTAAGAGACCTTAGGGAAGATTCTGCGCTGGACGATCTTTCTTATAAAATTAAATTTGCAAAATTAAGAAATATACCATTTGCAGTATCCAAATGCGAACTTGTAGAAAAACTTAAAGAAACATATAAGATAGACATCGATTTACTTGTAGATCCAAAGAATGAAAAATCAATGGAGTATATATGTAAAAACAATTTGAACGCGTCCATAGATGTAGAATGCCTTGTAGCCGAAGACGGTGGCATAGACTTTGTAGATGAAATGGCGGATGATAACATAAGCATATTATCGGCATCGAATAGATCCAGAGATATACTTGAATATGTATTCAAGATTGAAGAGAACATCGGACTTCCTAAAGCTGTGAGGCTTGCGAGTTACAATCCAGCAATGGCACTTGGACTTAAAGATAAGGGAGAATTGGCAATCGGAAAAGAAGCAGATATAATAGTGGTTGATATTTTCGAGGATCTTCCAATAAATATAATGACAATATCTGACGGCAAAATAATAGTGAATTATAATTACAATTAAATAAATATGTTTACAGAGGATCTCTTAGGGGTAATTATTTAATGAATAAGACTTAGGAGGTTTTTTTATGCATAATATTTTAGACTGGCTAGTTGCACTTGGTCCTGTAAAGCAGGCGTTAATTGCTACTACATTTACCTGGGGAGTAACCGCGCTGGGAGCTGCCATGGTATTTTTCTTTAAAGAAATAAACAAGAATGTCCTCAATGGAATGCTGGGCTTCGCAGCAGGAGTTATGATTGCGGCAAGTTTCTTTTCTCTTTTAAACCCATCTATTGAAATGGCAGAGGCAGCGGGAATAAAACCATGGTTGCCAGCTGTTGCAGGCTTCCTTTTAGGGGGCGGATTTTTATGGGTAGTAGACCAGATAATTCCCCATCTTCACATAGGTGGTGCAGATAATGAAAAAGAAGGAATAAAAACTGATTTAAGAAGAAGTATTTTATTGGTTTTCGCAATAACAATCCACAACATACCCGAAGGTCTTGCCGTAGGGGTAGCTTTTGGAGCAGCGGCATCTGGAACTGGAGGAGCATCACTTGCAGGAGCGGTAGCACTTGCAATTGGAATTGGACTTCAGAATTTTCCGGAGGGAGCAGCAGTTTCAATACCGCTTAGAAGAGAAGGCTTATCAAGATTTAAAAGCTTCATGTATGGCCAGGCATCAGGGCTTGTAGAGCCTTTGGCAGGAGTACTGGGAGCAATTGCCGTGATATATATGAAACCGATACTTCCATATGCACTGGGTTTTGCCGCTGGAGCCATGATTTATGTAGTGGTAGAAGAATTGATACCAGAAGCACAAAGAGACAGAAAAACAGATATTGCGACAATTGGAGCGATGGTAGGTTTTGCACTTATGATGTTTTTAGATGTTGCACTTGGATAGATACCATGAGAATTAAGAGGGGTTCATACCCTCTTAATTTTTTTTGCATATAAACACAAATAATAAATTTGTAAAATAAATTGCAAAATAGGAGGGGATATAGTAAAATTAATAGTTAGAATGTATTTTTGTGTTAGGAGAATAAATTGAAGAAAACAGATGAAATAAATAGAGCTGAAATAGATCTAGATGAAATTAAATTAACAGCAGATAAAATGAAGTTAGTCATAGATGAATTAAAAAAAGTAGTTAATGATAATCAAATATGCGAAAATGAACTGATGAAAAACCATACTACCTTCAGGATAGGTGGATGTGCAGATATAATGATTTTTCCAAATACTGAAAAAGAAATCATTGAAATCATAGAACTGGCAAAAAAACATGAAATACAATATACTGTAGTAGGAAATGGCTCAAATATATTGGTCACAGACAAGGGTATACGAGGAATAGTAATCAAAATAGCAGATAATTTTTCCAAATCAGAAATAAAAGATAATATAGCCTATGCAGAATCAGGAATAAGACTTACGGCACTTTCAAGAAAGATAATGGAATCAGAGCTTTCCGGTTTTGAATTTGCAAGCGGAATACCAGGGACCGTAGGCGGGGGCGTTTTTATGAATGCAGGTGCCTATGATTCTGAAATGAAGAACATAGTTAAGAAAGTAAGAGTAATAGATAAATCAGGAAAAATAAAAGAAATTGCAAGAGATGATATGGAGTTTGGATACAGGAAGAGTATTTTTATGAAAAAAGACTATATCATACTTTCCGTGTGGTTTGAACTTGAACCCGGGAAAAAAGAAGAAATAAAATCAAAGACAGATGATTTCACAAACCGAAGAACTACGAAACAACCGATTTCTGAGTATAGCGCCGGATCTACCTTCAAAAGACCAGAGGGAAACTTTGCGGGAAGACTTATTGAAGAGTCTGGGCTCAGAGGCTACAGCACTGGTGATGCCAAAGTTTCCGAAAAACACTGTGGGTTCGTTATAAACAAGGGAAACAGCACCTATAAGGAAATGATAGATTTTATCGAAGAAGTCAAATCAAAAGTCTATCAAAATACAGGAATAAAGCTGGAAGAAGAAATAAAAATAATTGGTGAAAAATAGGGCCAGGGTGAAAAATGAAATGTATAGCAGAATATCATTGTCATACGAAATATAGTGATGGAAAATCTACCATGGAAGAAAATGTGGTTTTTGCAAGAAAAATGGGCTTGAAAAAAATAGGTATTTCAGACCACGGATACAAGCATAAAGGCTTTGGCGTAAAATATAAAGACTATCCGGTAATGAAAGATGAAGTACAGCGGCTGAGAGAAAAATATCAGGATATCAAAATATTCCTGGGAGTAGAAGCAAACATACTCGATGACAAAGGGAATATAGATGTGGATGATTATATTCATAAATATGTAGACTATGTGATGGCAGGTTATCATTTTGGCTCAATGCCACCAAATCTGAGAGGACTTCAAAATCATGTCAGAAACTTTATAAAGCCTTTGAAAACAAAGGAAATCGAATATAATACAAATGCGCTTGTAAATGCTATGAAAAATAACAGAATATTCATACTTACCCATCCGGGTGACAAGGGCATGGTAGAAATAGAAGAAGTAGCAAAAATGGCAGAAAAGACAAAAACGGTTTTGGAAATAAACGCTCACCATGACAATCTGTCGCTGGAGCAGCTGATAAAAGTGAAGAACTATGATATCAGATTTTCAGTAGGTTCCGATGCGCATAAATGCACACATATGAGAATGGTAAGCGAGGCAATAAAAAGGGCAGAAATGGCAGATATAGATGCCAAAAGGATTATAAACGTTATATAGCAATGTAAAGGAGAACTTATGAATTTTGTAATAGTAACAGGAATGTCAGGCTCAGGGAAAAGTGAAGCGATGAGTATATTTGAAGACTTGGGATATTACTGTATAGATAATCTCCCTCCAGAATTGATATCAAAAATATATGAATTAAGCATACAGTCAAAAGGTACTCTTAATAAAGTAGCTATCGGAATAGATATAAGGGGATATAAATTTGTTTCAAGCCTTCAGGAAAGCCTTGATTTTATAGAGCGTCAGACTAAAAACAGTGAAATATTATTTTTGGACTGTAGCGATGAAATGCTAGTAAGAAGATATAAAATGACGAGAAAAAGACATCCTTTGGCAAGCGAAGACAATATAATAAATGGCATCGAAAAAGAACGAAGCATACTCTTTCCAATAAAGCGTAAAGCTCAAAAAACGATAGATACTACCAATATGACTGTGAAGGATTTAAGAAAAAGCATGCTGGATGCATTTCAATTGGGAAACAAAACAAACAACCTTACAGTATCAATTACATCATTTGGGTTTAAGCATGGTATACCAATGGATGCAGATTTGGTTTTTGACGTAAGATTTCTTCCAAATCCTTATTATGTCCCAGAACTTAAAGAAAAAACAGGGGATGATAAGATTGTAAGAGATTATGTCATGGATTCTGAAGCCAGTGTTAAATTTTTAGAAAAACTTGAAGACATGATAGTTTTTTTGCTTCCAAACTACGAAAAAGAAGGAAAAAATCATTTGGTAATAGCAATAGGCTGTACTGGTGGAAGACACCGATCTGTTACTTTTGCCAACCTAATGTATGAAAAGTTGGCTGATTCAGAATATAAAGTTTTTAAAAAGCACAGAGATATAACACTTCACTAATAAACATAAAAGTAGATGGGGATATAAAATGGAGACTAATAACAAGAAAGTAGTAGTATTAGGCGGGGGAACTGGGCAAGGAAATCTTCTGAGGGGGCTTAAAAAATATACCGAATATCTGAGCGCTATAGTCACAGTAGCAGATGACGGAGGAGGTTCAGGGCTTATAAGAGCCGAAAACAGAATGCTTCCTCCTGGAGATATACGAAATTGCCTCATTTCACTTTCAAATATGGATCCGATAATGGAAAAACTTATGAACCACAGGTTCGAAAGTGGAAGCTTGAAAAATCAGAGTTTTGGCAACCTTTTTTTACTGGCTCTGTATGAAATATTTGGAGACTTTGAAAAAGCAGTTGATCACATTTCTGACATGATAGGCGTAAAAGGGAGCGTAATCCCATCGACAAACGAGCAGATTAGACTCGTGGCGCATCTTCAAAATGGAAGTGTCGCTGTAGGCGAATCGAATATAGCGCCATATTGCATAACCGAAAAAACCAGCATAAGAAAACTAGAGTTAATGCCATCAAAACCAAGGGCTACACAAAAGGCCTTGGAGAGAATATCTCAGGCCGATATAATAGTAATAGGACCAGGAAGTCTTTATACAAGCATAATTGCAAATCTAATAATCCCAGAAATAGCAGAAGCAATAATAAACAGCAGCGCCAAAAAAATATTTATCTGCAATATAATGACGGAACATGGCGAAACTGATTCTTTAGATTGTTG
>JBATTG010000159.1:0-14643 GCA_049670425.1 Proteocatella sp.
AACGACTACAGACCTACTAAAGAAGCTTTCAACCAGCTTCAAGGGCTTAGAGGTTACTACAATTTTAAAGATGTAGATATAGACAGATATGTCTTAGATGGAAAACTGACACAGGTATTCCTTTCCATAAGAGAAATAGATAAGAGCAAGTTGGGATCAAATGCTCAAACTTGGGTAAATACAAAGCTGAAATATACGCATGGCTACGGAGGAACAGTAGCACCTGTAAATCAGCTTAATCCATCTGGACAGCCAAACATGATACTGAAAAATGTACCAGTTGCAACAGATGTGAAAGAACTTGAGCTTACAAAACCGCAAGTTTATTTTGGCGAACTTACAGATGATTATGTAATAGTAAATACAAATGAGATGGAATTTGACTATCCTAAGGGAGACTCAAACGAAATGACGACTTATGACGGTCAGGCAGGAATAAAGCTGGGCTTTGCTAACAAACTGTTATTTGCACTCAAGGAAGGTGATCTGAAGCTCCTTATTTCCGGAGGATTAAAGTCGGACTCTAAAATTCTTATTAACAGAAATGTAAGAGATAGAGTTAAGAAAATTGCACCATTTATAATGTTTGATGAAGATCCATATGCGGTAATAGCAAATGGAAGAGTACATTACATTATTGATGGATACACCACAACAAAATATTATCCTTATGCAGAACCGTTCGATGAACCGAGCAGATCCAACTATATAAGAAACTCCGTAAAAGCCGTAGTAGATGCTTATGACGGTACGGTGGAATTTTATATAGCAGATGGAAATGACCCGCTTATTCAGACATACTCGGATATATTCCCAGGACTTCTGAATCCAATGAGCGAAATGCCGGACTATGTAAAGGCTCATATAAGATATCCACAGGTAATGTTTGATATTCAGGCTAAGATGTATGCAATCTACCATATGAGCAATCCGGATGTTTTCTACAACAGAGAAGACCAGTGGGATATCCCGATGGAGACTTATGAAGGTGAAACTATACAGATGGAATCACTCTACTTTACTTTCAAACTTCCTGTTGAGGAAAAGGCTGAATTTGTACTGAGTATTCCTTATACTCCGAAGCAGAAACAGAATATGACGGCCTTAATGGTTGCCAGGAATGATGGAGAAAACTATGGGGAGCTAATAATCTATAGATTCCCTAAGGACAAGAGTATAATTGGACCACAGCAGATGGAAGCGAAGATAAGTAATAACGACGTTATATCAAGAGACCTTTCACTATGGGATACGAGAGGTTCGCAGGTATTACGAGGTCATATTCTTACGATTCCAATAGAAAGTTCAATTTTATATGTGGAGCCGCTGTATATAAGAGCGGATTCTGAAAAAGCAATACCAGAAGTTAAACGAATAATCGTTGGCTACAACGATAAAATTGTAATGGCAGAAACTTTGGATAAGGCTCTTGAAAAAATATTCGGCAAGCCTGTTGATTCGAATGAAATGCTTGCAGGAAGCGTGATTGATGAAGATGGAAATCCAGTAGACAGTCTGGCAGGCGAAGATGCAGGTTCTTCTGAGACCGAAGGGCCTTCGACTCCAATTAGCTCAGACCCTATTGCACGTGCGAATCAATTATTCAATGAAGCTCAGGATGCGCTTAGAAATGGATCGTTAAGTGAATATGAAGCAAAAATAAATGAGCTTGGAGAGGTATTAAGTCAATTAAAAGGATAAGAATTTAAACAGTGATTTTTAATATACAATTCAAAAATAAAGAAAGCAGGCTTATAAACTTGCTTTCTTTATTTTTGAAATTCTTTTAATTAAAAACTATTTTTAAAATAGATGTTATATAGTATAATGATTTAGTGAAAGCATTGCAAAAAAATATGGATAGAGGACTGGGAAATCGCTGGTTCAACGGATTCTGGAGGAAAAATGAAGAAGATTGCAGTAATATCAGATACAAGTTGTGATATCCCAGATGAGATCGTAAAAAAATATGGAATAAGGCTTATGCCAATGCAAGTAGTCTATAGTCACAGGGCATTTAAGGATAGAATTGATATAGATGTAGATTATGTGTACGATAATCTTGAAAAAGAAATACCAAGATCATCACTGCCATTAATGTCAGATATAATGGAAATGCTGGAAAAACTCAAGAGTGAAGGGGTGACTCATATAATTGCAATAACTCTTTCGTCGACGTTAAGTGGAACCTTCAATGCCGTAAGGTCAGCCTTTGATGAATATACGGATATATTTAAAGTAGAACTTATAGATTCGAAATTGATTTCAATGGCGACGGGGTTTTCTGTTATAGAAGCCGCAAGGATGGCAGCTGAAACTGTTGATTTCGAAAAATCAGTTGAGAGAGCTAAATATGTTTTAGAAAGAAGCCGAGGGTACTTTACCGTTGATAATATAAAATATCTGATAAAAGGCGGAAGAATAAGCAGTTTTGAAGGAACTATTGGAAAGATACTCGATATAAAACCTATAATCGGTGTTGACCGAGAAGGCAAATATTATGCTGCAGGAAAAATAAGAGGAAGAAAAAAATCACTTCAGGCAATGATGAATCTTGCACTAGAAGATCTTAAAGGCAAGAAGAAAATTAAATTTGCATCGATGCATGGCCGGTCGCTTCAAGAGGCACAAAGACAATATGAAACCTTGAATTCATTGGATAATGTATCTGAATGTGACAGATATATCATCAATGTAGGGCCTATGATGGCAGGACATTCCGGGCCGGGGACAGTAGGCATATGTGTAAGTTGGGAGGATTAGAATGCAAAAAATTGGTATATTGACAGACACAACCAGTGACTTGAATTTGGAAATACAAGATACTGAGAACATAAAGATAATACCGCTACAAGTAATATTTAATGATGGAAGAACGTTCAGAGATAAATATGATATAAGCTATGAAGCCTGTATGGAATCACTTGACATATTTGATACAAAAACATCACTGCCGGTAATTTCGGAAGCTATGAAAGCTTTTGATGAATTTATAAAGGAAGGCTACACTCACATAATAACTATGATGATTTCGCAAAATCTGAGCGGAACCCATAATATGGTTAAGAATGTCTCCGAAGAATATGGCGGGAACCTGGTTATAGAAAATATTGACACAAAATCAGTTGCATACGGTTTAGGCCATGTAGCACTTGAAGTTTCAAAACTAGCTAAAGCAGGAGCCGATTTTGAAAGCGCGGTAAAAGTCGCAAGAGAGGGTTTTTTGAATCAAGAAATAAATTTTGCGGTAGAAACCCTTAAATATCTCCAAAAAGGTGGAAGAATAAGCCGCCTTTCAGGAACCATAGGAGAAGCTCTTGACATAAAGCCGATTATAAATATGAATAAAGAAGGAAGACTCATTCCAATAGATAAAGTAAGAGGAAGAAAAAAATCTATAATTAAAATAGAGAATATAACAAGGTTGTTGGCGAAAAAAAACAAAATAGATAAAATATATATAGCTCATGGAGATCGCAGGGAAGATGCAGAAAAATTGAAATCAAGGATTGCCGATATTTCAGAAAATGAAGTCGAAATAGTCAATCTGGGGACATTAGTATCAGTCCATGCAGGGCCAGGAGTATTGGGAGCTATCTGTATTTGGTAATAAGAGTCCGAAATAGAAAAGGAGAGGCATAAACATGAATGAATTTGCAATATTATTAATGAAAAAAGACCAGGATAATATTATTACAGAAGAGATTGCAACGCTGGACATGGACCAGGAAGCAGAATATATAAATAGTCTATTTGTAACTACAAATGGCGAAAAAGAGCAATTGAATATTCAGCTTACTACAAAATCTGGAGTAGAAGACTGGGAATATACAGCAATATTTGATTATTATGAAGATGATAAAGTGGCAGACGGCATCAAACAAATTGTAAAGAATGAGGTTAAGGTATCAGTCTGCGAAGAGGCGTTTAATCCTACATGGGAATACAGTTTCCCTATGACAGAAGATATCGAAGGGATGGAAGTTTTATTAAAAGCGATTATTCAAGTTCATGAGGATGAATTGAAAGATGTGCTTCTTGAAATAAAAGACAAAGAAGCTGAATATCTGTAATATATAAATTAGTGTTTACTTGGCCCCACTAATAAAAAACAAGAAAGGTAAAGAAATAATGAATTCTAAAAAAACAAAATGGATAGTATATACTGCCGTGCTGGCAGGTCTATACGCATCACTAACAATTGCAATGGCGCCAATAAGTTATGGCCCAATTCAATTGAGAATACCCGAAATACTGACACTTTTAGCTTTTGCTAATCCACAATTCGCCCCAGGTCTTATACTGGGATGTTTTATTGCAAATATGTTCAGTCCGTTTGGCATGATGGATGCCTTAATTGGAACTTTCGCTACAGCCATAGCAGTTTATTCCATGAGATATACCAGGAATTTATGGATGGCATCTTTGACGCCCACTATTGCAAATGCAGTGATTGTAGGGCTGGAGATAGCACTTTTGTCAAATCTTCCAATACTTCAAACTATGCTTTATGTTGGATTCGGGGAATTCGTTGTTGTGACGGTTGTTGGAGTCCCAGTATTTAAGCTGTTTTCGGGCAAGATAATGAAACATATTGAAAACAGTATTTCTTAAAAATCTAAAACACAGAGTGTCCATGCCGACGCTCCTGTGTTTTTTAAAATTAATATGAGAATCAATGGAGGGATATAAATGCCAAATATAAGCATTGATAAAAATGTGGTTACTACTGGACTCGAAGTTGAGACTAAGGAAGAGGCAATAGAGATATTGGCAAAAATGCTGGAAATAAATGGCTATGTAAAAGAAGGTTATTGTAAAGCCGTGCTTGAGAGAGAAAGAGTATTTCCAACGGGATTACTTACCGAAATCTATGGAGTTGCGATACCACATGCAGACATAACGTATGTGAATGAATCTATGATTGCAGTTGCAGTACTGAAGGAACCTGTTGAGTTTAATATGCTGGGATATAGTTCGCAGACAGTCGCCGTAAAACTTATCTTGATGCTGGCCATGAAAGACGGGCACAGTCAGCTTACGCTGCTTAGAAATCTAATGAATCTGATTCAAAATGAGGAAGCTATGGCGTTTATTATTGAAGCTACAGAAATGAAACAGATTGCAGATTTCCTGAATTCAAAATTATATGAAGCCGAATAAGAACTGTCTTTATTTAAGGCGATGTATATGCATATATAGTTTAGGAAAAATGAGAATAAAAAAAGGCAGTGATTAAATCACTGCCTTTTTTTATAGGCCTTCAAGCAGAGCTAAAAGTTCATCCCTGTTCTTTGGATAGACCTGTTCTTTGATTTTTACACCTTTATTGAAAATTATAACTGTAGGAATAGTCATAACTCGGAATTTACGAGCAATTTCCTTGTTGCCATCTACATTTAGTTTACAAACCTTCACCTTTCCTGAAAGTTCATCGGCAAGCTCTTCAACCATGGGAAGAACTTCTTTGCAGGGACCACACCATGGCGCCCAAAAATCTATAAGCACTGGAAGCGAGGAGTTGTATACCTCTTCTTCAAAATTTTCTTTGTTCAGTTCAAATGCTGGCATCTGAAGCTCCTTTCGAAATTAAAGATAAGCGAAAATACTCAACAATGGGCTCACAAGCAACCCTAAGACTACTATTAAAATCAGACCTCGTAAAATTAATTTTTGCTTATGCTTTTGCTTAGGTTTATGTTTAGGCATATTATATTTCCTCCTCTAAAATTTGATTCCATCAACTAAAATACATATGGAGTCAAAATATTTTTTGTTATCGCGGCTGTTGTCGATGTAAGTATGCAAAATTATAGACTGAGCCAGACCGAAAATTGCAATGGACATCGATTCTGCATCACATTTTTTAATCTCACCATTGTGTATACCACTTTCTACTACCTGAAAAAACATATCCTGAACACTCAGGTAGAAAAACTTAAATTTATTTTCAAAAACAGAGTTATTTTCTTTCAGAAACATCAATACTTTTGCCAGCTGAAAGAATCGTTGGGAATCTGCCTTAGAATCAAATACAAATATGGACAACATTTCTTTTAGTTTCTCAGTCGAAGATAAAGTTTCTCCTATCATTATAGAATCCAATCTGGATACCAACTCAGAAAAGAATGATATGGAAACTTCATAAAATATTTCTTCTTTGTTTTTGAAATATTGATAAATCGTACTCCTTCCCATATTACAAAGTTTCGCAATATCCAAAAGGGTGGCGTTATTATAACCTTTATCTAGAAAAACCTGGGTTGCAGATTTGTAAATTTCCTGTTTTTTTTCTTGAACATCAACAATTTTTGGCATTGAAACCTCCTATTTACGTGTGGTTTTAGTTAAACATCATATATATACTATAATATAATTATTTTTAAATAATGTCAAATATTTGAGTTTCAGTCAGCTTTTATTATTTTTCAAAAAACAGTCTCTACTGGAATCAATACCGTATTTATCACACATATATTTAGTAAAATATGATATAATCAAATCTGAAATATAATTTATAATCCAAAGGAGAATGGAATGTCAAAGAAGAAAGCAAAGGAAATAAGACCTAATCTAAATACTAATAAAATTATAGAAGAAAAAACAGAAAATGACAATAATAAAAAAATAGATGAAAAAATCAAGTTGAAAAGAATCAAGATGATTGAACTTTTAGCAAGTGAAGATGAGGCAAGTTTGAATAATGAAGAAGCAGATAAGAAAATCAATAACAAGGCAGGAGAATCGTTCGAAAAAATCGGTGTAAAATTTTCAGAATTATTGAAGATGACAAAAAAAACACTTGTCAATATTAATATAAAAATAAAAAAAAATCAGGAAAATGGAGACGCAAAAGAGCTGTTTCAAAAAAATAAGAAAATCATATATGCAGGGCTGCTAATTCTGGTAGTAGCACTGGCTGGATATGGAGCCTATTATTCACAGATGCCGCTGCTCAAAGAAACACACAATCCGGACATAAAAGGTGTAATTGCATCATATGACGGAGCTTCCCATCCGTTTGAGATACTGTCTTCAAACAGGGAAAGAATGGTGGCTTTCAAAGGCGAGCCGGATTCAAAAGGAGATGGAAAAACTCTGGAAACCAAATTTGTAGTATATAAATTAGACTGGTTCGGGAAAAACCGAGAAACTATAATATTTTATGACAAAGCAAATCATTTCACCAGAATAAAGCTTAACATAGGAAACGAAAGCGCAAAAGAATTAGTTGACAAATTAACTAAAAATTTCGGTAGCCCGGTGGAGGACAAGGATTCCACCATAAAAGGCGGCTATGGCATATGGATAAGGGACTCGATCCAGTATAAATTAGTCCATCATGGGAATTATGCCACAATAGAAATTAAGCTGGCAAGATATGACAACACCAATAATCTTGACGTAGGGAAATATCCAATAGTGATACAAAAATTGTATAAGCTGGACATAAATAAAGATGGAAAACAAGAGACTATGATTTTGTTGGGAAACAAAAAAAACAGTCTTTCTACAAATTACGATAAACTTCATCTCTTGATGTGGGATGGAAAAACACACCTTGTCAAAATGGCGAAAGATTTTGATGGCGGAACATATCCGCAGGTAGAATTTAAGGATATGGACAAAGATGGAAAAGATGAAATAATAGTATACAGCGACAACAATGAAGTGGTAAGGAATTATGATATATTCAAATATGATGGAGCAGGGCTCCAGTTGACATATAGTGGTCATGAAGAACCACAGGAACAAAACTAAAGGAGTAATTTATGGAAAAGAAAATAATATCAAAACTTAAGCTGTTTCTTTCTGGACTGGAAAATCGATATGCAGAGCAGCAAGATTTTTTTAGAGACTTTCATATAAGTTTCAAATCAGGAACAAAGACTTTCAGCGGAAGTTACAAAGAAGGGCAGTTATATTGGAATCAAGAAACTGAAACCATGGAATTTGCACAAATGCTTAAAGTGGTATTGCAAGAATCACTGAAATACGAAGCCTTAGAGGTAAGGTATTACGAGCGGGGAACTACCGTGATAGTGAATGCAGACAGCAAGAATGTTACTATAAAATATGAAGATCCAAAACCAGAACTGGAAACCAAGGTGGAGAGTAAAAGGGAATATTTTATAAAGGCTTCAAAAGCTCCGGAACTCTTGAAAGAAATAGGCATAATGACCAAAGATGGAAAAGTGAAAAATGACATGATACGAAAATATAACCAGATAGACCATTTCATAGAAGTAGTAGAGCCTATTTTGAAAAAAATGGATACACAAGATGCAATAACAATAATGGACTGTGCATGCGGCAAGAGTTATCTGACGTTTGTGCTTAATTATTATATCAAAGAGGTTATGAAAAAAAATTGCTATTTCATAGGTATCGATTATTCTGACGGAGTAATACAAAGCTCAATAGAACGATCAAAACGATTGGGATACAAGAATATGGAGTTCATAAAAGAAGACCTTAAAACCTATCACCCAATGAGGAAAATAGATATGGTAGTGAGTCTTCATGCCTGTGATGTGGCTACAGACTATGCCATATCGGCAGCTATAAGAGCGGAAGCTAAGAGCATGGTAATAGTACCATGTTGTCACAAGGAACTTATAGAACAGCTTGATTGTAAAGAAATAGCGCCAATCTATAAACATAATATTTTCAGGGCAAAACTTAATGACCTGCTTACAGATTCGCTGAGAAGTCTTTTCATCGAAGCGCACGGATACGAAGTGTCCGCTCTTGAATATATTTCACCGCTGGACACGCCAAAAAATCTCATGATAAGGGCAATAAAGACCAGTGATAAGAATGATACGGCAAAAAAAGAATATGAGCAAATGAAAAAAACTTTCAATGTGAAACCGACAATGGAATATTACGTTTATTAAAGCGGGGGATTATATGAAAAAATATAATATAGGAATAGACATAGATGGGACACTGACATACTCGGGTTATTTTCTACCATATCTTAACGAATATTTCGGAAAAAACATAGGCTATGAAGATTTGAGAGAATATGATTTTAGAGAGATTTATGGGGTTACAGAAGAAGATTTGAGCGAATTCTTTTTAAACAAAGGGAGAAATCTTATATTTAAAGTGGATATGTTAGAGGGTGCAAAAGAGACTGTCATGGAGCTTTCGCAAAAACACAACGTCTGGATAATAACGGCGCGAAGACCAGAGAGTCACAAACAAACGAAAAGATGGCTTTATGACAATGGTCTTGGGGATATAGAACTTATAACTCTTGGGACTCCGAACAAGCTTGAAAAAGCTACGGAGCTTGGATGTGAAATATTCATAGAAGATCATCCAAATGCTTCGGTAGAAATAGCTACAGCGGGAATAAAACTGTATCTTGTAGATGCTCCTTACAATAAAGAGTCAAATCACGAAAATATAACCAGAGTCCATGATTGGAACGAAATAAGAACCATCTTCAGGGAGGAAGGAATCTTGTAATGAGCCTGAAACTATTTTGGATATTTTTTAAAATTGGGGCATTCACTCTGGGTGGGGGATATGCAATGATACCACTCATTGAAAAAGAAATAGTTGAAAAACAAAAAATGCTTACATCGCAGGAATATTATGACGCAGTAGCGCTTTCAACCAGCCTGCCAGGAGCAATAGCGGTTAACTGCAGTATATTTGTGGGATATAAGAAACGTGGGATTATCGGAGCTTTTGCAGCGGCGCTTGGAGCCATACTCCCTGCTTTTCTTGCAATAATTTTAGTAGCTTCAGTTTTTGATGAGTTGTCACAATTGATACCAGTGCAACTGGCTTTTAAAGGCATAAGGCCAACCATTGTAGTTTTGATAACTTTCAGTCTTATAAAAATGACAAAAAAAACCGATTTTTCAGGAGTAAAGAAAATAATAGCAATAGCAGCACTCATACTTCTTGTTTTAGATGTTTCCAGTTTTTTTATAATTATGGGGGCAGCTTCAATAGGATTTATATTTAAGCGTGGTAAAGAGGGTGATTCTGATGCTGACTAAACTGTTTCTCAGTTTTATGAAAATAGGAGCTATAAGTTTTGGCGGAGGATATGCAGTAATATCATTGATACAGCAGGAAATAGTTGGGCGATATGGAATAATAGGAAGCGGACAGTTTATAGACATGGTAGCTCTGTCAGAAATGACTCCAGGGCCATTGGCGATTAACGCATCAACCTTCGTAGGTTTTCACTCAGATGGGATTATAGGCGCGATTGTAGCGACGATAGGCGTCGTAACAGTGCCGGTTATCCTGGCGCTTATCTTAGCCGCGTATTACAAGAAAAACGGCGAGAACAGGCTTGTGGGAAAGATACTCTATGGGATAAGACCATGTGTGGTGCCCATAATTCTTGTTGCTGTGATTAAATTGATTCCAATGTCGTTAAACGACATATACAGCATTTTCATTGCAATAACAGTTGCCGTGATTTATCATTATAAAAAAATATCACCAATACTCCTGATAATAATAGGCGGAGCATTGGGATATTCTGTTTACGGTATTATAATACCGCTGTTATCATGAAAGATTGCAATACTCAGCTGATATCCAGATAGTTTTTGGACTGATAAAGGTCTTTGGAACGCATGTATTTTTGAATACCATTTAAAACATAACGCTTGTTGAGTACCCAGTTAGGTGCCAGCAGGCTTTCTTTTTTTCCGTCTCCGGTAATCCTGTGAATTACGATGTTTGGAGGAAGAAAAGTAAGCAGGTTGCTTACAAGCTCAATGTATTCATCCGCGGTCCTAAGATAAAACATATTCGAAAGATAATGGGTTTCTAAATCCGTGCTTTTTAATATATTCAGCATCTGAAGCTTAATTCCCCATATCCCAAGGTCAGATATATACTCCAGGCTTTTTTTCATATCATCGAAACTTTCACCGGGCAGGTTGAGAATCAAGTGGGCAACAGTTTTTATGCTCCTTTTGTTCAAATTAGCCATGGCCAAATCAAAAGTTTTTAAAGGATATCCTCGCCTTATAAAATCAGCAGTTTTTTCATGAATAGATTGAAGTCCGAGTTCGATCCATAGGAACGTTTTAGAGTTATATTCTTCCAAAAGCTCGAGGATTTCATCATTGAGGCAGTCGGGTCTTGTTGCAATAGCAAGTCCAACCACATTTGGGAAGGACAGAGCCTCATCATATCTTTTTCTTAAATTATCAACAGAATCATAAGTATTTGTGAAATTTTGGAAATATGCGATATATTTACTATTTGCCCATTTGGTCTCAAGTAAATCGACCTGTCCGTGCATTTGTTCAGTGATACTGAGTTTTTTATTCCCGGCAAACTCTCCAGAACCGTCTTCTGAGCAGAAAATACAGCCACCATATGCAATACTGCCGTCTCTATTAGGACAACTGAAATTCCCATCAATAGCTAATTTTATTACTTTACAACCAAATTTTTCTTTAAGATAATTATTCAAAGAAAAATATAAATCTTTATTAGACATAAAACCATCCTTTCTTACTAAAATAATTTTAATACTATATACCCATTATATTCCCAAAGGCAATCATACACAATGGATATATGCATATAAATATATAAATAGGAAAATATAAAAGTTAGTTTAAATGCAAAGTGAACTGATAAATCTGAGGTTAAATATAAAAAAATACTTAAAAACCATTGAAAAAACTTGGAAAATCTGTTATTATTTTTATAGTACAATATAAAAAACGAGCGAAAAGAGTGGGAAAAACCCACTCTTTCGTTTTAGAATAAACAAACAAAGGAGGTATACAGGTGGCAAATAAAACCGAAGAAATAGTGGAACCACTGGTATTAGAAGTTCTTACTGAAGAATATGAGCTTGTAGATACAGAATATGTAAAAGAAGGCGCCGACTGGTATCTAAGAATATTAGTAGATAAGAAATCAAAAGATGAAAAAATATGTTTAGAAGACTGTTCAAAGATATCGAGACTGATAAGCGAAATGCTGGATATTAAAGATCCGATAATTGAAAATTACTTTTTAGAGGTATCATCTCCAGGAATAGACAGAGCCCTAAGAAAAGAAAGAGATTTTGTCAGAGAAAGCGGCAAAGATGTAGAGATTAAGCTTTACAAACCGATGAACGGACAAAAAGAGTTCGAAGGAACTCTGATTGGACTTACACAAGATGATATAGTACAGATTGAATTCAACAATAGAATAATAGAAATTAACAGAAAAGATATTGCTATAATAAGACTTAAAGTAATATTTTAATTTAGGAGGTAAAATTACAGATGAACGCTGATTTCATAACAGCACTAAACCAAATAGAGGCAGAAAAGGGTATAAGTAAAGATGTACTGATAGAGGCTGTTGAAAACGCACTGGTAAATGCTTACAAAAAAAACTTCGGAGCTACAAATAATGCAAGAGTTGTAGTAAACAGAGAAACAGGCGATATAAGAGTATATACATCAAAAACAGTTGTCAACAAGAGAGAAATAGACCTCCTTGATGGAGAGATATCTCTTGAAGGCGCACAGGAAATAAACATGACCTACGAAGTAGGAGACATAGTAGAAGAAGAAGTGACTCCAAGAAACTTCGGAAGAGTTGCCGCGCAAACGGCAAGACAGATGGTAGTTCAAAAAATCAAAGAGGCGAGCAGAGATATCGTTTTTGATGAATTTTCCCTGAAAGAAACTGAAATAATGGTTGGGGAAATCGTTAGAAAAGTAAACGGACCGCAAAGGCCAAATGTACTTATAAATTTGAGTATAAGAGGCAAGAACAATCTTTTAATAACTACAGAAGCAATGCTGCCGTCACAGGAACAGATGTCTACAGAAGACTATGAGTTAAATGACAGAATAACAGTATATCTTCTTGAGATTAAAAAGCAAAATGGAGTTCCTCAACTCCAAGTATCAAGAAATAACCCTGGACTAGTTAAGCGACTTTTTGAAAGAGAAGTCCCAGAAATAAGCGAAGGAATAGTTCAAATAAAGTCTATATCAAGAGAAGCAGGTTCAAGAACGAAAATGGCAGTATGGTCTTCTGACCCAAGCATAGATCCTATAGGTTCGTGTGTCGGAACCAAAGGGCAAAGGGTAGCAAATATTGTAGATGAGCTTAGAGGCGAGAAAATAGATATAATAGTATATAGTGAAGATCCAGTAGAATATATATCAAGCGCTCTTAGCCCTGCGAAAGTAATATCTGTAGAAGTAAACCTTGAAGAAAAAACAGCAAGAGTAGTAGTTCCAGACTATCAACTGTCACTTGCTATTGGAAAAGAAGGGCAAAATGCCAGACTCGCAGCAAAACTTACAGGTTGGAAAATTGATATAAAAAGCGAAACCCAGGCAGAACTGATAAATGAGGGAATATTTGCAGAACTGATGAAAGAGGAAACTTTAAAAGTTGAAGAAAACTTGGGAAAAGAAGCTGAAGCTGAAGCTGAAGCAGTATTAGGTGAAATACCAACAGATCCCAAAATAGAAGAATAACAGAGGGAGGTTAAAATGGCACAATCAGCAAAAACCAAGAAAATACCTCAGCGAAAATGCATAGTTTGTTCGGATCGAAGTGATAAAAAGAAATTGATAAGAATAGTTAAAAATAAGGAAGGTCAGATATTTGTAGATTCAACAGGTAAAGCCAATGGAAGAGGCGCATATATTTGTCAGAGCATAGAATGTATGGAAAAAGCTATAAAAAACCACGCCCTTGAAAAAAGTTTTAGAGTTGAAATCCCCAAAGAAGTATATGATCGTCTAAAAGAGGAGCTGATAAAGGCTTGAAGAATAAAATAAAAACAATGTTAGGATTTGCAAAAAAAGCAGGGAAAATAACATCAGGAGAAGGAATAACTCTGGAAAATATTAAAAAAGGCAGAGTAAAACTGGTACTACTTGCAAGTGATGCGTCTGACAACACATCTAAAAGAATAAAAGATAAAGCGAGCTACAGAAATATTCAAGTAATAGAAAGCCTTGATAGATATGAAATGGGCAAAGCTATGGGAATCGAGGAAAGAGTAGTAGTAGGAATAACCGACAGAGGCTTTGCTGATAGTATCAAAAAAATAGTTGGAGGGGAACAATATGGAAAAGATACGAATACACAAACTAGCTAAGGATCTTGGACTACCAACAAAAGAATTGATAAATATGCTGAGCGATGTTGGATTTAAAATAGAAAGTCATATGGCTGCAGTAACTGAACAAGAAGCGCAACAAATGATGAAGAAATTATCCACAATAAAAATGGATAAGGAAAAATCCAAACGTGAAAATTTAAAAAAAGAAAATGGTAAAGTGGAATTGGAATCTAAATATGAGATAAAAAAGGACGATATGGAAAACAAAACAGAAAAATCAAACAAAAATGAAGAGTCAAGCATAGAAAAAGCACCAGAAACGAAAAAAGTAGTAGAGACTAAAACTGAGGATACTCAACCTCAAGGCGAAAGAAAGCCGTACCAAGGAACTAACACAGGCGAAAGAAAGCCATACCAGGGAACTAACACAGGCGAAAGAAAGCCTTACCAAGGAACTAACACAGGCGAAAGAAAGCCATACCAGGGAACTAACACAGGCGAAAGAAATCCATACCAGGGAACTAACACAGGCGAAAGAAAGCCATACCAGGGAACTAACA
>JBATTG010000160.1:0-7905 GCA_049670425.1 Proteocatella sp.
TGTCCCAGAATTGCAACGTTTCTAATTTTATCACTCTCATAAACCCTCATGTCAAATCCTCCTTCTGGCTTAGCCATCGTGTGTAATTTTCGAAATATTGAGTATTTTCCCATTATTATAACGCAACGGTACCAATTTTGCAATTGTTTTCCAATACTTTTTAACATAAGAACCAATTTCTATTTTGGGTGCAAAAAAAACATCCCAAGATTATACAACCTCAGGATGTTTGATTAATGCTGCTATTTTTTTAGAACATCGAGAATTTCACTGCTTACATATGTTGATCCATTATCAAGATTATTTGATACAGATGCTCTTTTTTCAATTCCATTAACTCTGTATCTTGTAGTTCCTACAAATATTTCAATTGCATCTCCGCCTTTTGAAAGAAATACTACTTTAGTTTTAGGATTCCAATTCACTTTATATCCCATGCTCTTTGCCATTTTCGATATAGCAATTTTTTGATGAGCAGTCGCCTTGTTCCCTTTATTTGTAATATTTGAATTGTCATTTGAATTTACATCATCTTTTGAATCGTCTTTTTCAATTATTGGCAATACAATAATTTTTACTATTCCTGCTGTCAATGTCTGAGCTGGAATGCTTCTTGTTGTTGCTCCGTACATCACAACCAAATCTCTATCCTTAAGATCTTCCGGAGTTAATATGTTTTTGGTTTTTAATGCTTCTATTTTTGTATCTTCGTCGACTACCAATCTCAGACTACCATCCGAGCTTACCAGATTTTTATCAAATCTATCTATTTTCAAACTTGCATCACCATTATGAAGTATAATCATCATCGGAGTAAGTTGACCAGGTTCACTTGCTGTCATTGGAGTATTTGATGTATAAAGCGCAGTAACTTTGTCACCAGCTTCAATTTTGCTTCCAGCTATGATTTCACCATCTTTGGTTCCGATTATAATCGTTTCAAGATTGAATACCTTTATAGAACCATCTTGCTTTACGGTAATCTTATTGTCTGCAACTTCAGTTACTTCGCCTTGTGACGAAATATATTTAACATCTTCAACCACTTCTGGAATTACTTTATCTAACTTTACACTTATTTCAGTCGTCCCGCCATAGTATGCTGGCATGCTCATTCCAACTACTGAAAAATTTCCCTTAATTTCTAATGTCATTCCTGCCTTCAAATCTTTTATCGTTATTTTTTCACCGTCTTGATCTTGAATATTAACATTAGAATCTGCCAGGAATCTTCCTAATCCAAGCTCTGTAGTATTTACCATGATTTCATCTTCATTTACTGATTGGACCACGCCAGAAATGATTTCTACCTTAGCCATATCTTCTTTTGAATCAATCAAATCTATATTATTTTCAACAGATGTCTTTGCATCTTTCCCAGAATTTCCGCCTTTTTCTGCACTTGCAGTTACCGGAAATACCATCAATGATCCTGCAAGCATCAAAGCCATTATTTTTTTGATATCTCTTTTCATGTTATCCTCCTACTTTCTAATAAGTAATTTTCTGACTATAATTGTACAAATTATTATCTACCTCCAATTAATATGATACTCTATTATTCCCCTAAATACTATGACAGTAAACAAACAAATTCTTTACAAACAATTTACAACTTCCGATTTTTATGAAGTTTTCATTACAGTTCCATTACTATTATTACTTTTTTGTTACTTTTCTACATCATAATATCAAATACTGCAATTTCAGGCATGTTAAATAATCTTACTGGGATTACGGTAGTTCCTATTCCTGAACTGACATATAGTTTTTTTTCTTCCGATATATCATACATCCCTTTGACATATTTTTTTGCCAGTGGAGGGGTATTTATTTCTCCGATAAATGGTACTCTTACCTGCCCACCATGGCTGTGTCCTGCAAGTGCAAGGTCATAGGTATCATTTTCGAAGTGTTCTATTTCATCCGGTTCATGCATTATCAAAATATCAAAATATTTTTTTGTTATCAGTGACGAAACTTTTCCATAATCTGGATTTCCAAGCAGTGCGTCATCGAGCCCAACTACATTCACTTTAATTTCATCACTTACAGTGTATAATTTTGAGCTATTTATTAAAACTTCAAAACCTGCTTTGTTCATCGTATCCTCGTAATACTTATAACCCTGAGCACCGTAGTCATGATTTCCAAAAACAGCAACTTTGCCAATTCTTGCTTCCAATTTTTTCAAAACTTCAAGTGCATCTTCTGGGTATTGATGATTGTCTATGCAGTCAATTAAATCGCCTGTAAATACTATTAAGTCTGGATTTTGGAGATTAATTATTCTTACAAGCTTCTCCAGATCTTTTATTGTATAATTGTTGTCTAAATGAGTATCTGCAAACTGTACGACCCTGACTTTACCACTTGACATATACCCCATTTCAAACTTGTTTATTTTTAACAAATTAGGTTCTATAACTATTCCATACCCTAATAACATTATCAGAATCAATGCTATTATTACTATTTTATTTAAAATACTACCTATAAACTTCATGGCTCTCCTCAAAATCATTTCACTATTTTCTATATTTTCATCAACACTAATCTATATTTTTTAAGGTTTCACGGTTTGAAACAGCTATATAATCTTCAACATATATGTGCTTTACACCCTTTACATCAAATTTCAACTTATCAAATATTAATTTCATCACCGGTCCTGAAAATATTGCACATATAACAGTCCCAATTCCAAAACTTCCACCAAGCATCACGCCTGCAACTACTGCGCCCATTTCAATTGAACTTTTTAAAACTTGTATGGAGATATTTGTTTTTTTAGCCACTGCAACCATAAGCCCATCTCTTGGACCAGCTCCCATTCCTTGACTTATATAAAGCCACATCCCTATATTCATAAAAAACATGCCTATAAATAGGAAACTTATTTGAATTGCAAATATACTGCTTGTTTTTATGATATCAAAGGAAAGTATGATATCTGTAAATAATCCAATGTTTATCATATTGAATATCGTTCCAAAACCAATTTTTGCACCCAAAAAATAGTCCAGAGCCACAATCACTCCAGATACGATTATTCCCGCTCTACCTATTCTTATTCCTAAAGTTTTTGCCAGTCCACTGTGCAAAACTTCCCAAGGTGCCATTCCGCTTCCTGATTTAATAAAAAATGCTGTTCCTAAAGCGCAGAATAAAAATCCTACATTGAGCAGAATCAACTTCCTTATTATATTATTCATCTTGGTTTTATTCAATTTTATATTTATCATAATTTTTTTCCTCAAAAATTGCTAGTTCGTATATATTTCAAAAATTATCTCTTACAATAATACCATACAACAAATTCTATTAACAGTATTTTTGTTTAATCTAAAGTCAATGCAGTTTTCAACAGCTTTCAAATCAAATATTATTTTAAAATTTTTTTACTTTTACATTCCTGTTTTTTTGGTATAATGATATTTATAGAAAGGAAGTTTTAATATGAGAAGCTTTAATAAAATTTTATTTTTGACAGTTATAATAACAGGATCCTTTTTAGCAAGAGATACGGTACTTATAAGTGGTCCTTTGGATATGAGTCCAGTGTTAGCCATTTTACTTACATCGTTTATTTCTTCTATTGTGTTTATAAATATAACTGAAAATAGAAAGACTCAAAATCATGGTCGAATAGTACTTTCACTTGTTTCTACTTCTATTGGACTTCTCAGTCTGATTGGGGCTTACATTTTTGATTTTTCAAACTATGGTGATTTTTCTTTTTTCAGCGCTATGTATAATAATTTTTCAATGGCAATATCAAGTCTGCTCAACTATGGTTATGTAACGCTTATACTATGCGTCTTATTCGGTATTTTGATGGGCTCTGATAAAAAATTAGGAAAAACTCAAAGCTATAAATCCAGTAAGCATAAATATAATTATTAGCAAAAAAAAGGCTATAGCCTTTTTTTTATTCCAAATTCGACTTTTTTATAATATTCAATCAAATTAGTCATTTTTTTATCAACACAAATTATTATGTCTTTTAAAAACCCTCATTTTCCAATGTTTATAAATTTTTTTTTTAGAAGTGTTGACAAAAACCCGATTTAGTATTATTATAAATCATATCAATTATTCCTTATTTACACTTTTTATAAAAGGATATATAATCTTTATTTAGTTTTAGTTTATGAGGAATTATTAAGAAAGAGGTAATATAAATGTCTTTAATCGCAACAGGAAGCTATGCTCCCAAACTTAGTCTAGGAAATGACCATCTGACAACTATCGTAGATACCAGCTCTGAATGGATAGAAAAAAGAACTGGAATAAAAAGCAGAAACATTTCTGGCGGAGAAAATACTTCTGACCTTGCATACGAAGCTGCAAAGTTAGCTATTGAAAATTCAGATATAGAGCTTGATGATATTGACCTTGTTCTTGTGGCTACCATAACGCCAGATCATTTCACTCCATCTACAGCAAGTATTGTACAGGGAAAATTAGGTATAAATCACGCCATAGCATTTGACTTATCCGCTGGTTGCACTGGGTTTGTATATGCACTTGGGGTTGCTAGTTCCATGATAAACAGTGGGATAGCAAAAAATGCACTTATAGTAGGTGCTGAGGTTCTAAGCAAGGTAATTGACTATACCGATAGAAATACTTGTGTTATTTTTGGCGATGGCGCCGGCGCACTTGTACTTACCAGAGAATTAAATGAAAAAATAAAAGATGTCTACCTGCGGGGAGAATATGATAAAAACCACTGTATCCAGATTCAAAGCGTCAGCGTGAACAATACCCTGTTCACTTCTGAAATAGAGACTTCGCATCCTAGATTGTCTATGAACGGTAGCGAAGTTTACAAATTTGCACTTGGTGCTTTAAACGAACTTATTCAAGTTCTTCTAGATAGAAATAATCTTACCAGTAATGATATAAAATATATTATTCCTCATCAGGCAAATTTCAGAATTATAGAAGCTGTTTCTAAAAAATTAAATATTGATATAGATAAGTTTTATATGAATATTGAAAATTACGGAAATACATCTTCTGCAAGCATTCCAATTGCCTTGGCTGAAATAAATAATTTAGGCTTACTTCAAAAAGGTGATAAAATAATCTTAGCTGGATTTGGTGCCGGTCTCACTTGGGGATCGATATTAATAGAATGGTAAATTAAAACTAATTAAAAAATTCAAAAGAAAATTAAACTATTTATTCTAAAGGAGAAAAAACATGTTAAACAAAGTTATAGAAATACTAGCAGAAAAATTAGATAAGGATGCAAGCGAAATTCAGGTTACTTCAAAAATAAAAGACGATCTTGGTGCTGACTCTCTTGATATGGTTGAAATCGTAATGGAAATTGAAGAAGAATTTGATGTAGAAGTTGATGATGCTGACACGGCTCTAATCATAACTGTTCAAGATATCATAGATTACGTTACTAAGAAACAGGCATAAAATCAACCTTGATTCAGAAGATATTCTTACATATCTCTGGATTTTAGTTGAACAAGTCCATTAAGCCAGCACATGTTATCCCTCCATACTTTCGTCTGGGGGGATTCAACTGAATTAAGGCCCCTGGATAAACCTATTAATTAGAATTTTAAGGAGTTTTTATGAAAAGAGTAGTAATAACTGGACTAGGTGCAGTAAGTCCAATTGGAAATGATGCAGAGTCCACATGGGATTCGCTTAAATCTGGAACAAACGGCATTGATAAAATCACCCTGTTTGATACAACTAAATCAAAAGTACAGCTTGCAGCTGAGGTCAAAAATTTTGACCATAGCATGTTCATCGACTCCAAATCTGCAAAGAGAATGGATCGTTTTACGCAGTTTGCTGTTTGTGCTTCAAAAATGGCCTTTGCCGATTCTCAATTAAATGAACATAATTTTGATAGAAGCGAAGCCAGAGTAGTAATCGGAAGCGGAATCGGTGGACTTCAGACTATTCAAGAACAAATAGAAAAGCTTACGTTAAAGGGTCCAGGAAGAGTTTCACCTTTCTTTATCCCATCTTCTATCGTAAATATAGCTCCAGCTCATGTTTCTATGGAACTGGGATTACAAGGTCCTTCTACGGCAATAGTCACTGCCTGTGCTTCAGGTACTGATGCCATTGGAGATGCCTTTAGATCCATCAGAGATGGTTATCATCACGTTGCGCTTGCCGGTGGTTGCGAGGCCGCGATTACAGAGTCTGGAATTGCAGGTTTTGCCAACATGACTGCGCTTCATATCGGAGATGATAAAAACAGAGCTTCAATACCTTTTGACAAAGACCGAGATGGTTTTGTAATGGGTGAAGGTGGTGCGATACTTGTACTTGAAGAACTTGAACATGCGCTTTCAAGAAATGCCAAAATATATGCAGAAATTATTGGATATGGTCAGAGTTGTGACGCATATCATATCACTTCACCTGACCCTGAGGGAAAAGGTGCTATAAAAGCAATGAGCAGAGCTATTTCTGATGCAAAAATTAAGCCAGCAGATATAGATTATATAAATGCGCACGGAACCAGCACGCCTTACAATGATAAGTTTGAAACAGGCGCTATCAAGGCCGTGTTTGGAGATCACAGTTCAAAACTACTTGTAGGTTCAACAAAATCTATGACCGGCCATCTTCTTGGAGCTGCCGGTGCACTGGAAGCTATTGCATGCGCGAAAGCTCTTCAGGAAGGAATTGTTCCCCCTACAATAAACTATCAGAATCCAGATCCTGATTGCGACCTTAATTACGTTACTGAAGGAAGAGTTGATGCTGATATTGAATATGCACTTTCGAATTCACTTGGCTTCGGTGGACATAACGCAACTATAATTCTGAAAAAATGGAAAAATAAATAATCCGTAATTATAAAGGAAAAATATATGAGAATTGAGAATATTTTAGGTATCAAATATCCTCTTTTTCAAGGTGCAATGGCTTGGATATCACATTCAAGCCTTGTTTCTTCTGTATCTAATGCAGGAGGCCTTGGAATTTTAGGAGGAGGATCACTTACGAAAGAAGCTTGTAAGGAAGAAATCCATAGAATCAAAGCCCTTACAGACAAGCCATTTGCTCTTAACATAATGCTTATGAGTCCGCACTCTGATGATCTGGCTGATCTTGCGATAGAAGAAAATGTGAAAATAATAGTTACTGGTGCCGGAAACCCTTCGAAATACATGAAAAAATGGAAAGAACATGGGATAATCGTTATTCCAGTCGTTGCTTCTGTTGCTCTTGCTAAGCGAATGGAAAGACTTGGCGCCGATGCAATAATTGCTGAAGGCACTGAAGCTGGAGGACATGTCGGCGAACTTACGACCATGACCCTTGTTCCTCAGGTAGTCGATGCCGTTACAATACCGGTAATTGCGGCCGGCGGTATCGCTGACAAAAGAGGCGTTAATGCCGCCTTCGCTCTTGGAGCTGATGGAGTTCAGGTGGGCACGAGATTCCTGGTAGCAAAAGAATGTACCATACCTCAAAGCTACAAAGACGAAATTATAAATGCCAAAGATACTGATTCTACCGTTACAGGAAGAATTACAGGACATCCTGTGCGCGTACTGAAAAATCGCATGACAAGAAACATTAAAGAAATCGAAAATTCTGCTGACATGACGGTTGATGAGAAAATCGCAAAAATAGAGGAAGTTACAATGGGAAGCTTTAGAAAAGCTGTAGTCGACGGAGATACTAAATATGGCTCACTTATGTCTGGGCAAACTGCCGGTCTTGTAAAAAAAGAAGAAACTGCAGAAGAAATCATAAAATCACTTTTTGAATCATAATTAAAATTATATAAAGAGGTTGCTAATAATGAAAAAAATCGCATTTGTTTATCCTGGCCAAGGGTGTCAATTCGAAAAAATGGGTCAGGAATTTTATAATAATTACGCTTCTGCCCGTGAAGTGTTTGAC
>JBATTG010000161.1:0-12668 GCA_049670425.1 Proteocatella sp.
GTACTGCATAAGGAACAATAAGGAAATCTTCATAAATGACATGGAAAACGAATATTACCGATACGTAAACGAATATGATCAATATATTGAAAAAATAAGGGAATTGCAAAATGATTCTGGAAATAAGGTTGTAGATGAAATACCAGGTTCGGCCATATTCATTCCTGTTACCTTTGGGGAAAAAGTTACAGGGGTAATAAGTATCCAGTCATATGAAAAGAATTCATACACACTGGACGATTTAAGTGACCTCAGGATAATTGCAGCGTATGCAGGAATTGCATTCAATAATGCAAGAAATTATGCCAGGCTCGAGCATTCAGCAAACCATGATTTTTTGACAAAACTGTTCACAAGAAGCCATATTTTGGATATCGGGAAAGATATTTACAAAAAAAGCAGAGAATTGCAATTGTGTGTATTGATGATAGATATAGACGATTTCAAGAAAGTTAATGATAATTACGGTCATACTGTGGGGGACATAGTATTAAAAAAAGTCGCTGAGATAATAAAATATTCGGTGAGAAGCCATGACCATGTAGGCAGATACGGCGGGGAGGAGTTCATAGTACTCATGAACGAAGTCGATGCTGAAATATATCTGGATGTAGCTGAAAGAATAAGGAAAAATGTAGCGGAGCATTCAAATACGGCGATAAGCCCGGGAGAGGAAACAACAGTCACGGTCAGCATTGGCCTGTCGTGCATGAATATAGACAAAAAGGAAATAAGCCAACTCATAGAGGAGTCCGACAAAGCACTTTATAAGGCCAAGGCAGGTGGAAAGAACAGGGTTATTGTTTATGAGGATTAAAAAATAGAGACTCATCTTTTTTTAGAAGAGGAGTCTCTATTTCTATGATTTAAATTACAGGCCAGCTTTTTCAGCAACAAATTTTTCAATAGCGTCAGAAGTCTTTATCTTAAGGGCGGCTTCAGCCATTTCTTTCATTTGTGAATAAGAAAGTTCAGAAACCTGTTTTCTGGCCTTAAGCATCGAACTTGCGCTCATTGAGAATTCATCAAGACCCATTCCAAGGTATATTGGAATAAGGCGCTTGTCGCCAGCTGTTTCACCGCACATTCCGCACCAAATATTGTTTTCATGGGCTGCATCGATTACATTCTTGATAAGTCTGAGCACCGCTGGATTGAAAGGATTGTAAAGATGGGATATCTTTTCGTTCATCCTGTCTACGGCGCAGGTGTATTGAATAAGGTCATTTGTTCCTATGCTGAAGAAATCAACCTCGTCAGCTATGAGATCAGCAGCTACAGCAGCGGCAGGGATTTCAACCATTATACCTACCTGGAAGTTTTGAGCATAAGCTGTGCCTTCTGATTCAAGCTCCGCCTTGCATTCGCCAAGTATCGCATTTGCGGCTCTGACTTCCTCCACGCATGATATCATTGGGTACATTATCCTTAGGTTTCCGTATACTCCGGCTCTAAGAAGAGCCCTGAGCTGTACTTTGAATATTTCAGGCTGGTCGAGACAGATTCTTACAGCCCTGTATCCAAGGAATGGGTTCATCTCTTCTGGAAGCGGCAGATAAGGAAGTTTCTTGTCTCCTCCTATGTCAAGTGTTCTTATGACAACAGGTCTTTCTCCCATGGTCTGAAGCACGGCCTTGTAAGCCTCGAACTGCTCTTCTTCGGTTGGAAGGGCCTCCCTGTCCATATACAGGAATTCTGTCCTGTAAAGGCCTACGCCTTCAGCGCCATAGCCGTCGGCTTTTTTTGCATCTTCGGGTCCTCCGATATTTGCAGCTATTTCGATATGGTGTCCATCTATCGTAACAGATTTTTCATTTTTCAATACAGTCAGAAGCTCTTTTTCCTTTGCCAAAGACATGGCTTTTTCAGCATACTCAGACAATATAGCTTCATCTGGATTTATGAATACCAGACCTTCTTCTCCGTCGAAACAAACTGTATCACCAGCGTTGACCTTAGAAGTTATATCACCAAGGCCCAATATTGCAGGGATTTCGAGAGATCTTGCCATTATTGCAGAATGGGAAGTACGACCTCCAATATTAGTAAGGAATCCAAGCACCATGTCCTTTTTCATCTGAGCAGTATCTGATGGAGTTATGTCGTGGGATACAATTACAACAGGTTCATTTATTGAAAGAAGTGAAGGAATCTCTTTTCCAAGCATGTTCATCACAACCCTGTAGCCTATATCAAGCATGTCGGCAGCTCTTTCTTTCATGTATTCATTATCCATGTTCTTGAAAAGGTCCGCAAAGAAGCTGATGGTTTCATCTGTAGCTGAAATGGCATCTTGCTTTTCAGTTTCAATTTTCATAACGATAGCATCGATGAGCTCCGTGTCTTCGAGTATCATGATATGAGCATCCAGGATTTCAGCCATAGTCTCGCCTGCACTCGACTGGATGAGCTTCAGCTGATCTTTGGACGCTTCCAGGGCAGCGTCAAGCAAATCTTTGTTAGCCTGAATTTGTGAATCGTCAATAGCAGTCTTGATAATCACAGGTTCTTCTTTTTTCAGCAATAGAACTTTACCTATAGCAATACCATCTGAAGCAGCTATACCTTTTATCATAATCAATCTCCTTTAAAATTTATATAATAGTTTAAAATTCGTCCCGGGCGGCCGGCATGACTGGCGTATCCGATGAATCGTTACCGTTTTTGATAATAAAGATTTTGTCAGTCGTAATATCAGTTCAAGAGAAAGTCAATATAGCATTTTACAGAGTTGTTGCAATAAAGACACATTAATTTACCTGATATTGCTTATTTTAAAATAAAATTTTGTAATAAACAATGCTTTTTTTGAAAAAAAATCATCCTTCAGGACAACGAATTCATCAAAGCGCATCAACAAACGGTTTCCTCAATAAAAACTTTTTTCAAAAATCGGCGGGATAAAAGCTATCCCAATGCTTTGGGAGCTTTTTTGTGATGGATATATTGACTTTGATTTCGGGAAGATGAATTAAAATAAAATTAAAAAAAGAGATAGATGATATGCGGGGATTTGTCGAAACTGTAAGTATAACAAGCTTTAATAAGATAAGCTTGAGATGTATAATCACTTACACATATATATATCCAAAATTTGACAATATATACATCTAAAGCTATAATATAAAGGTTACTTTAAAGCAAAAGCTTAAGTAAAACAGCATCAACTAAATTAAATGTATCGATTATAAATATCACAGATTACTAATTAAACAGGAGGAAATTTTGAAAGCTATAACCAAGAAAATTTTATTGATAGTTCTATCAATTATAATAACAGGAGCAAGCACGGGGCTCAATGCGCAGATGTATTCGTATGCCGAGGAGATATCTAGCAGAGAGATAAAGGATGGAATCTCAAATTTAAACGAAGAAAAACCGCAAGTCAAAACAGGTACATCTGAATCCAAGGAAGAAACAAAAAAGCAGGCAGTGGATGAAACGGCGAAAGAAAAAAAGCTTACCAGGCAAAGCAGCTATGATGTTGTAGTTTTTGGAAGCGACCCTGAAGGCGTGGCGGCTGCTGCAAGTGCGTCAAAAAGAGGACTGAGCACGCTTCTTGTAGATTATAACAGAAGCAAGGTAGGCGGACTTTATACTTTGGGATGGCTGAATATGATAGATTTCAATTATGCGCCGGATAAAACTGATGCAATATTTGATACAAGGTTTTATCCAGAAAATTATTTGAATCACGGAATATTCAACAAATTCTACAAGCTTATTGGAAAGAAAAAGGCATTCGATGTTCCAAAGGCACAGAAGGCTTTTGAAGAAATCCTCTCCGATGAGAAGGTAGAGGTGATTTTTTTGGATAATGACATAATAGATTATAGATATGATTCTAAAACCAGGATTAGTAACATAGTCCTGAACAGGGATAAAAAGCCGGAAGCTATAACGGCAAAAATAGTCATAGACTGTACCCCAAATGCAGATATTGCAATAAAAGCAGGAGCAAAGTTTCTTGAAGGGAAAGAAGATCTGGGACTTAAAAACAGGTACCAGGCAACAACCCTCGTCTTTAAAATAGACCAGGTAAACTGGAATGTGATAAGTAATCATCTTAAATATGACGCAGACTGCAAAACGGGGGCAAATGGAACAAGCGCATGGGGATATGATGAGATGTTCAAGTGTCCGGTAGACAATCCCAAGATGCAGATGAGAGGCCTTAACCTGGGGCTTCAAGAAGATGGAAGCGTTCTTATAAATGCATTTCAGATATTTGACATGAACCCTTATGATAAAAATAAGGATGAGGAAATAAGAAAAGAAGCCAAAAAAAGAATAGAACAAGACGTAATACCTTACATGAGGAAACAGCTTAAGGGTTTTGAAGATGCGAGGCTGGTAGACGTTGCGCCTGAATTTTATATCAGAGAAACAAGACATCTCGTGGGTGAGGAAAAACTTACGGCAAACAATATATTTGACAATGTATTTCCAAAAAACTTCATAGCTTCAGGCAGTTACCCGATAGATATACAGGCAAAGAAAAAAGGTGATTCAGGTACGGTTCTTTCAGGAACGAAACCATACGGAATAACTGCGGGAATGTTGATACCAAAAGGCATCGATGGAATATTTGTGGCAAGCAAGTGTGCAAGCTTTGATTCTGTAGCATTTGGAAGCGCCCGTACGGTTCCAGTGCTTATGTCAATGGGAGAAGCTGCCGGGGTCATGGCAAAGGTCATAATCGATGAAAATACAGTTACTGGAAAGATTGTTGGAAATCAAAAAATGCTTTTAAGAACCAGGAATCTTCTTTTTGACCAGGGCGTAAGGCTGGTAGCTTATCCAAACAGCAATCCGACGGAAGACAGTTACGCAAAAGATCAGATGAAATTTTTAAGAGGAAAAGCTCTCATAAGCATGGGTTATGGCAATGATTATAAACTAGAAGAACCGGCATCCTATGAGGTATTAAGCAGCATGCTATATCTAGTGGAAAACAATTCTAAATACAAAATCACAAAAGATGTTGTTTCCCATATAGACAACGGTGATGACATAGATGTCCAGGACATGATAATCATGGCAAACAAAATACTTGGAAAGAAAATGACAACGTTAGAGGATATGAAAGCTTCGTATGTAATAAACGATATGACATACAAGGCCATAAAATCCAAGAGTGAAATTACGAATGAAGACATGTATGCCATAATGGCAGGTATTGTTTCAAAAGCACCGATATATAAGGTTTAAAGATAGTAAAGATACATTCGCATCTTGGATGTATTTTTTTGCATAAAAAAAGAAAGCCCTCAGATAAAAAGGGGCTTTCTTTTTTATATCAAGGTCATATGAACTTACTTAGCTGTAGCATTTTCCAATACAAAATCCAGTACTTTGTCAAAAAGAGCCTGATTTTTTATAGTATCTTTGCCGTATTGGGCAACTAAATCATCGGTTGATTCAAATCCAAAGGTTTTTGTATATTTTTCCAAAGAATCCTTGTATTCATCGTTGCTTATTTTGATGTTTTCAGCTTTTGAAATTCCAAGCATAACAAGCTCCTCGGAAACAGTTTTCTCGGCTCTTATTTTAGATTCAGCCTTGAATTCATCCATGGTCATCTGAAGATAGGCGTTTAGAAATTCCTCAGTGCTCATATTGTATTGAGTCGCATTTTGCTCGAGGTCTTTAATCATGCTGTCAACGTATTTGTTTATTTGATCCTGAGGATATTTTATAATTGTCGAGCTTGAAACAATCTGATCCAAAAGAGCCAGTTTGTCCCCATAGGCAGCATCAGTCTGAAGACCTGTTTTTACATCTTCCTTGTATTCTTCGACAGTTTCAAATTCGGAATTTGCTATTACGAATTCTTTTGTAAGTTCAGGAACTGCTTCTTCTTTTATAGAGTTTACAGTCACTACAAAAACTACGGCTTTTCCAGCTAAATCAGCACTTCCATAATCTGCGGGAAAGGTAATGTCAAGGTTTACGGTTTTCCCGATTTCAGCTCCAATCAGCTGGGATTCAAAGCCAGGTATAAAAGCGTTTGAACCTATTGTAAGATCGTATCCTTTTGCGGTGCCGCCATCAAAGGCTTTTCCATCAAGAAGTCCTTCATAGTCAATATTGGCGATATCACCATTTTTTACGCCTCGGCCGGTAACGTCAGTAGTCGTTTTTGTGCTGCTTAATATGTTTTCGATTGCATTTGCTACATCCTCGTCTGTAACGGCTTTCGCTGCAAGGGTATATTCAAGACCTTTATACTGGCCAAGGGTTATATAATCCTCGATGTTTTTAACCGTTGCAGAATCCGAAGATCCGGAACAACCAGACAGCAGCATTACAGATATTAAAGCAATTGGTAGTAATTTGAATTTTTTCATTTTAAAAATCCTTTCTTTTCATTTTATTCTATGGCTCCAGACAGTTTAATATTCTTTCTGAATTAAGCTTGAATAGATATTATTCATACACATAATATTTTAACATACAAATGTGGTAATTAGATGAAAAATTAGAATAAAAAAGTGAAGAAGGCAGCTGGTGTTATTTTTGATTAAAGAAATGGGCTTTTGAAATCTCCAGTACTGCAATCGGCAGCAAAGATAGGCCCAGAGCAGTCATATACAGTGATAATGACAGATCAACAAGACCAAATGCAGTCTTCAAAGGTGTCAGAACCACAAGGGCTATGAGCGCCAAAGAGATGGATGCGGCAATATTAAGGTTTCTGCTGCTGAACGGCCCAATTGTGAAAAGGGAGTGGCTGGATCGCATGTTAAAGGACTGGACTATCTGAGAGGTCGCAAGAATCAGGAATGCCATAGTCTGTCCCACGGCAAAACGACCGGTGGTTTCTTGTCCATACCAGAAACCAAACAAAGTCAATATCGCAAACATGAAACCCTGGAGAATAACACGAAGCCAAAGGCGATGAGCGAAAATCCCCTCATTTTTAGGCTTAGGCATGCGGTCCATAATATCATCTTCAACAGCCTCCATACCAAGCGCAATGGCAGGCATGCTGTCAGTTACGAGATTAATCCATAGCAGCTGAATGGAGATTAGAGGGCTTTGACGCCATAAAATCATGGCGAAGAAAACTGAAAGAACCTCACCGATGTTGGTGCCAAGCAAGAAGACAACGACTTTCTTTATATTTTCATATATCCCACGGCCTTCTTTGATAGCTTCTACTATGGTTGCAAAATTATCATCAGTCAGAATCATGTCTGAGGCACCTTTAGCGACGTCTGTACCAGTAATGCCCATAGCGCAACCGATATCTGCGGCTTTGAGCGCAGGGGCATCGTTTACTCCGTCACCAGTCATGGAAACTACCTCACCTTGCTTCTGCCAGGCTTTGACTATACGGATCTTGTCTTTAGGGGAGACGCGGGCATATACGGATATGTTTCGAACCCTTAAATCGAGCTCATCATCCGACATAGCCGCTAAATCTTGTCCGGTAATGGCATCATCGCCATCTTGGAGTATATCAAGGTTTCTTGCTATTGCTGAAGCTGTTCCCAGATAATCACCTGTAATCATAACAGGCTTGATACCCGCCTTACGACAAATGGCTACGGCATTTTTTGCTTCTGGCCTTGGGGGATCAATCATGCCAAGAAGACCTGCAAATATCAAATTGCTCTCCAGATCATCGATGGCAGGATTTTCAGGTACGGCAGCAATTTCTTTATAGGCCAGAGCCAGAACACGAATAGCATCCTTGCTCATACTATCATTGAAAACAGAGGCTTTTTCGAGATTTCCACTAAGGCATTTTGATACAATCATGTCGAAGGCACCTTTGACGATGACTACATTTTTGCCATCGATAAGATTTACTGTGCTCATAAGCTTCCGTTCAGAATCAAAAGGAAGCTCGCTCAGACGGGGATACAAGGTATCGAGCTCATCCTTTGGCATGCCGTTATTGTGTGCAGCAAGGACAATGGCAGTTTCGGTAGGATCTCCAATATGCTGTATTTCATCATTACTAAATACAACTGAGGAATCACAGCAAAGGGTAGCGTATTTAAGCAGATGCCTGGCATCGTCGCTGTTGCCTTCACTGACATCTTCCAGCTGCGACTCACCATCGAGATATAGCTTTATGAGGGTCATTCGATTTTGAGTCAGGGTGCCTGTCTTATCGGAGCAAATGACAGACGCGCTGCCAAGGGTTTCTACGGCAGGAAGCCTGCGTATTATGGCATTATGCTTTACCATTCTTTGGACTCCGATTGAAAGTACAACAGTTACAATTGCAGGAAGACCTTCAGGAATAGCCGATACAGCAAGTGAAACGGCAATCATGAAAATTTCCATGATGGGGATACCATCAATTAATCCCACAATGAAAATAACGAGGCAGGCGGCAAGGGCCATTATACCTAAATATTTTCCTAAATTCGCCAGTTTTTTCTGAAGTGGAGTCTGAGTCTCTTCCTCGCCGCTTAAAAGGCTGGCAATTTTACCGAGTTCAGTATTCATTCCAGTTGAAGTGACTATTGCTTTAGCGCGGCCATAGGTCACACTGCAGCCTGAGAATACCATATTTGCGCGATCGCCCAAAGGTGAATTTTTTTCAACAAGAGCATCACAATTTTTTTCAGAAGGAAGCGACTCTCCGGTGAGCGCGGACTCATCGAGTTTTAGAGATGCGGCGCTTATAAGGCGGGCATCGGCAGGGACAAAGTCGCCTGCTGCCAGAATAATGATATCGCCAGGGACCAAAACAGAAGCATCTACAACCTGATCCTTGCCGTTTCGCAAAACTCTTGCATGAGGAGCGGAAAGGCTTTTAAGTGCATCAAGAGCTTTCTCGGCCTTACTTTCTTGTAACATACCCATTATGGCATTTAGTACCACGATTAATAGGATAAGCAGGGGTTCAAAAAAACCAGATGATTCTCTATGGTACAGGGCTATTATAAAAGAGGTGATGGCAGCTATAATAAGAATAAGAATCATTATATCTTTGAACTGGTCTAAAAATCTCTGCCAGTCAGTTTTCTTTTCTTTTTCATCGAGTTTATTTTCACCAAGCAAACTCCGTTGTTCTTCAATCTGTTCATCGCTAAGACCAGCATCAACATCGGTGGACAAATTATGAACAAGTTCTTCCAGTGGTAAATAATGTGCTATCAATTGAAAAAACCTCCCTTGTTTTTGTCAAAGTTATAATATGAAAACTATGGCATGAAAATTGGTTATTACATATAAATACCCTTTTTGATTCAATGGCAATAAAAAAAGCTATATGAAGTTTGAAAAAACCTTCATATAGCTTTTGGTGTATGACTTAAATCTGAATCTGAACGAATATCTATTTAATTAAGCATAGGCTCTTACTGAAGAAAATACTTTGTAGATTAATATTGCCACAAATGTATTTGCAACGGAAGTCGGTAATATGATAGTTATGAACAAAACTGAAAATGGGGCAGGAAGTCCAAACATCACAAGGGCAGAACCTAAGAAGATAATCCCGCTTACTATTGTGCCAACAAGACTTACTCCGCAGACAAAGATATTTTTTGTCTTCCCGGATTTTAACAATGATGAGAAAATTTGGACCATGGCAAATACGAAAATTGCCGAACCAAGCTTGTCTATGACTGAAGGAAGCTGGCCCCCAGGAAAACCTGTAGTAAGAGCAGCGATAATACCTGCAACAAATCCGGTAACAATAGTGTTTTTAATATCAGGTTTAATGATTATAGCAATAAACATACAAGCCAGGAGAAAATCAGGCTTGATTCCAAAAAATAATGGTGGTGTAACAGCGTGAAGTACAAACCCAATACCTAAAAGTACTGCAGATAAAACTAAATCTCTTGTTGAAAAAGTTGAATTGTTCATAATAAACATCCTTTCATCGCTTCCTGCGAAATAAAATAAAATTTAATGGTCGCGTCAGAAATAAGTAAGAAAAATAAAAAAACCGCCAAATATGCCTACTTCCCCCTAACTAAGGAGCAAATAGAAAATTCGCGGTGCCATCCTTCTTAACACTTTATTATAAATATCTTCCCCTTTGCATAAGCATCCGAGAAACCAACCTGCGATATGGTATTAAAAAACCCCAATTCAAAGAATCGGGGTATGCAAGTCGAATAGATAATTAAAGTATCATCTTATTTCAGGTACAAACATACCCTACCTCGATAACGTGAGGAACACGTCTTCAGCTAATGATCCTAAAAGGACGTTCGCCAAGAATCTCATAGACCCATTCACCTAAACTACACTACCAGGTTTCACCTTGCCCTGGCTCTCTGTAAGCTTGATTTAAGCTACTTACTTCTAATCAAAGAATTTAATATTGATTTATTTTAATAATAGCGCTAATATAGAATTATGTCAATAGAATAATTTGAAAAATGTTATTTTTTTTGGAATTGCAAAAATCACATGTCACATTATAACGTAAATCCCTGTTAAGGCAATATTTTATCAAGAAAGCGGGTACGAGATGCAAATACTTACAAAAGAAGAAATGTACACAGCGGACAGATATGCAATTGTAGAAACAGGAATATCAGGATATACGCTGATGGAGTGTGCAGGGCAGGCCATGGCAGAGGAAATAAAGACATACATAGATGAAAAAGAAGCAGCAAATCCGGACTCAGGGAAAAACAGGTATTCAAAAATCCTTGTAATATCAGGTCCGGGCAATAATGGAGGGGATGGCATTGTAATAGCAAGGCGGCTTCTAAACAAAGGAATGGATGCGCAGCTGTGGATTTGCGAGGCTGAAGCTTCAATAAAAAATGAAGCGCTTGAAGCTCTGGGTATTTACAAAAAATCAAATTACTATTTTAATGTATATACAGAAATGAACCGTCATAAACTCGAAGACTCAATAAAAAATGCAGATATTATAATAGATGCGCTTTTGGGTATTGGCGCGACTGGAATACCAAGAGAGCCGTATAAACACATGATACAAGAAATAAACAAATCCGAAGCATATATATTCAGTGTGGACATACCAAGCGGTGTAGGAGCCGACGAAGCGGACTCAGATTGTGGGGTATATGCAGATGTGACCCTTACGATCCAATTTCCAAAGCTGAGTGCATATCTATACCCGGTAGCTGAAAACTATGGTCAGTCAAAGCTAATTGACATAGGAATAACCTGCCCCAAAAACCAAATGAAAAATCCAAGATTTGTCTGGACAGAAAAAGAGCATCAACAGGTTACAAATCTGTCAAAGAAAGATGACCACAAAGGTAAAAATGGTAGCGTCCTTATAATAGGAGGAAGCCGCAACATGATTGGTGCACCAATCATGGCTACAATGGCATGCGCAAGGGCCGGCACAGGACTTGTTTACCTGGGAACCCCAAAAGCAAACAAAGAAGTCGCAGCCTCAAGAATTCTAGAAGCGATGCACCTTGACTGCAAAGAAGAAGATGGCTATATCACAGATGTTGATATGCCAGAAAAAGTCGACATTGTAGCAATTGGTATGGGGCTTGGAAGAAATCCCCTATCCATGAATCTGGTCGAAAAGATTCTTGATTCAGACATACCCATACTTATAGATGGAGACGGACTGTATTTTTTAAAAGAAAAAAAAGAAAAATTGAAACAAAGGAAAGCCATTACGGTGATTACACCTCATATGGGGGAAATGGCGGGATTGTGCGACACAGACACAGACGATATAAGAAAATACAGATTCAATATATCAAGAGAATTTGCCATGGAATATGGCGTATATGTGGTGTTAAAAGGTCCAAACACAATAGTGAGCTGCCCAAACGGGACTCAATATGTGAATACAAGCGGAAATCAAAGTCTTGCAAAAGGGGGGGCCGGAGATATCCTGGCGGGTATAGTAGCAGGGAAAATGGCAGTAAATTTGAAAAAAGAAGCCATATATATGGAAGCTAAAAAATATAGATGCGATAATTTTGAAAATAAAGAAACCTTCAAATATCAAGACAGCAGTTTATTTGAAGACGATGAACTGACAGGAAAGACCATAATAGATGCCGTGTATATTCATGGAAAGGCAGCAGACCGGTTAATTGAAGCTGGCGGCGAATATCAAAGCATTTTGCCGACAGATCTTGTTTGGGAGCTTTGAAACATAGAATCTTGAATCTATGGCCGGAATATAAGGCTGAAACCCTTTGTTGAAAATAATATTTTGAGTAAAATGACATATGATGAATAATCAGATTAAAATAAATATGAAATTATTTAAAATTATTTTAAATAATAGTTCGGTAAAACGGGATTAATTGGTTAAAATTGAAGAGGGAAAAGTGAAATAAAGGCTGTAAATCGTACCTTTTGCAAGAATTCAAAAACAACGTTCATAACTAAGCAATGTGTGAAAAATAAATTGAAAAAAGTTGTTGACTTTAATTGCATATGATTGTATACTAATAAAGTCGCCAAAAGAACACAGCAACAACAACAGCGGCAAACACAGCAACAACAGCAACAACAACATAAGCAAGACAAAATATGAACCTTGAAAACTAAACAGTAGAATATACAAACCATTTATTAATGATGAGCCGCAAGGCGAGTCATGATAAGTAAAAAACCAGTTAATTTCATTTAATGAGATAACAAAAACGAATAACAATTTTAGTCAGAAGTAAATACTGAAGACTAGGAAAAACACTTAATTTAAGAGTTTGATCCTGGCTCAGGATGAACGCTGG
>JBATTG010000162.1:0-2396 GCA_049670425.1 Proteocatella sp.
AAACAAGCATACCAATATGGTGAGAACTATAGGTATAATCCGCTTCATGAAAACCTCCTTAAAAAATAATGTATATAAGTTTAATTTAACCTTAAATTTATATACAATTAAATAAATCCTTAGATGATATTAATGTATTATCGACCGTTTCCAATAAAACTTTAGCTTTTAAAAGCATACAAAAAAAAGATGACTTCTGAAAATTCAGAAACCATCTTTTTTGTATATAATTATAAATCTGGTGAAATTTCTTTTAAACCTCAGTAATTACAAGCTTTGCCCATTCTGAACCTTCTTCTTGAGTCCATGTGCACTTCACGTCAAGGAAATTCAGCCATGCATTAAGTCCGTTGCTGTTTTTGCTCACATCAGGGAATCTTCTTCCAAACGCTATCCTGATTTTTTCAAGAAGTTCAAGCTGCTGATCTTTAAGCAAGTCCTGACCTACAATGGCTTCAAGCATTTCAATAGCTTCGATTCTAGATTTGTTGTCATCTCCGTAAAGGCTGAAGATCATAAGTTGTCTTTCTCTGTTAAGTCCGACTTTTACATCTTCGATTTCTTCTGGGTTAGATAGAAACTTTTTAGCTATATTAAGCCCTTCTATGTCTTTGTCAATTTTGATGATTTTCTTTTCAAGTTGCTGATTTCTCATTTTTTCATTCTCTTTTCTAATATTGTTTAAATGTAAAGCTATAAGTAATCTATTATATCATGAATAACGAAAAAGAGCCATTTCAATAATTTTACTTTAAGCTTTTTTCATAGGCAAGCCTCTGAGTGCCGTCGGATACATATATTATGCCGCAGTAGTTATATTTCATTTTAGAAATCAGCTTTTGCATAACAGTGTTGTCCCTGTGGGTGTCAATTTTCATGATTTCGATCCCTTTTTCCAAGGCAAGCATCTGTGCAAAATCCATCATTTTATAGGCTATATTCTGTCCTCTGTAATTGTCGTCAATTGCGACTCTGTGAACCACACCATAAGGTTTATCAGACAGCCAGGCGCCATTATAAATTTTATTATAGTTCACATCAATATCAAATACAATCGCTAAATATCCGCTTACAGTATCATCAATGGTGCCAACATAACCAACGCCTTCCTTTATATCCGCATATATGGTATCCAAATTTGGATATTCATCTTGCCACTGATCTATTCCCTGTAGCTTAAGGTAATTTCTTCCCATGCCTAAAATTTCCAAAATTCTTTCTGCATCGGATTCTACTGATTTTCTAAATTTCATTTTATCTCCTCGTAAATTTCTGTTAACATGTCATATATTTGTCCTACGATTTTGAACTATTTGAACTAGTCTCAAATGGAGGCATTTCTACAATAGCGATGGTGGTGGAGGCGATAGCTATTTTTCCAGGATACTCACTGATGTCATCGAGTATGCGGGTAAAAAGCAAATCCTTGGTATATCGCCTTTTGTTGTATGGCACAATGTAGCGGATAGTAAATTCCAGCCAGTTGTCCGTAATGTTGATAGTTGTTTGGGGGCCCAGCATCACTTCATCGATGAAGTATGAACGCTTTACCTCGTTCCAAGAATCGCCTGCTTCTATAATCGTAAGGCCGGTAACTTCAGTTGCAATATTTTGCAGGAGTTCCCTAACCAGTGCGTGGTCGCTGCCGTGACGTATGGGAACCTTTATCTCATCCCACAAAAAGGGGAAGTCGGAAGTATAATTGAACACAGGCTCTTTGAAAACAAAGCTGTTTGCAATGCGTACAATCCGGCCGGTATTTAAGTCTGAGTCCACCCACTCACGTATCTCCATAAGTGTTGTCCGAAGCACGCTGATGTCTATTACATCGCCCTTTATTCCGCCGAGCTCAACGCGATCACCTGCACGATAAAATTTCCCTATGGCAATGGCTATCCAACCGGCAAAGCTGGTAATAATTTCCTGAAGTGCAAAAGCGATACCTACACCAAAGGCACCCAAGAAAATGGGCAAGCTTCCCAATTTGTCGGAGAATATGGAGGTTAATACAAGCAGGCTGATCATGTAGCTTATTCTTTTTATCCATTTGCGAATACGCAATTTCGTCTCGCTATCCTTTACATAGCGATTGGCGGACAACGTAGTCAAATGGCGGACTATGAATATTATTCCCAGTGCTAAAAGTGATACCGTGATTTTTTGAGCAACAGGGTTGGTGAACCAGAATTTCAAAATATCCATGATTTTACCCCCTTATAATCGATATTTAACTTCGTAAGTTGAAAATTAAAGTATACAAAAATATTTAATATCATCACGATTATAAATTTATTATACTGCCTGGCAATTATATTGTAAAGTGGATGTATTGGCAACTTCAAGCTCAAAACTCCGCCAAATTCTTCGGTCACAGACCATAATCCATTAAAACAAGG
>JBATTG010000163.1:0-5917 GCA_049670425.1 Proteocatella sp.
ATATATATATTATAAACCATGGTATAATACTAAGGTCAACAACAATTTGAAAATTTATTATACTTTCAAATTAAAACTCGGATTAATCATAAAGATGTTTGCCTTGAAACGAAATGGAGGAGCAATGAAGGACTACTATAAAATCAGTGAGATTTCCAGACTTTATGACATAGGCAACGATTCACTTCGCTATTATGAAAAAATAGGAATTTTAAAACCCAAAAGAGATTTAAATGATTATCGGATGTATGGATTAGCGGACATAGCTACCCTGAATGTAATAAAGGAATTGAAAAATCTTGGATTTGGCATGAAAAAAATAAAAGAATTTCTTGAAGACAGGAATATTGAAAAAACCCTTGAAGTTCTTGAGGTTGAAATTTCTGAAATTGACAAAAAAATTTCAGAATTGGGAGATTTGAGAAAAAATCTTTTCAAACGAAGAACAAACATTATAAAAGAATCTTCTGAGACTAACTTTGGTGAGATAAAGGAAATTTTTTTATCAACAAGAAAATGCATACATCTTAATGACAAAGTCATGAGAGAAGAAGAAGTTGACTTTATGATAAAAAGGCTGCAGGACAAATATAACGAAAATCTCTATATCCTTGGAAATAGCATGATTGGAGCAACCGTCGACATAGATCTTAAAAAAATAAAAAATGAAGAAATTTATAACCTTGAAGATTCATATAAATTCAGCACATACAGCTCGGTGTTTTTTGTAGTAGATGAAAACAAAGATTATGATTTTGTAGTCCCGGAAAGTAAATTTATTTCAGTAAAGTATAGAGGTAACTATAATAAAACCAATTTTTATATAATGAAAATGATGGAATATGCGATTAAACATAAGTTAAGTCTTATTTCAAACCCTCTCGAAATATATCATATAGACATTCATGAAACAAGCATAATAAATGAATTCATAACGGAAATACAAATAGGGTTTGAGTGATATTTTATTCATCAATTGTCAAAATAGGTAGCTTGTACAAAACAAGCGTTTAAAAAAGAAGCCTTAGTAAATCAGGCTTCTTGATTTACTAAGGCTTCTTGATTTGTTGAAAAACTAGTTATTTTTTCCAGCTAATTCAGTCACGGCAAAAGATGCAACATCATCTGCATATTTTCCCGGTCCGAAACCAGCATCATATCCAAGTTCTTTAGCTAATTCGTGATTTATTCTTGGTCCTCCACAAAGAAGAACAATTTTATCTCTTAGACCTTCTGCTTCAAGTAACTCAACTAATTCTGTTAAATTTTGAATATGAACATTTTTTTGAGTTACAGTCTGAGAAACTAACAAAACGTCAGCTTTAAGTTTTTTTGCTTTTTCTATAAATTCCTCATTTGTAACCTGGCTTCCAAGATTATAGGCCTCAATCATCTCGTATCTTTCGAGCCCATAATGCCCAGCATAACCCTTCATATTCATTATTGCATCAATACCTACCGTATGTGCATCGGTTCCTGTACTTGCTCCAATAATTACTATTTTTCTCTTTATATTGTCTTTTATATAATCATCTACTTCATGCATATCCATAGTGTCAACTTCTATGCTTTGAACAACTACATCTTCGTAATTTACTGTATGCGTAAGGCTTCCGTATACTATGAAAAATGTAAAATTCTTGTCAAGCGCGCGGTGATGAACTACTGATGGCTCTTCAATTCCCATTTTTTTAGCCAATTCTTTAGCGGCTTCAATTGATTTATCGCAATCTTCAACTGGTAATGTAAAGCTCACCTGGATTTTACCATCATTCATCGTATCGCCATATGGCTTTAATTTTGTTAAATCTAAGCTCGTATCAAATTCTCTTGCGTTCATTGAATATAGTCCTGAACTCATAATGCGCCTCCTACTTATTTAGCATTAATTCTATAAATGGATTATAGTACTTGTCATCTTTTATAATAACTCCTTTTAATCCCTTACCACCATCTATCGGCCTCTTTACTCCTCCAAAAATTCCTTTTTCCAGAGTAAGGAACAATCCATTATTTTCTATTTCTTTTAAAAGTGCATTGGCGTTTGTTACTACTTCGTTTGCTCGATTTTGCATTATGCCATCTTTTTTGAATTCGATTTCAGAACTTATATCTTCCATATTATTGAATATATATTGTGCATTATCAATTGCAAGTGCTCTGTCAGACATGAAAGGAGTATGAATAGCCTCTGTCATCATTCCTAAAAGATGCAATTTTTGGTTAGTCATTATTGTAATCATATTGAAAAGTGCATCCTGTATGTGACCTTTGAATATATCACCTGTCATAAATTTTGTAGGTGGCATATATTTAAGTGGGGCATTTGGGAATATTTCACGAGCCATCTGCGCCTGAGCCAGTTCATAAAGGAAGCCATTTTTCATATCAGGATGCATCTCGAAGGCATGTCCAAGGCCCATTTGTTCTTCTGGAAGTCCTGCAATAAGAGCAAACTGCTCATTTATAAATTGAGATGCCAGTACCGTATGCGCTTCTTCATATGCATCGGCAGTAGTAAGATAGTTATCTTCCCCAGTATTTATTATAACTCCGGCAAAACCGTTTATAATTCTTGAGAAGTACTGGTCAACCATGGTTCTTTTCATATTTATATCTCTGAACAATATTCCATAAAGTGCATCATTAAGCATTACGTCCAGCCTTTCAATTGCGCCCATGGCTGCAATTTCTGGCATGCATAATCCCGAACAGTAGTTGCACAGTCTTATATATCTTCCAATATCTTCTCCAACCTCGTCAAGAGCCGCTCTCATCAGTTTGAAGTTTTCCTGAGTAGCATATGTCCCTCCAAAGCCTTCCGTTGTTGCGCCATAAGGTACATAGTCAAGAAGTGATTGTCCAGTTGTTCTTATAACGGCAATTATATCTGCCCCTTGCTTTGCAGCAGCAACGGCCTGCGTGATATCTTCGAATATATTTCCTGTTGCAACAATTACATATAAGTATGGTCCTGATTTATCGCCAAATCTTTCTAGATAGGCCTCTCTTTCGCCTCTGTTAGCCGCTATTTTTGAAACGGTATTCTTGGCAATTTCATCTATCTTTAATCTTATTTCAAACATATCACCCATTGGAATTTTTGCAAGATCTAGCTCTTCTGCAGCTACTTTTTCGGCAACTTCCTGTGGAGTCAAATTGTATTTAAGAATTGCATTTCCGATATATATAGCTGCGCCTAATCCTAAAGCATTTGACGCTTCAATATTTTCTACAACTATATTTGGAAGTGGCACTCCCATTTCATTTACCCCATCTATGCCCAGTAATCGGCAAACTGTTCTTTCAACAGCCACTGTAGAGTGTTTTTCTATGAATTTTTGTGTATCTTCTGCTATTTTTTTCGAGATTTCTCTCGATTCATTTACTAAACTTTCATTCAAATTCAACTTGCTGTTCATCAAGATACCATCCTTTCTCTTCGCTTATTTTTAATAAATATTTTCATATGGCTACAGACTCGTGCTGTCCAGACCTAACAATTTCGCTATCTGCAATGCGTTTTGTGGTATTTCATCTTCTGAAGATGTTTCAATGGAATAATCCATGTATTCCTGTATTATATCCAGAGCTTTGCTCTTATTCAAGTCTATTAACTGAGCCAATTTTTCGAAATTAATTTTACTTATTCCAACAACCTGCAAATGCTTTATATCTTCATAAGAAATTCCATCGAAATGTGTGGAAATAAATGTATATGAGTCCTGCGTCTTGAAAAATTCTATGACAGATTGCAGTAAAATTTTTCCTTCATGTGGATTAGTTCCCCTCGCAAGCTCATCAAGGATGATTAACCCATTTTTGTGTTTGCTTGCGGAAATTATTTTTTTCAGATAAATGATTTCTGCACCAAAAGTACTTAACCCATTTTCGACATTTTGCAAATCATCAGAAATCATGTATATAAAATCCACTATTGGAATCTTAGCATTGTCTGAATATACATACATACCCAAGTTGGCCAGCAATACATTTAATGCAACCGTTTTCATACATATACTCTTACCACCCATGTTTGCACCGGTAAGCAAGGTAACCCCTTTGTCTATTTTTATGTCCAGTGGTGTCATCTTCTTGTTTTTTTTACTTAAAATATGAGCGTAATAAGGGTTGTAAACCTGCGTCATATCTAGCTGTGAAATATCATTTACATCGTATTTATCAATAAAAATATCCGGTTTTTTTGCATTCGAACTGTTAAAAAAATGTGCCTTTGCAAGCAAATAGTCCATATAGCCAATTGTATTTGTATTGTGGATTAGGTCATTGGCATAAATATTGATTTTTTTTGTCAAGTCACTTTTAATATTATACTCAATTTCATTCTCCAGGGCGACTAACTGCAATCTTTCGCTCAATAACAAATTTTGCTCATCAGCATTTTTAACTCCTGCTATTTTGGATTCAATCGAATTTCGTTTTTGTCTCAGTTCTTTAAGCTGTAAAGAATATGAATCATATATAAAGAAGGTATCAATATTCAAATTGTCCGGATCAAGAATTTTAAACACTTGACTGACATCCTTAAATAAAATTTCATCTATTTCAATATTTGCTTTCTCATACTCTCTTTTAATATCGGCGCAAAGCTTTGAAAAAGATTTAATTTCAAAAAGTTCAATCTCGTCCATAACCCTATTATCTTTTATTTTTTTAAATGTAGCTCTCAAATCTTTAAATCTGCACATGCAAAAAGAGATTTCAGAATCAATATCTTTCTTTTTGACAATGAAATTCAAAAAAATATCAGTATTATCTAATTCTTTAACAAGTTCTTTTTCTCTTAGCTTAGTATATGGTCTGGCATTTTGTTTAAGATCCGTACCGACGCTGGTTACAGTGTTTATTTGTTCTAATATATATTCGTATCCTATTTTTTCTTTTTGGTCTTTATTTAAGAATCTCAATTTCATACTCCTTTTACATCAAAAATAGGAATTTCTATGTGTTTTTTCAATTCATTTATCAAAAAAATCGAATCAATAGAGTAATCTTGAGCAGAAAATGGATTGACAGTTATTGCACAAATATTTATCTTATCTAAAGCAAATAAAGCTATTTTTCTATAAGTTAGTTTTGCCAGATTATCTTCATTTATGAACAACTTAGTTCCGTCATCAACTATCAAACTTATATGATTTTTTTTACTTATATTTTTTAAAAGCGAATCTATAAAAGTATCGGTAATAGCACCAGAAGTATATATATATCTGCTGTGTACATCAACATTTTCTATGACAGCGATTTCCCTTCCAAGAATAGTTCCGCAATCTGCATAGCTTACTTGTTCTTCATTGTTTATAATTACAACGCAGCTTCTATTTTTAGCAGCTGCTTTATATTTTGTTTTGTCGATACAGGTATTTTCATTTTCATAAAGCTTATCCTGAGTACGCTTTATCAGCTTCGCAATCTTTATGTTTTCTAACTTTTCTATATTCAAAAGATTGTATGACAAAACAGTTTCTTTAATTACCCGTGCAACATTGCTAGAAAGTGATGCTCCGGTAGACAATATTGTGGCCTGCGCAACAGTCGGAGATGCCAGGCTTTTTCTTGATAATGCTCCGTCTATAAATATTTTTTGCGCGCCCCATTTTTTCATCATATCAATGACATATTTCATATCAGATGTCGTCGAAGGTCCTGCTATTTCAACATATCCGTCAGAGACAGCTCTTGTTAAAATTATTTTTCCAAGAGGCGTGTTTATATTTGTAACATGAAGAATTTCCAAAGTAGCATCTGACAATCTATAGCAGTTGGCACAAGTAGCTATTATAGTACCTGCATATATATATATTTTGGGCTTTTCAGTTTGAGTAACCCGGTCTACGGTCTCGCCATCTCTACCAATAGATGACAGACCAAGGGTGTATTTGCCCCTGGTCTTGTC
>JBATTG010000164.1:0-7356 GCA_049670425.1 Proteocatella sp.
TATCCTGATATCTGTCGCCTGACCCTGTGTTCCACCGCTTGGCTGATGAATCATAATTTCCGAATTAGGAAGTGCAAATCTTTTTCCGATTGCCCCTGCATTAAGAAGTAATGCTCCCATTGATGCAGCAAGCCCAATACATATAGTGGAAACATCCGGCTTTATAAACTGCATTGTATCGTAGATTGCCATACCAGCTGTTATAGAACCACCCGGACTATTTATATATAGATATATATCCTTGTCTGGGTCTTCTGCTTCCAGAAACAACATCTGTGCTACAATTAACGATGCCGTTACATCATTGACCTCTTCACTTAAGAAAATTATTCTGTCTTTTAACAATCTGGAGTAAATATCGTAACTTCTTTCACCCCTACCTGTTTGTTCAACTACCATTGGCACATAAGACATATTTTTTCTCCTTCCATTTTTCATATTTATTCAAAATACAGTAGCAATGCTACTGTATTTACGAAAATTTTCTATACTAGTTTTGCGTTGTCTAATAAGAAATCTACTGTTTTTCTAGCTACTATCGTGCTCTTAATTCCTGTTTCCTGCGAGTTTTGGAATATTTCTTTTATTTGTTCTAACTCAAGCTTGTAAAGTTCTGCCATCTTCACATATTCAGCTTCCAGATCTTCATCAGTCGCTTCAACAACTTCTGCTTTTGAAACAGTTTCAACAGATAAGCTTATTTTAACTCTTTTTTCTGCATCTTCTTTCATCTGTTCTTCTAAATCTTCTTTTGAAGAACCTGTATACTGGAAGTATGTTTTCAAGTCCATTCCTTGTTGACTTAGGTTATGTTCAAAATCTTTCATCATATTTTCGATTTCATTTTTTACAATAACCTCTGGAATTTCAACTTCTGCATTTTCTGCAAGTTTTTCAACAACTTCATTTTTCATTGTATCTTCTGCGTATCTTTTCTTTTGAACTGAAAGTTTTGTTTTAATATCATTCTTAAGTTCTTCCAATGTATCAAACTCTGTAGTATCCTTTACAAATTCATCATCAATCTCTGGCAATTGTTTCTCTTTGATTTCGTTTATTTTAACAGCAAAAACCGCTTCTTTGCCTTTTAGCTCTTCTGCATTATATTCTTCAGGGAATGTTACTTTAACTTCTTTTTCTTCGCCTATTTTCATTCCTAAAAGTTGTTCTTCAAAGCCTGGTATAAATGAATTAGATCCAACTACTAAGCTATAGTTTTCAGCTTTTCCACCTGGGAATTCTACTCCATCGACACTACCACAGAAATCAAGAGTTATATTGTCCTGATCTATTATAGCTCTGTCTTCTACTGTTATAAGTCTTGCATTTTGCTCCTGCATCTTATTAAGATCTGCTGCAATATCATCCTCAGTTACTTCTGATTCGATTTGTTTAACTTCAAGACCTTTGTATTCTCCTAGTTTAACCTCTGGCTTCACTGGAACAGTAACTACCATTACAAGTTCTTTTCCTTTTCCTATTTCTTCAACATCCAAAGCTGGTCTGTCTATAACTTCGATATTTAATTCTTCAACAGCAGTCTTGTATTCTTCTGGGAAAACTATATCAATAGCATCTTCAAAAAATACTCCTTCTCCATACATCTTCTCGATTACGGTTCTTGTTGCTTTCCCTTTTCTAAAACCTGGGATATTATATTTTCCTTTATTCTTGCTATATGCTTTTTGACAAGCACTCTCAAAAGCATCGCTACCTACTGTAAGTTTTAGTGTTACCACGTTCTTTTCTTGTTTTAAAATCTGGTTCATTTTTCCTCCTAGTATATATATATAATTTATTTTCTCATTTTAATGCAATTCAACTTTTACATTATACCATAAGCACAGTATTTTTTAAAGTCATTTTGTGTTAAATTTCGAAACAAATTATACAGTTTTTTTTTACCCAACTCATGATATTACAAACACATCAAACTTTATATTGAGCAAAAACTTATGGATACAACGTCTTTGCCATCATACGTTTAATGCTCAAAATTTCTTCTTAAAAAAATCAGATGCAAGTTATTTATTTAATTTCCCCAATATGTCCCTGCATTTTTCAAATTCGATAAAATAAGGACTGGTTGCTATAAGTGTCAGGTTGGATTTTTGCATTAGTTTTTGTATTATTTCAAGTTTTTGAGCTTCCTTGATATAATCCATGTCCTTGGAGAAAAAATCCAAATCTAAGTCTAATATATAATTTCGTGAGCAGTCATAGCCAATTATTTCATCCATTGAATATTGAGAATCAATGCAATAAAACTTATCAATCATACCCATGTTTATCATCGGCTTAATAAAGTTCCCTACATTGAGCACTGTATTTGTATATAAATATGCAACACTCAAATCAAGCTCTTCTCCAGTCAATTTTTCAATCTCTATTTTGAGATTTAGTTTTGCATACTCATCCGTAATTTTTTTTCTCGATTCCAAAATATTCTTCCTGTATATGTCGAATTCAAGAGGTGCTTCTCTTAAATCTTTGTGCTGGTCGATGTGTATAAAATCATATTTCAATTTAGTTTTATAATGCAGTTCATAAGAAAAATAAAAAGCATGATTATGATTATCAAATACATATTCCAACTTGTCTGTTTGTTTTATAAATTCTTTGAGTCCCTTACAACAAACTTCTTTACCATATTCGTCAATCTCTATAAATGCGAATCCTTTGCCTTCCTCGATATTTCCTATATTACCTTCTACGATTCCAGGAATGTGTATTTCTTTGTTTTTCCTCTCTTTAAAAGAGAATTTATTATTTGAAATTGGCCAAGTTATGCTTGTAGGTTTTTCGTAAGCGTTCACGTTTTCCCCCTTGATTATCGTTTATTTTTGCGCGCTTATTAATCTATTAATTAATATCATTTAACGCATTAAATTGTATTTGTTAACTTAAAATTTTTAGCTGAAAACTATTGAAAATGTCCTAAATTCATTGACAGCCTATGCCATACATGTTATCATAAAAACAGTAGATTTTCTACTAATTTAAATTTTCAATAAATTTTTGGAGGTAAAAAAATGAAACAAGGTATCGTAAAATGGTTTAACGCAGAAAAAGGATTTGGATTCATTTCAGTAGAAGGCGAAAATGATGTATTTGTACACTTTTCATCAATCCAAACTGATGGATTTAAAACTTTAGAAGAAGGACAAACAGTAGAATTTGAAATCGTTCAAGGAGCTAGAGGACCTCAAGCTGCTAACGTGAGAAGAATATAATTTGTCAACTTATCTGATTCTTTTAATATATACCTAAAGTTTTGAGCTTCGAAAATTTGTCTTAAATTTTACATAGCTTTTTATAATTTAAAATTATAAATTAACTTAGTATAGATTAATTCAACGGATTAAAAAAGAGGGGACTCCCCTCTTTTTTATTTTGCATATCCAGCAATTTCTGGCTTCTATTCTAATAATCAATAGCTCAGAATCCGAATTAACTTTAACTGTAAAATCAAATATGTCGCAACTTAGCAAAATTAAATTCAGAGGGAATAATTCCCTCTGAATTTAATTTTGTCTATTTTTAAAGCTTTTTGGTTTCCCCAAAACTTCACTCATTATTATCGCTTTCCTAATACTTTTCTTACTTGCAAAATCATGCCTTATCAATTTCTCCGTATTATATTTGTTATCCAAAAATATCACATCCGATTCAGGTTCTGTCTTAGCTGAATTGCCAGTAGCAGTCCTCTTGTTAAAACGCACTTCCTCGAGCTCTATTTTTGGCATTACCGCTTCAACATCCGGCTGAGATACCTCATCCGAAAGTTTGTGCGCTAGCTCATCAGCGACCTTTTTAATCATAAGATGAAGCCCTTCAAACTTATTAGTTACTCTATTTTCATACTTGAGTTTCCTGTTTAACTTAACTTCATTTGGCTTCTTAACGCCTTCCGCTTCATAGTTTTTTGGAACATCAGTTTCCATACTTTTTTTAATAAGTTTCAATAAAATTGGAAGTGCATATATCAAAGCAATGATTACAATTGATTCCATAATTTCACCTTCTATTGTTCATCAAGATTCGATATACTATCTCTCATCTTTGTATCTGCCATAATATTTTTCATATTATAGTAGTCCATAATGCCCAATTTCCCATTATCAAAAGCATTTGCAATAGCTTGAGGTATTTTTGCCTCTGCTTCTACCAATTTGGCCTGCATCTCAACTACCAGTGCTTTCATCTGCTGTTCCTGCGCTATAGCCATTGCTCGTTTTTCTTCCGCCTTAGCCTGAGCAATTTTCTTATCAGCTTCCGCCTGGTCTGTCTGAAGCTGAGCTCCTATATTTCTGCCGATATCTATGTCCGCTATATCTATTGACAGTATCTCAAATGCCGTACCTGAATCGAGCCCTTTTCCAAGAACTACTTTTGATATCATGTCTGGATTTTCAAGCACATGTTTATGTGTCAACGCACTACCAACAGTCGTTACGACACCTTCTCCTACTCTTGCAATTATGGTTTCCTCACCAGCACCTCCAACCAGTCTTTCTATGTTGGCTCTTACTGTTACTCGGGCCTTAACCTTTACCTCTATACCATTTTTGGCAACAGCCGATATGACTGGGGTTTCAATCACTTTTGGATTTACTGAAACTTTTACAGCTTCTAGCACATCTCTTCCTGCAAGGTCTATTGCAGCTGCCTGTTCAAATTCAAGCATGATATTTGCCCTTTGAGCGGCAATTAGCGCATTAACGACCGTATTAACATCTCCACCTGCAAGCAAGTGAGCCTCAAGCTTATCTATCGATAAATCCAGTCCTGCTTTTGTTGCCTTAATCATAGGGTTTACTATATCTGTAGGCCTTACTCTTCTTATGTTCATTCCAACCAGTGTCAATATGGATATTTTCACTCCAGAAAAAAGAGCGGTTATCCATAATCCTACAGGTATAAATCTAAAAAGTGATACTACAAGAAACACTACAATCAATATCGTTATTATTGTTCCAATTCCAATCATTGCTTTTCCCCTTCCATTTCTCTAACTAATATTTTTGTTCCATCCACAAAAGTCACTCTTACCATCTTTCCTTTTTCAATCAGTTTATCTTCAGAAACGACATCAATTATTTTACCGCCTATATTTGCTTTACCGGTAGGTCTAAGCGTGCTTTCCGCGACTCCAACTTTACCTACATAAGCCTTAAGATCCTTACTGCTTATGAATCCATTTTCCTTTTTTAGAGACGATGAAAGTATAAGCGTGTTTCTGATTTTATCTTTTGGTACAATCTTGATCATCACATAAAAGAATATACCGATAATAGAAAAACTTACTATTATCGCAATCACCAACCCCAATAATGTATTCGTCATCAAAGAAAGTGCCCATATAACCATTATAACCCCTATTGTCCCAAGTATTCCACCCGGAACAAAAAGTTCTGCACATATCAGTGTTATTCCTATGGCTAAAAATAAATTATTCATAAATTACCTCCTATGTATCTATATTATACCCCATTTTATAATTAAATAGTTACAATTTAATTAATAATTTTCATATTTTCCTTGTCCTTCTGTGTATAAAAATAAAACCAGAGCGATTTTATTTCACACTCTGGCTTTATATCTATTCTAAATCAATTTATTTCAGTATAAAATACTATTTGCTCAATTGGGCAGATACTTTTTTACCTTTTATTTTTACATTTTTCATTTTTGTAAGGATTGTATCCTCGAATTTCGATGGTATTTCAAAGAAACTGTAATTGTCAAACAGGTCAATAGCTCCGATATGCTTGCCTTGGATATCGCACTCTCCAGCTACGGCTCCTACTATATCTGCAACTCTTACTTTACTCGTTTTACCAACATTGATGTGGAATCTTACCATTCCTTTTTCAGTCTTGTCAGATTTTGTTCTTCTCTGACCTTGACCCTGGCCTCTATCCGACTGGCCTCTGTCCGACTGTCTTCTTTCATACTCGCCGAAGTTTATGCTTTCTTTTTCCTGAAGCTGAAGATTCTCTTTTAATACAAGTGCAAGGAAAGTTTCAACTTCCATTCCAGACTCTTTTATTTTTGATATTACTTCATAATATGCATCTATATCGTCTGGAATATTTCTACTGTTTACATTTTCTATATAATTACTAAGAACTTTTTCCTTTATTTCAGCATATCTTGGTATTTTAGTTTCTTCAATTTCACATTTAGCATATCTTTGAATATTTTTAAGTTTATCTATATCTCTGCCGAATACGAATGAGTAAGATTTACCTTCTTTTCCAGCTCTTCCTGTTCTTCCTATTCTATGAACATATTGCTCATCTTCCTGAGGAAGGTCATAGTTGAAAACTATATCTACGTTCTTTATGTCAAGACCCCTTGCTGCAACATCTGTTGCAATAAGAATATCTACATTTCCTTTTTTAAACCTATCCATTACGTAATCTCTTTTTTGTTGCTTCATATCACCATGAAGACCTTCTACTGAATATCCTCTGGCTTGCATGTCGTACGTAAGTTCATCAACCATCTTCTTTGTATTACAGAATACGATTGATTTTCTTGAGTCTTCTAGCTGAATTATTCTTGAAAGAACTTCTGCTTTGTCAGTATTTCTAACTTTTATATATTTTTGTACTATTCTATCAACAGTTACTTGCTTGCTTGCTACTTTTATGATTTCTGGATCTTGAAGGTATCTTTTCGCAAGATTTGCAATTGCTCTTGGCATAGTTGCAGAAAACAACATAGTTTGTCTGTCTTGATCTGTCTGCTTAAGAATCTCTTCGATATCCTCTATGAATCCCATATCAAGCATTTCATCAGCCTCATCAAGTACTGCAAATTTAACTTCGCCTAACTTAAGAGTTTTTCTTCTTATATGGTCAAGTACACGCCCTGGCGTTCCAACTACTATCTGAGTTCCTTGTTTTATGCTCTTAATCTGTCTATCTATGCTTTCGCCACCGTAAACAGCCGTTACTTTAACTTTGCTGAATTTACAGATTTTATTTATTTCACTTGAAACCTGCATAGCAAGCTCTCTAGTTGGACATAGTATTATTGCCTGAGGCTTTGCTAATGATTTATCAATTTGCTCAACTATTGGTATTGCAAATGCCATTGTTTTACCAGTACCAGTCTGTGACTGACCTATGAAATCCTTACCTTCAAGTCCCAGTGGAATTGCCTGCGCCTGTATAGTTGTAGGTGTTACATATCCACTTTCCTTTATTGATTTCATTATTTCTGGTGACAAGTTTAAATCTTCAAACGTTATTTCATTTATAGTATTATTCATTCTCTATCCTTTCAAATTTAGGTATTTGGTTATATCCAAATAATTTCTTTTTTTCCAATTGTTTTAAGATATTC
>JBATTG010000165.1:0-8089 GCA_049670425.1 Proteocatella sp.
AATACTCAAGTGCACGGGTTTTATTTGGCGCCACAGGGGATCTCGTGGCAAAAAAAATACTGCCTGCTCTGAATCAATGGTATGAATATGCAAAGCCCTATGATGTGATTTTATGCTTGGGGCGCCGTTCTTTTGGAAGTGAGGATTATCTGAAGTTCATTGAAATGAAAGGCAAGCTGAAACTGGGAGATAATCTGCGTTCGCATATAAGGTATTTGACTGTTGAATTTGATACATCAGAGGATTATGAAAAGCTTAAGATCATATTAACTAAAAATGAGGATATCAAAATCACTTTTTATCTGGCTGTGAAACCAGAGAGTTTTGTTGGAATTTCCAGACATTTGAGTCATAACGGTGTTTTCCAAAGAGGAAATTTTAATCATAAACTTATATTTGAAAAACCTTTTGGAAACAATTTGCAGTCGGCACAGCAAATACAGGAAGATATGCTGAAGTTAGCCGAAGAAAGGCAGATTTATCGAATCGATCATTACCTGGGCAAGGATATGATTCGAAATATTTTAGCCCTTCGTTTCGGAAACAGGCTATTTGAGGAAAGTTGGAATGGCAGGGTGCTGTCCTCAATAAAGATTGTAAGTTTGGAAACTGCAGGCGTTGAAGAGCGTCTGGACTATTATGATGGCGCGGGTGCAATCAATGATATGATTCAAAGTCATTTGCTGCAACTGATGGCTTTGGTAGCTATGGATTCCCCTGAAGATTTTCAGTCAGAAAGCATAAGAAATAAAAAAATAATGATTATGAAAAATATAGTAATGTCAAAAAACGAGCTGCCACTCATCGGACAATATGCTGGATATCGAGAAATTGCCCCTGGATTTTCTGAATCCTTGACAGAAACATATGTAAAAGTGATGCTGTCCATAGATCTGCCACAGTGGGAGGGAACTCAATTTATATTGGAAACGGGCAAGAAACTAAAAGAAAAGCGCATGGAAATAATTATGGAGTTCGAGCCAAAGCCATTGTGCATTACGCGATTTGAGAAGGTGGAAGTAGAGGCAAATCAGCTGGTTATTCAGGTCTACCCTAAGGAAGGTGTCCGCTTAAGATTTAATTCCAAGGCACCTGGCTATGATTTCAGGATGGAACCTGTAGATTCAGAGTATTGTCATGCTTGCAGAAGTATAGGAAACAAGCCGGAAGCCTATGTTAAACTGCTTATGGATGCGGAGGCAGGCGATAGAACGCTTTTTGCTGGTTTTGATGAGCTCCAGCTTCAATGGAAAATTGCTGATAAGATTAAAGAAGCAGCATCTAAAACAAGATTAATGATTTATTCGGAGGGTACGTTATGAAATTAATTGCGTTGTCACTGCCAATTACGATGAATATGGTGGTTTATAAAAATCGTGAAGAGAAAAAGCCTGCAATTGAGAACATGCGTTGTTTCAAAGATGATGGTATGAACGAAAATACCTTGCACCTTCCACTTCATACTGGGACCCATGTTGATTATCCACTACATGCAATTGATGGTGGAAAAAGTTCATCTGATTATGATGTTTTTCCGGCAATTTTCAAGGGTTATGTTTTGGATTTATCTCTTGATTCGCATGAGTCCATAGGCCTTGAACATATAAATAATCTCGATTTAAGCGAAGTGGAGGCTGTTTTTTTCAAGACGCGTAAAGGTCCAATGGAATTTTTTGATTTCGAGTTTCCCTGGCTTGAAAAAGAAGGCGCTGCATGGCTTTCAAGACTGCCTTTGAAATTTGTCGGTATTGATCAACTGGGCATTGAACGAAATCAGCCTGGTCATGAAACCCACATCAGTCTTTTAGGAAGGGATATTCTCATAATTGAAGGACTTAATCTGTCAGAGATTGAAGAGGGAACTCATAATTTTTTAGCGATAACGCTTCAGATAAAGGATGTTGAAGCTGAACCAGCAATGCTGTATAAGATATTATAGAAATCTTCTTGTTTTGTATAATATATATTTAATCTTTGGCATAGACAAAGCACATGCAAATGTTGTTTCCGATAGATTACCAAGGTGGTATAATAGGTTGAGGAGAAGAGACTTATGAAGAAGAAATGGTATTTATACTTGTCTATAGTTTTAGTATCTATTTTTTTTATGTTGCTGATCTCATGTCAGGATTCAGCAAAGGTGTATACTTATCAGGATGATTTTGAAGTTTTCAATCAGGAGTTCTGGTTTAAAAGAAGTGGCATCCTAGGGAGAACTAATCTTAGGCCTGAAAATATCATTTTGGATAATGGTGAATTATCAATAAAACTTCCGGGACAGACACTTGATGGAGGAGAAATTCAATCAATCGATGAATTGGGATTTGGTTCTTATGAGGTCAAGATGAAGCTTCCAGATGCTCCATCTTCTATAACAGGTTTTTTTCTGTATAAAGAGCCTGATTTTTATCATGAAATTGATATTGAGGTGTACAATGAACCAAAAGCGTATATTGTATTTACATCATACGAAGATGGCCAAGCCGCAAACGAGCATCGCGAATATTTGAATTTTGACCCAACTTTGGATTATCATGAATATAGAATTGATTATTATTCAGATAAAATAGCGTTTTATGTAGACGACAAGCGTATGCACAACTGGCATGAGGGCTTTTCGAAAGAGAAGATGCATTTGGCACTGAATGCATGGTATCCGAAGTGGCTAGGTGGAATTAAACAGGAAGAAGATTCTTTTTTGTATGTTGACTGGATTAGATATTAATAAAAGTTGCACATTTAGCTTTAGAAAGAGGTATTTATTTGGCAGTAAAGAAAAGGCGTAAAAAGAGTAAAAAGAGAGCAAAAAGAAAGATTATTTTAATTTCAGCTATGATCATTGTTTTATTTACAATTATTGTATTGAAATTTGAAGGTGATTTAATTAAAGAAGAGGTGTTTTATCCGATAAAATATGAAAAATATGTTGAAAAATATAGTAATGAATACGATGTAGACAAATATCTGGTGTATGCAATAATGAAACAAGAAAGCAATTTCAGGAGTGATGCAGTATCTCCAGCCGATGCCAGGGGATTAATGCAAATCACACAAGATACATTTAACTGGCTTACACCGAAATTGAAAAGTGGGAACTATAAGTATGAGGATATTTTCAATCCGGCTGTCAACATAAGGTATGGGGTGCTGTTTATTTCAGTCCTGGAAGAGCGTTATTCAGATCAAAGAACAGTTTGTGCTGCCTACAATGCAGGAATGAATATAACTCGGAGGTGGCTTGGTGATTCGAATTATTCATCTGACGGAATAAGCTTGAAGAATATTCCATATGAAGAGACTGCAAAGTATGTGGATATCGTTGAAAGAAACTATGAAAAATATGTAGAAATTTACAAGGTAAATTAGGTAATTGGATAATAGTGATTTGTAATGTTTTTGAACTATCTTTTAGTATTGAAATAGTGTATAATTAATAAAAAATGACAGTTTATTAATTATTTAGGAGGTTTTTTATGAAATTATCACTGAGAGACAAATTTCCAGAATTAAAAGTAGAAACAACAATGGGAACTATTAATTTGCCAGATGATTATAAAGGTAAATGGTTCATATTGTTCAGTCATCCCGCAGATTTCACGCCGGTGTGTACTACGGAATTTGTGTCTTTTCAAAAGAAAAAATCACAATTCAATGAATTAGGCGTTGAATTGATTGGGTTAAGTGTAGACAGCGTAGAGTCTCATCAACAGTGGATTGACTGGATTAAAGAAAATATACATGTACAGATAGAATTTCCAGTAATAGATGATGAAAACAAAAAAGTTGCTGAAACGCTGGGACTTATACATCCCAATGAAGATGACACAGCGGCAGTAAGAGCTGTAATCATAGTTGATCATAACGGTAAAGTAAGGACGATGCTTGAGTATCCTAAGGAAATAGGCAGAAATGTTGATGAAATATTAAGAACGGTAAAAGCTTTGAAAATGGCTTCCGTTAAAAAGGTTTTTGCCCCAGCAAACTGGCCTGCTAATGAAATTATAGGGGATAAGGTTCTTTTTCACAGAGGCGAAAATGACGACCCGTCATTAGACAAGGAACGCGGAATTTACAGTCTTTCAGATTGGTTTATTTATAAAAATATGGCTGAATAAAATTATTAATAGGATATTGATTGGAAATTTACTTGATATAGTTAACCAAGTTCCGTCTGCAAAAATTGCAGGCGGTTTTTTATATTCAGATGTTTCGTAGTTTCTAAGTGTTATTGTTTGATATATCAGGGGTAGATAGTAAATGTAATTAAAAGTTTATTTGAAACCTGCAGAAATATACTTGGAATATAACCTGCTTTTTTAATATTTATTATCGAAAGGATGGATGTTATGAGTTTTAAAATTAATGAAAAGGTAACCTGGGTTGGTAAAATTGACTGGGAATTAAAACGATTTCACGGAGATGAATATTCTACGGATAGAGGCTCATCTTATAACGCTTATCTTGTCAGAGATGAAAAGACGGTATTGATAGATACGGTATGGAAGCCTTATGATAGCGAGTTTGTAGAAAATTTAAAACAGGAAATAGATTTGAAGAAAATTGATTATATAATAGCAAACCACTCGGAAGTAGACCACAGTGGTGCCCTGCCAGAATTAATGAGGGAGATTCCTGCAACTCCAATATACTGTACAAAAAGTGGAGCCAGAATGCTTAAAGCTCATTATCATGAGGACTGGAATTTTGTCGAAGTCAAAACAGGTGATGTGCTTGATTTAGGTGAAAACAAACTGGTTTTTGTCGAAGCGCCTATGCTACACTGGCCAGATAGCATGTTTACGTATTTGACAGGAGAGAATATGCTCTTCAGCAATGATGCTTTTGGACAGCACTACGCTTCGGAGATGATGTACAATGATAAAGTGGACAGGGGTGAACTATACCAGGAGGCCTTAAAATATTATGCGAACATTCTGACGCCCTTCAGCCCTCTGGTAGTAAAGAAAATAGAAGAAATTTTAAAATTGGAGCTACCGGTAAGCATGATTTGCCCAAGCCATGGTATTGTATGGAGAGAAGAACCCCTTCAAATCGTCGAAAAGTACATGGAATGGGCAAAAAATTATCAGGATAATCAAATAACTCTGCTTTATGATACGATGTGGGATGCAACTAGAAAAATAGCCGAAGCAATAGCTGAAGGCATAAAATACGCGGATAAAAATGTTACAATTAAACTAATAAATACCAGTAAATATGATAAAAACAATATGATTAGTGAAGTTTTTAAATCAAAGGCTATTTTGGTGGGATCATCTACCATAAATAATGGAATACTTTCATCAACAGCATCTACGCTTGAAATGTTAAAAGGGCTGAGATTTAAGAATAAAAAAGCAGCTGCATTCGGGAGTTATGGGTGGAGTGGAGAATCGGTTAAGATGATAGAGGAACATTTGGAAGCATCTGGTTTCGAACTTGTATGCCCAGGAATAAAAATGCTCTGGAATCCTGATGCAGAAGCTTTGGAAAAATGCAGAAACTTTGGCATTGAATTTGTTCATCAAATGACAAAATAGCATTGGAATGTCTGGGGTATCTATCACAAATTTTCGGTGTCGATATTCGCTCAAGCTTGAAGATGTGGAGAAAAATATGATAAAGCAAGAAAAACTCAATATGGGAGGCATAAACCGCAGATATTTTGTGGAATATTTTGAATGTCAGGGAGGAGTTACTCTTGATGGAGAAAATTTTATAGGAGATGGATGGAAAGTCAGGATATCACCTGAAACTTTCAGGGATAATGAGATTTTAAAATTGCCAAGAGTTGAGATAACTCTTCTTGGAGAGGAAGCTTTGCTGGTAAGATTTATAGAAAATTTAAGAAAGAATTTTCTTAGAGGTGGTGGATAGTATGTGGAATCAATTAAATCCATTATGCCATATCTTGTTTTAATGTATTTAAAGTTAACTTTATATGATATGATTTTGTAAAATGAAATTAATGTAAGTATGGTTACAAATATCAGATATTGCGAATGAAATGAATTAGAACGGAGCCGTCGGACAGCCTAACTTAGATTAGAGGTGCGATGGCTCCGTTTTAACGTGAAATTTTCTGAATTGTATATAAAATTCTTGACTTATACCTATATTTGCAATTAAAATATAGTATACTTGAATTGCAAGGAACTTTATTTTAGAGAGGGTGGATTTATGAAAAGTTTGAAAGTTATGATAGTGGATGATTCTACTTTCTCGATAGCGGTTTTAAAAAATATGCTGGAAAAAAATGGGCTTGAAGTGGCAGCCACAGCGCTTAATATGAGTGAAGCTGTAGAAAAAGCCAAAGTACATAATTTGGATTTAATCACTATGGATATGACATTGCCAGATGGCGATGGAATAGAGTGCTCAAGAGCTATACTGAGAAATAATAAAGATGCAAAAATAATTGCAATAAGCTCGATGATGGATGATGAAATAATTAAAAAAGCAAAAAAAGCAGGGATAAAAGCATATTTGCAAAAACCTGTAGATCAAAATGAATTAAAATCTAAAATAGAAAGCTTGTTTGAAGGAGAAGCGCTTTATCACACATTAAAAGATAATTTTGGAGAGGCTTTCATAGAATCGATATTTAGTTATTTGAAAAGAACAATCGGAGGGGAAGTCTGCATTGAAATCGATAATGTAAATTCATTATATACCAGGACGTCTTTGGGATTGTCGGGTACTATAGGAATAATAGGAAGACATAGTGGAAGGTTCATTATAGATATGTCAGAAGAAACGTCATTGGCTATGGTTAAAAAAATATTAGAAGATGAAAATCTATATATTGATGATGCGGTGGCTTTTTCAAGTGAATTCATCAATATAATTGCAGGAAATGCCTGTTCGCTACTTAATGGTTTGAACAACGCATTTGGGCTTAGAGTATCTCCGCCAACTGTTTTTCATGGAAAAAATATTGCTATATCCATAGGAGATATAACAAGCAAATCCTTTGTTATAAAAACGGAGTTAGGAGATATATTTATGAATGCCGGTTTTCAAAGGGGGGATGAGCAGTGGATTTAAAAACAATAAACCCTTTTATCGAAACTGTATCTGAAGTTATGCCTCAATTAGGTTTTGATAATATATTGCAAAAAGAAATAAGTTATAAGTCTAAAAAAATTATTGTCAGCGGAGTGGTGTTGACTATAGGAATAGTAGGAGATAAAAAAGGGAACGTTATTTATGCAATCGATATGGAGGGGGCAAAAAAAATAGCTTCCGTTATGATGATGGGTATGCCTGTTGATGAGTTGGATGATATGTCAAAGAGCGCTCTTTCTGAGCTGTCTAATATGCTTACGGCTAATGCGAGTATAAAGTTTTCAGGAGAAGGAATAAACCTTGATATATCAGTACCTACGCTTATTTATGGAGAAAATATAGAATTAAATATGAACAAAGAACAGATAACCTGTATTAGTTTTGTTGTAGATGGAATAAATCTGGAGGTCAATATAGCGCTGGATTAATTACTATTTATGTTGTCATGGTTGGGAAAATAAATAACCTTATATCTGGGTGGCTATTTAATCATATAAGTAAAGAAGACGTTAAGGTAGCAGAACATATCAGAAATAATTAGAAATGTATTATAAAAGATGAAGTAGAAAAACTTCAAGTTCTGATGAAAAAAATGTAAAAAAGATTGAATTCTGCATAATGCCAGAGTCAATCTTTTTTTATGTAAAAATAATTATTTAGAAAATTATTTTTAAAAAAATATACAAACACTTTAGAGTTAATTGATAATATGATAAAATGGAAATGTAAAGATATGGTAATTGAAAAACGGTGTAACGAAATATACACTGAAATTTGTATAAAGGAGCATAACTATGGAATTTAGATTTGCACACAATAATATAAACGTGCTTGATTTAGAAAATAGTCTCAGATTCTACGAAAAAGCATTAAATCTTAAAGAGATAAGAAGAAAAGAAGCTAATGATGGCAGTTTTGTGCTGGTTTACCTTGGGGATGGAGAATCGAAGCATCAGCTGGAACTTACTTGGCTTAGAGATTGGGATAGACCGTATAATTTAGGGGACAATGAATTTCATAT
>JBATTG010000166.1:0-1653 GCA_049670425.1 Proteocatella sp.
GCCCTACATTTTCTTTCCAGTGTTTTTCAAAAATACAAATAACTATTAATGTTATTTTACGGTCCACCTCAACACGGTTTTGAGCTTATCTTTTTCTACTGCGTTCAGGTTGTTAAGATAAATCTCTCTGTGGCTCATTGCCCTCCTTAAAAGGTCATTATTCTCAATGAATTCCCGCATGATTCTAAATGATTTTTGTTCGTCATCGTAAGACCCGTTGTGGAGCATCTGTACGCACAGCCCCTCTTCGAATTCTTCAAATTTAATCTCGGCTAACAACGGATGCGGCTTTTTCTTTTGTACAATTTCCAAAGCTTTTTCTGCCACTTCTTTATTTACGAAATCCGGTTGCCTTATCATAAGGGTATATATAAGCTTATCCTTATTCAGGATTGTCAACAACTTCCCCTCTTTCGTCAAGTCCCACACGCCTTCAAGCGGGTATACTGTATAATCAAAGTACCCCTCCGGTGTGAACCCGTTCTTGGGCATCATTTTTACGGCATATGCAACGGAGAATAAGACCTTTATTCTCTGCATAAAATCTTCTTCAGTAGGGTCACCTTTTCCATTGATTGTAAAAAATTTCTGTTTCGGAACCTGAACTAACATAGGAATTGTTGTTGGCAGGTACAGTTCCTTTTCAGCTTTTCTCCATTCGTGTTTCTTATTAACTTCGCTATTCATAATAGCCTCCGTTTCTATCTTTTGTGGAATATCACATAAACACAAAATTTACTTCATTCCAAAATAATATCTTCCCTTTTCCTGTGTGCTTTTTCCATATTGGATTGCCTTGACAGGGCAGCGGTTGATGCAGGCCAGGCACATAAGACAGTTATCGCTCCATACGGGATGACCTTCTTTTAATTTAATATTTTCAGTTGGACATACTTTTGCACAAATACCACAGGATGTACAGGTGTTCTCTACTGAAAATGATTTTGCATCCTTTCCAAAACGGTTAAATGCATAGGCTGCTAAATTCGATTTCAAAAAAGCCATTTTTCCAACCTTGACATCCCAGACATTTTTTCTTTGAACTATCTGCTCACAAATTTGCGATATCTTGTTTTTTGCATTTTCAAGCTTCTTGCTTGAAACGTCCTTTGAATCTACGTCATATCCTATGATATAACTGTTGGGCATGACTATTGAATATGCGCTGTTTAATGGAAACTTCAAAGACAGCTTTTTCATGGTCAGCCCTGCTTCATCTCCGCATGTGCAAACCGCAAAGCAAAATGCACCCTTCTCAACAACGATATTCTTGATGAAATCCATAACAAGCTTTGACGGAGCCCACGCATGTACTGGAAATACAAGTCCAAGGCTTTGCCCACCTTTAATGACAATCGGTTCCTTATTTGTTTTAATAACATCAGGAATGCTCACAGCTTCATCCCCGGTCTGTTTTGCAATTTCTTCCGCCACCCATTTCGAGTTACCTGTTCCTGAAAAATAATATATCATTTTGTCCCTCCTGTTATTTACTTATTCATGAATTCCAAAAACTGAAAAAATGCAAGAATTACAAAAAATATTAACAATAAAATCTTGCCCCAATCTTTAAACATCTGATTTGTAAATTTCGAATTTGGTATATACTTCCTGTTCTAGTAGCTTTTTTTCTTAGCTTCTCCTTATATATAC
>JBATTG010000167.1:0-8854 GCA_049670425.1 Proteocatella sp.
CCAGTATGGTAGTCTTTATTTAGATTATGAAATAAAATCAGAATATTTCAAAAATGAAAGGAGGGAATTTCATGAATGAATACGTTTTATCCATGAAAGGGATAGAAAAGACATATTTCGGAAATAAGGTACTTAAGGGTGTTGATCTGGAAGTGAAAGAAGGCGAGATACATGCACTTTTAGGAGAAAATGGAGCTGGAAAATCGACACTTATGAATATCTTATTTGGAATGCCCGTGATACATTCTACTGGGGGGTTTGAAGGTAAAGTCACTTTTAACGGGGAAGAGATTCACATAAAGTCACCTAAACAGGCAATGGAGATGGGTATAGGAATGGTTCATCAGGAATTCATGCTCATACCAGGATTCACAGTTGCTGAAAATGTAAAATTAAACAGAGAAATACTCAAGAGCAATCCAGTCAGCAAAGTTTTTGGAAAAACCATGAAAACTTTGGATATAAAAAAAATGGAAGAAGATGCAAGAACGGCACTTGATACTTTGGGTATGGATTTCAGTGAAAAAGAATACGTTTCTGGACTTCCAGTAGGGTATATGCAGTTTATCGAGATAGCGAGAGAAATTGATAAATCAAATGTCAAACTATTGGTATTTGATGAGCCAACAGCAGTTCTTACTGAGACCGAGGCGGAGCAGCTTATAAAGGCAATGAGGAAGATAGCTGATTCAGGAATAGCCATTTTATTTATAACACACAGGCTCGATGAAGTAATGAACGCTGCAGACAACATTACGATATTGAGAGATGGTCATATGGTCTGCAAAATGGGAAAAACCGAGACCAGTATTGAGGACATCGCCCAGAAAATGGTTGGTCGCGAAGTAGAGATGCTTACAAAAGAGGTAACGACTGAAGATAATGAAATCATAATGAGTATTAAAAATCTTAGAGTACATATGCCAGCTGAAGAGGCAAAGGGTATAGACCTGGATATCAAGCGAGGCGAGATTCTTGGAATTGGTGGACTTGCGGGCCATGGAAAACTAGGGATAGCAAATGGTGTCGTTGGATTGTATCCCGTTGCGGGAGAGATAATATTTAAAGGAAAACCTTTAAAACTTGGAAATACGAGGGAAATACTAAGTGATGGTATAGCTTTTGTTTCTGAAGACAGAAAAGGTGTGGGTCTTTTGCTGGATACATCCATAGAGGAAAATATTTCGGCAACGGCAATGCAGATAAAAGATCAATTCTTAAAAAAAGTAGGTATAAAGCTGGCGGATAAAAAGGCAATAAGAGAAAACGCTGAAAAATATATCCAGTCACTGGATATAAGGTGCACAGGTCCAAAGCAGTATACCAGAAGATTATCTGGTGGAAACCAGCAAAAGGTTTGCATAGCGAGAGCCTTGACTTTAGAGCCAGAGCTGCTTTTTGTATCAGAGCCGACAAGAGGTATTGATATAGGAGCTAAAAAGATTGTACTTGATACTTTGGTTGATCTGAGCAAAGAACACGGAATGACTGTAGTTATGACTTCATCTGAGCTTAATGAGCTGAGAATGGTATGTGACAGAATTGTAATTATAACAGAAGGCAAGGTAGAGGGGATTCTGCTTCCTACCGACAGTGATGTCAATTTTGGACTTATGATGAGTGGAGACTACAAAAAGTTAAAAGGAGGTAATCTCAATGGGTAATGTTAAAAAAATGTTTAATTCATTAGGTACTCCAAGACTTATTATAATTTCATTCTTCATATTACTCTGTGTAGCAGCAGTGCAACTGGGATTACCGCTTAATAATCTACTTTCTGATGCACTTGTAAGAATGGGAATGAATGGAGTATTGGTACTTTCAATGGTGCCGGGTATACTATGTGGTATAGGACTGAATTTTGGTATTCCAATAGGCATTGTGTGCGGCCTTGTAGGCGGACTGATAAGTATTGAGATGAATCTCACAGGATTTACAGGCCTCTTTGTTGCAATGCTTGTTTCAGTTCCATTTGCCTTAATAGCAGGCTGGCTTTATGGTCTCTTGTTAAACAGAGTAAAGGGTTCGGAAATGACTGTATCTACATATGCTGGTTTTTCAATAATTTCGCTTATGTGTATAGTCTGGCTTTTAGCACCATTTAAAAGTTTGGAACTAAAGTGGCCTATAGGTGATGGCCTTAGAACCACCATAACTCTGGGAAGCAGATATTCAAAAATACTCGATAAATTTGGAGAATTTCAAATATTTGGAGTAACGATACCGGTAGGATTGCTTCTGTTCTTTGCATTTTGCTGTGTGCTTATGTCAATATTCTTAAGAACTAAAAAAGGAATAGCCATGGCTACCGCAGGAGATAATCCAAGGTTTGCTAAGGCGACTGGTATAAATGTTGATAATGCAAGACTCCTTGGGACTATGATCTCAACCTTGTGTGGAGCTGTAGGTATAATTGTGTATGCGCAGAGCTTCGGTTTCTATCAACTGTATCAGGCACCTATGATGATGGGATTTGCTGCTGTAGCATCTATACTGATCGGTGGCGCAAGTTCAAAAAAAGCTACTCTATTTCATGTTATACTTGGAACTTTTCTTTTCCAGGGACTGCTTACGCTTTCACTTCCAGTAGCAAATAAAATAGTAACGGAAGGGAACCTTTCAGAAGTAATGAGAATAATTGTGCAAAATGGAATTATTCTGTATGCTTTGACTAAAATGGGAGGGGGAAAAGACTAATGGAAAAACTAGATAATAAAATAGTTCCGTCAAAAATGACAAAAACCAATATAAATTGGAATAAAAAAATAAAATCAACTCTAACCGAAAATATAGTAGTTATAATATTCGTACTCCTTTGCCTGGGATGCGTACAGGTATCGGGTATGCCATGGAGCTTCATAGTAAATGAACTTGTAAGCAGACTTTCAAGGAACTTGTTTATAGTTCTTGCACTTATAGTCCCAGTGCTCGCAGGTATGGGTCTTAACTTTAGTATTGTAATTGGAGCAATGGCAGGGCAAATGGCGCTTATTGCAATAACCCACTGGGGAATTGTAGGCCTGGCAGGATTTGTCGTGGCGGTTGTATTATCACTTCCGCTTTCACTGTTATTTGGATATCTTACAGGTGTAGTTCTTAACAAAACAAGAGGACAAGAGATGATTGCAGGTATGATTCTTGGATTCTTTACAAATGGATTATATCAATTGCTGTTCCTCTTCCTTGTAGGAACGCTGATACCGATGAATAACCCTGTTCTGGTATTGAGCGGAGGCGTCGGTATAAAGAATACAATAGACTTGAATGCAATGAAATACTCGCTGGACAGGGCTTTTGATCCGTTTTTCAAGATAACTTTTGTACATGCAAGCATGGTGATATGCGTTGTATTAATTGCTATGTTTGTATATGGTGCATATAAAAATAAAAAAGAAGACAGATATGAGAAGTATATTAATGCGGTTATAAAAACTGGAATATTTGTTGTCATATTGGGTTCTTTAGTATTCCTGTCGCAGCAGAAATCAATAATAAATATGATAAAGTTTCCTACGGCTTCATTCCTTATAATCGGGCTCCTATGTATATTTACTAAATTCCTTATGACTACAAAACTAGGCCAGGATTTTAGAACCGTAGGCCAGGATATGCATGTTGCAGAAGTTTCGGGAATAAACGTAAGCAAGACCAGAATAAAGGCAATAATGATATCTACGGTACTTGCAGCTGTAGGCCAGATAATATTCCTTCAAAATATAGGGACATTAAATACTTATGGAGGCCATGAGCAGGTAGGTATGTATGCCATCGCGGCAATCCTTGTAGGCGGAGCATCTGTAAGTAAAGCAACTATAGGGCAGGCAATAATTGGAACGGCTCTTTTTCATACGCTTTTCATTGTGGCTCCCCAAGCCGGACAGAATCTATTTGGAAATGCTCAAATAGGAGAATATTTCCGTGTATTTGTTGCCTATGGAGTAATCGGAATCTCGCTTGCACTTTATGCATGGAAGCAGATTAAAGGCAAAGAAGGCATATAAATACAGATAAACAGGTAAACGTTTTTCACTATATTTAACTGATGAAAAATTTAATTTAAAATATTATTCAATAAAGTCAGGAGCAATTATTCCTGGCTTTATTGCGATTGATAAAAAATAGATTTTTGTAAAAAACGCAATAGACAGTTATATGAAGATAAAGGCAGTAAGCGACAGGTAATCAAAGAGAATGTGAATAAGAAGCCATGATTTTGCCTGAAATAGCTTAAAAACGAAGAAATTCAGCGTATATCCAATTGGTTATTAGTGAAATATGGGTATATAATGTAAAAATGCGATGTAAAACATGGGAACTTTAAATTATTCAGACAGGAGGGGTGAATGTGAAAGACGTAATTAAAAGTATTATAAAAATTGATAAGGATGCCATAAAAAAAGAAGAAGATTTCAAGAGCATGATAGATGATATTGAAAAACAAAAAAAAATCAAGCTAAAGACGCTGAAAGATGAAGTTGAAGCTAATACAAAAAAAATAATAGCAGATTATCAGAAAAAAGTTTTGGATGAAATAGAATCGGAAACTAGAGAAATAAGGGAAACATCAAGAGAGAAAGCGAAAGCGCTAAAAGAAAGATATCTGCAATTTGAAGAGAAGGTCACTCAGGATTCATTTGATATGATATTAAGAAACCTGGAGGAATAAGATGGGAAGTGCCAGTAAATTTAGTGCTTTAAACACAAAACTGCAAGCTATGAATGCAAAACTGCTAAAAACTACGGATTACGATATTTTGCTGGGGTTCAGCACTGAGAAAGAAATAGGAAATTACCTCAAGCACAATACCCGGTACAGTGGAATCTTAAGCGAATATAGCATAGATAAACTTAAACGATGGGAATTTGAACTTATACTAAAAAAGGAAATGCTCGTTGAACTTGAAAAATTAAGCAATTATCTGTCTTCAGACTATAAAAAGTTTTTGGATATAATGTTTCTAAGAGCCGAGGTTGAAGATATAAAACTGATTTTAAGAGCTATAAGCAGAAAAGAAGATTTGATGGAATTGCCGGAACATTTTCTGCACAGCAAGGAACATGAATTTATTTCTTTTGAAAAATTGTTAAGCAAAAACAATCTTTTTGATTTGGTGGAAGAATTCAAAGGAAGTATATATGAAGATGCTTTCAGGAGCATAACTGAGGATGATTTGAAATTAAGAGAATTCCACGCCGAGATGAATCTTGATGCGATATATTTCAAGGAACTTAGAAAGAGCGTTGAAAAATTGTCTGCGGATGACAGAAGTATACTGGAATATATAATAGGAATAAATATAGATTTGATTAATATCCAGTGGATATACAGAGCCAAACGCTATTATAATCTTATGAACGAAGAGATTTTCAACTACACGCTTTCAGGCGGACTTAAGCTTAATTTCAAAAAAATAAAGAAATTAATTTATTCAGAAGACTGTACTGAACAAACAATGGAATTATTGAATAAATACGGATTTAAACTAAAGCCTTCAGATGACAAGTATTTGCAAGTAGTTATAAACCGATATCTGGCGGAACTGATAAAGAAGATGGACCGAAATAATCCGATGACGATTACGAAATTTATCAAGTATACTCATGACGTTGAATTTGAAGCAGCGGATATAATTACGATACTCGAGGGTGTGAGATATAAAAGTGCAGAAATAAAAAAATTACTTATAAGAGGTGGTGAGGAAGTTTGGCAATAGAAAAAATGAGGATGTTGAACGTAGTTTCCCCTCTGGAAAATATGCATCCGATACTTGAAGACCTGGTAATCAAGGGGAATATTCATATACAAAACTATACTAAATCAAACAGCGCTGATACGCTTACTATGCATCTCATAAGTGAGGCTGTAGGTGAATCCATTGATATAGGAAGCATACAGAAATTCAAATTTGAAAAGACTGACTTTAAGGATCTTTTTGAAAAGTTGACCTTCATAGCTGACAGTATAGATATGAAACTTAGTGTGGACAGTAATATAGACCTGGAATATGATTTTGACAGAATAGTGGTGCGTCTCAATTCGATGTACAGTGTAATAGCTCCAATAAAAAGAAAAATGGAGCTTATGAAAAAAAGTATAGTTGAAAAAGAATACTTTCTTGAGAATATAAAGTTTCTGGACAATGCAGATGTAGACATATCTGAGATAAAAGATATGAAACATATAAATTATCATATAGGAACTTTGACAAAAGAAAACCGAATAAAATTGAGAGACAACTATGAAAATATTTCGGCTGTAGTTCTTCATATAGGAAGTTCTGAAGATGGAGAGTCATATCTTATATTTTCACCGGTAAAATATGAAGAGGAAACCAATAAGATATTAAAGTCGCTGAACTTCAAAGAAATTGAGATTCCAGAAGATATAAAGGGAAATGTATCTGAGACCTCAAGCATTGTGAGAGAACAGATAAAGACAATAGAGCAGATTCATAGCGAATATAAAGATGTAATACGCACTATCAATGAAAGTTACAGAAAAGAGATAATTCAGATATTCTCAGAAATTCATTTAGAAGAGAATATTGAAAAAATGAAAGAAAATGTAGCAATTACGAATAACTTTTTCTACTTCAGCGGATGGGTCCCTGAAGGTGAGGCAGACAGCGTAGTCAGTGAACTCGATGGAAAGTATAAAGATATAATAGTAGTCAAGGAAAATCCTGAAGATATAAGCAAGGAAGTGATTCCGCCTACGAAACTCAAAAACAATTGGGCCATAAGCCCCTTCGAACTTCTTGTGAATATGTATGGTGTCCCAAATTACAATGAAGTTGACCCGACTCTCTTTTTGGGAATAACTTACCTCATACTTTTTGGTGCGATGTTTGGAGACGTCGGACAGGGCCTGGTATTTGTATTAGCGGGATTCCTGCTGAGCAGAAAAGCTAAAAAAGGCACAGACTCAAGAAATTATGGTGAAATTCTATTCAGAATCGGACTAAGCTCGACTTTCTTCGGGTTCATGTACGGAAGTGTTTTTGGAAATGAAGAACTCATTCATGCAGTTGTAGTAAGACCGCTAGATAATATAAGTTTTGTGCTCTACAGCGCAATAATATTTGGAGTCATATTACTGCTTATAAGCTTTGGGCTCTCAATCTATAATCTTAAAAGAGAAGGCGAAATAGAAGAATGTATCTTTGGAAGAAATGGCGTGGCAGGGCTCATATTTTACGTATCTCTGCTTGTTTTCGGACTGCAAACGATTTTAAAATCAACAATGATCCCCAATACGGCGCTTTTCACGGTGATGATTCTATCTCTGGCAGCATTGTTGTTTAAAAAGCCTTTGTACGCAATGATTTCAAAGCAGGAAGCCGAATATGAAGAAGGAAAAGGAACCTACTACATCGAAGGCGGGTTTGATTTGATTGAGACTATTTTGAGTCTGCTTTCAAATTCGATATCGTTCATAAGAATAGGCGCATTCGCACTTAACCATGTAGGGCTGTTTCTTGCCTTTTCAACAATGGCAAAGATTGCAAACAATCCATTCATGGGCATGGCAATTTTGATTCTAGGAAATATAATAATAATATTCTTAGAAGGCCTTATAGTCCTCATACAGGGACTCAGACTCGAATATTATGAATTGTTCAGTAAGTATTTTAAAGGTGATGGAAAAACATATATACCAATAAAGTTTATAGAAGAAGCGGAGGAAGCATAAAATGAAAATAGTATTAGCGATTATGGCTTTTGTAGTAGTAGGAACGATAGCAGTGGGTGCAAGATTATATATAAACGGAGCAGAATGCTCAAAAATCAAAAAAACGCTTGTAGCTAACATAAGTCTTTTTGCACCATTGGCAGCGGGTGCGATTCTTTTGATGATACCGGAAATAGCTAATGCGGCGACTGCGACATCAGCGGATGCGTCTGGTATGGGGTATCTTGCAGCGGCACTTTCAACAGGACTTGCAACAATCGGTGCAGGATATGCAGTTGGATCAGTTGGTTCAGCGGCACTAGGAGCAGTTTCAGAAGATCAGAAGATACTTGGAAAAACCCTGATATTTGTTGGACTTGCAGAAGGTATTGCGATATATGGACTTATAGTTTCAATACTGATACTTGGAAGACTTTAAGGACGTGATTATATGAAATCATTTCTAATAAGTGATAATAAAGACACGATGGTGGCCATGAGGCTTGCTGGAATATCAGGTGTGATACTTCACGAAAAAGAAGAAATAATAGAAACTATAATATCAGTGCTGGACGACAAGGAGATTGGAATTTTGATTCTTACCGAAGCCATACATGAAATTGTAGAAGAAGAAGTAACGAATATAAAACTTAAAAAAACATATCCGCTTATAGTGGAAATACCCGATAGATTCGGACAAAGAAGAGAAGAAAATTATATTACAAGGTATATAAACGAATCTGTGGGAGTCAAACTATAGTCAGAAGCAGAAGGATGAGGTGAATAGATGATTACTCTTGAAGAAAAGTTAAGTCAGTTTGAAGAACTTATAAACACTAAATTAGAAAGAGAAAATAAACTTAAATTAGAGGAGAAGCAGCAGGAAATAAGTGCTTTTTTGAATAATGAAAAAGCATTGATGGAGGAAAGTGCCAGAAGAAATGCCAAGCTTTCGATGGACAGAATAAACAGACAGAAGCAGGAAAGCATTTCCATGGTAATGCAGGAAGAAAAACGTGAAATCCTGAAAATATCAGAAGGCTTCATCAAGAGTCTGACCCTGAAAATTGAAGATAAGTGCAGAGAATTCTCACTGGGAGAAAAATATCCTGAATTTATAACACAAATTCTTATGAATACCCTTTCAAAAGAGGCTGTTTCCAAAGAAAAACATATTAAGAT
>JBATTG010000168.1:0-5187 GCA_049670425.1 Proteocatella sp.
TTTTGATGATGGAATATTAACATCGATGTGGTAAGAATTATGAAAATGAGCTCCAAGTGTTGAAATTGCAAGTATGCAGTTTTGCCACGGAGTGTAAATGTTTTTATTTATAAAAAAAAATCATAAATTTTGCTTGGGAAAATCATTTTCCAGTTGACATTTCAAATAAAATAAGAGATAATCTATTTATTAAAATAATATTTGCGTGTAAATGATTCGATCAGGCATAAACAAAAGTAGGCGATAACAGATTCGTCGGTTTGTTTTTGCCTGTTTTTTATTATAAAATAATTCAGAAAGAGAGGGATTATGAAGTATATTGTTGTAAAAACTATCAACAACAATGTCGTATTAGCTAAGGAACCTAATACGGGTGAAGAAGCTGTTCTTATGGCAAAGGGTATCGCTTTTGGTAAGCGACAGGGAGATTTTGTTGAAGATGATGGTATAAAACATCAAATATTCAAATTATGGCCGGATACAAAACAAGTAAATAATATAACCTATGACAAAAATCTTCTTCAAAAAACTGTCATGGAAATATGTCAACTTGCCCAGAAAAAATCAGGAATAAATGCAAAAGAAATCTATCAACCGTTATTAGATCATATATCATTCAGCATAGACCGTATAATGTTTAATCTGCCTATGGATAATCCATTTCAGAGTGAAACATATGTCTTATATGCTAAAGAGTACGAAATAGCGAAAGAGGCTGTAGAACATCTGGAAAAAAAGATGAAATTTTCATTTGGAGAAGCGGAAATTGGATTCATAGCGCTTCATTTGAACTCAGCAATAAGAAAGAGGTCAATAAGTACTTCTTTAAACCACGTGCAGTTGTACAATAAGATTGCAAATGTCATATACAAGGAATTTGGAGAAAATCCTGAGCATGAATTTGCGATGAAAGTTTTTTTAATGTCCATAGCCGAGCAACTGAAGATTAATGAGACAAACATTTCAGTTTGTATGCCTTGGAAAGAAATTATTTTTAAACAAGCAGGTGAAAGCTACATATTAGCATTACACATTGCGGAGCTGGTAAAAAATGAACTGAAAATGGAACTTAACAGCGACAGCATTGGATTTATCACAAGTGATATAGAAAAATTAAGACAGATATATAAATAAAAGGAGGAATTATTATGTTTGGATTTAAAAAGGAAAAGAAAAGTGAACTAATGGCAGCGTTAGACGGAACAGTGATAGAGCTTACGGAAGTTCCAGATCCTGTATTTGCAGGGAAAATTGTAGGTGATGGTTGTGCAATAATTCCTACAGGAAATAAAATAGTAAGCCCTATAAATGGAAAAATAGTAACTGTAATGGATACACTTCATGCATATTGCATCGAAGGTGAAGACGGAGTTAATATCTTAATTCATATAGGAATAGACACAGTCAACCTAAAGGGAGAAGGCTTTAAGTCTTTTGTAAAGGTTGGTGATACAGTAAAAGTTGGAGATTTGATTGCAGAGGCGGACTTTGAACTTATTTCAAGCAAGGGATACAAACTGCATACTCCAATAATAATTCTTGATATGGACAAAGTTACTGATTGCAAATGTGCATGTGGAGAAGTGAAGGCTGGAAAAAGTCTGGCAATGACATACAAACTAAACTAAAATTTCATAAATAACAAAGAGGAGAATATAATAATGAAAAAAAATAATGCCGTATTTGGTGTTTTACAAAGAATCGGACGATCGTTTATGTTTCCTATTGCCTTACTTCCAGTAGCAGGTTTCTTGCTTGGAATAGGAGCATCATTTACTAATCCAGCAACGATAGAAGCCTATGGTCTTGCATCTGTCTTAGGTCCAGGGACATTACTGCATTCTATTTTGCTTATTATGAGCGGCGTTGGTAGTGCTATATTTGGGAACCTTCCAATAATATTTGCGATGGGTGTCGCGCTTGGTATGGCGGAGAAGGAAAAAGAAGTTGCAACACTTTCAGCAGGTATTGCCTACTTTGTTATGCATACCTCAGTAAATATCATGCTAACCTTGAATGGCGCAATATTGCCTGACGGATCTTTGGCAGCAGATGTTATGCCTGGTAGTATAGCTTCTACGACAGGAATCATGTCGCTTCAGATGGGGGTATTTGGAGGTATCATAGTAGGACTTGGAGTTGCATATCTGCATAACCGTTATTATAAAATTAAACTTCCAACAGCACTTTCTTTCTTTGGAGGAACAAGATTCATTCCGATTATCTCAACGCTTGTATATATGGTTGTAGGTATCATGATGTATTATGTTTGGCCGGTAGTTCAAGGTGGAATTTACAATCTTGGAGGATTAGTAACAGACGCGGGCTTTGCAGGAACATTTATATATGGATTAATCGAACGTTCGCTAATACCTTTTGGATTACACCATGTATTCTATCTGCCTTTCTGGCAAACAGGTCTTGGCGGAAGCATGATGATAGACGGAACTTTAGTACAGGGAGCACAAAATATATTTTTCGCACAACTTGCATCACCTAGCACTACTGTATTTTCTGTAGATGCAGCAAGATTTATGACTGGTAAATTCCCATTCATGATGTTTGGATTACCAGGAGCAGCGCTTGCAATGTATGTATGTGCAAAACCAAACAAGAAAAAAATGGTAGGAGGCTTACTTCTGTCAGCAGCTCTTACAGCGTTCCTGACAGGAATTACTGAACCAATTGAATTTACATTCTTATTTGTTGCACCAGTACTATATATGGTACATGCAGTATTTGCAGGATTATCATTCATGATTATGCACATATTAAATGTATCCATAGGTATGACTTTTTCTGGCGGATTCATTGACTTTATGTTATTTGGAATTCTTCAAGGACAGGCGAAAACTAACTGGATGATGGTAATACCAGTAGGTTTAGCATACTTTGCAATATATTTCTTCCTGTTCCGTTTCCTGATAACTAAATTCAACTTTATGACACCTGGTAGAGAAGAGGATGACGAAGAAAGTAAGCTTTACACCAGAGCTGATGTCAATAAGGTGAAAGCGGAAAAAAATGCAAAGGGAAATGAAGATCCAGACGTAATTTCTGAGCTTATTGTATCTGGCTTAGGAGGAAAAGAGAATATAAAAAATCTTGACTGTTGTGCAACGAGATTGCGTATAACCGTATTCAAACCTGAAAAAATAGTAGACAGCCTGCTTAAAGAAAGTGGAGCGGCAGGAGTCATTAAAAGTGGAGAAGGAGTCCAAGTAGTTTATGGACCAAGAGTATCAGTTATAAAAAGTGAATTGGAAGACTATATAGATTCTTTGTAATTTTAAAATAGAATAAATAAAAAATGGCCGTACTCATATGAGACGGTCATTTTTTATTTGATAAAACGAGCATGCAAGACATTGCAAATGAAGCTAAAATGTCAAAAGGGAATCATATTACCTTTTTTTTCTTATAATTCTCCTGCGTGTGGGCTTAAATGCCCTACATATAAATTTGACTGGAGCACAGGTGGTTTTTACTATCCCCGTTACTATATATATGGGAATGCTAATTATCTTGAAACGCATAAGTGAACCTTTTAAAATTCTGTAATCCAAGGTATTACTTTTAGATTGATTGCAGGGGCCGCATGCTCCGACGAGGTTCATTGCCGAGTGCTCATATTTTGTGAGTACGAATGTTGAGCCAAAGAGCAAAGGGGCATAAATAATAGTTGAATGCAAGGTCAACAAGAGGGCGGAACTAAAGTAAATCACTTTTCTTGTATCCTTAAACAGGTGCTGTGGAAGTAAATGGTCAACTGTTATATTTTTTTTCGTCAACCATTTGCCACAATATACACATTGATATCTGCCAAGGCTTGAATTGTTATATTTGAAAAATTCAGCCCGGTAATTAGGCTTGGGCATTTTAAGTATCCTTTCTCTCTTTCTTTTGAATATTGGTTTAACGTCATAAAGGAGATTTTCTATGAATTACATTATAAAACAAATTTAATAAAATGTCATGGTATCTTAAATATAAAATTAATTAGTAATTATATGCAAATACATTTAAATTAAAATTCTAAGGGTATATAAAGTTATATTTGTTATTGGTAATCACATAATAATTCTATGAAAATAGAATTATTGAATTGTATATTTCACATAGAGAATTAATATGTGAAATGCGCCCAAATAGTATAATACAAAGAGCGTATGTTTGCAATTAAATTATTAATGTGCTATAGTTAATTATAAGATTTTGCAAAATTTTACGAAAGTTCACATAATTCCAGAGGGCTTATACATTAATTTTTTCATTTATAGTCATGTACTTTATCATAGGCATTTTTGTTTGGATTAAGTGTTTTAAAATGAATTTATTAGGGAGGTCTTCTAGAGCTAATTATAATTAAAATATTAATATTTTTAACAAGATTTCAAACTGTAACAATCGCGAATTGAGAGGAGAAAAAATGAAAAAAGTATTTACATTAATTATTATTATGACTATTTTGACGTGGGGGCTTGTAGGGTGTTCACAAGAACGAGCAGAGGAATCAACGGAACCAGTTACAATTGTGGCAACTGATAATGGCTGGGACAGCCAGATGCTTCACAATGAAATTGCAAAACTAATTGTAGAGAATGCATATGATAATTATACATTTAAGGTATCAACTGGTTCAACTACGATGAATTGGCAGTCGCTAATAGCGGGAGATATTGATCTTGACATCGAGAGCTGGACGGAAAATGTTCTTAGTTATCCCGATGATATTGCCAATGGTGATGTTGTGGAGCTTGGAGTACTGGTTAAAGACAGTGCTCAGGGACTTTATGTTCCAAGATATGTTATTGAAGGCGATCCCGAACGTGGTATTGAAGCTATGGCGCCGGATTTAAAGACTGTAGCAGATTTAAAGAAATACCCAGAATTATTTCCAGATGATGAAGATAAGACAAAGGGACGCATATATGGAGCAATCCCAGGATGGATGGCTGACGAAATTCTTTATAAAAAATACGAATTTTATGGTTTAAATGAAATGTACAACTATACAAGACTTGGAGGCGAAGCTACTTTGTTTGCATCTTTAGTTTCAGCATATAACTTGGGCGAACCTTGGGTCGGCTACTGTTATGAGCCTACGTGGGTTAGCGGTAAACTGGATTTAGTGTTGCTAGAAGATGCACCATATGATCCAGAGAAGTATGAAAAAGGTGAATGTGA
>JBATTG010000169.1:0-5442 GCA_049670425.1 Proteocatella sp.
GGCATAGATGGAAAGTAGAGATTGAAGTAAAGGCTCAGACACTTGTAAAAGGAGGACAGCTCGATGGCATGGTAATAGATTTTGGCGACTTGAAAAAGGCTGTTAAGAATATGGTGGATGATTACGATCATGCCTTGATTATCGAGAAGACAACGATGAGCGTGGAGACTCTTCATTGCCTTGTTCAGGATGGTTTTAAAATAATACAGACTGATTTCAGACCGACGGCAGAGAATTTTGCAGCATTTTTTTTCCAGAAAATGAAAGCAAAGGGTTTTAATGTGAAAAGTGCCACGGTTTATGAGACTCCTTCTAACAGCGCTTCCTTTGAAGAAAGCGAGGAAAATTAGAATGAAATTTAAAGTAGTAGAAAAGTTTGTCAGCATTAACGGAGAAGGTCTGCTTTGTGGTCAGCTGGCAATTTTTATAAGACTTGCAGGCTGTAATTTGAATTGCAGTTATTGCGATACAACTTGGGCTAATGAAAAAGATGTGTCTTACGAATTGATGGCGGCAGAAGATATATATGACTATATAAAGTCTACAAAAGTCGCAAATGTAACTCTGACAGGAGGCGAACCTCTTATGCAGGAGGGGGTAATAACACTCTTGCAATTGCTTTCTAAGGATAGAACTATCCATGTCGAAATAGAAACCAATGGCAGCATATCGCTGGAAGAATTCAGCAAAACAGAAAATATGCCGAGCTTCACCATGGACTACAAACTGCCTTCAAGCAATATGGAAGATAAGATGCTGACTGGTAATTTTGAATATCTGACAAATAAAGATACTCTCAAGTTTGTGGCTGGAAGCTTTGAGGATTTAGAAAAAACAAAATATATAATCGATAAATTCAAGTTGACAGGCAAAACTAATTTATATATCAGCCCAGTTTTTGGAAAAATCACGATGAATGATATTGTGGAGTTTATGAAGGCTAACGACATGAATGGCGTTACTTTGCAGATGCAGCTTCATAAGGTTATATGGGACCCAAGCGAGAGAGGAGTGTAGACTTATGGCAATTGATACAAATGCGATTGAAAAACATATAAGAGGCATTTTGATAGCTTTGGGAGATAATCCTGACAGGGAAGGGCTGATTGATACCCCTAAAAGGGTAGCAAAAATGTATGAGGATGTTTTTGAGGGAATGAACTATACCAATGATGAAATTGCAGGAATGTTTAATACTACCTTCGAAAATGACTTATGTTTAGACGGGAACAACAAGGATCTTGTTTTAATGAAAGATATTGAGATATTCAGCTATTGTGAACACCACCTGGCTTTGATGTATAACATGAAGGTTGCGATAGCTTACGTACCTAATAAAAAAGTTATTGGATTGAGCAAGATAGCAAGAATAGCAGATATGGCAGGTCGCCGCTTGCAGCTTCAGGAAAGAATAGGAAGTGATATCGCGGAGATAATGCAAAAGGTTACGGGTTCAGACGATGTGGCGATAATTATAGAAGGCGAACATAGCTGCATGACTTCAAGAGGGATACAAAAATCAGGCACCAAAACACTGACAACTGTCCTAAGAGGAAGTTTTAATACGGATGCTATTTTAAATAACAAGTTAATGATGCTGTATAGATAATTATTAAGGATGGTATATAGAATGAATAAAGAAAAAGCTGTAGTTGTATTCAGTGGCGGTCAGGACAGTACGACCTGCCTCTTCTGGGCCATGAAGAAGTTTAAAGAGGTTATTGCTGTGTCTTTTGATTATAATCAAAAACATAAGCTGGAATTGGAATGTGCAGAGGATATATGCAAAAAAAATGGTATAGAGTTTCATGTATTAGATATGGCTCTGTTAAATCAATTAGCACCGAATTCACTTACGAGAAAAGATATAGAAGTTGATAAGGACGCACCCAAAGAAGGTGTTCCTAATAGTTTTGTAGATGGAAGGAATCTGCTGTTTTTGACGTTTGCTGCAATATTTGCAAAGCAAAGAGATATAAATACTATCATAACCGGAGTGTCTGAAAGTGATTTCAGTGGTTATCCTGACTGCCGGGATGTATTCATAAAATCTTTAAATGTAACTTTGAATTTATCTATGGATTATCAATTTGAGATATTCACGCCCCTGATGTGGATAAACAAGGCAGAGACCTGGAAAATGGCATATGATTTAGGCGTCCTGGACGTCATAAAGCAGGACACCTTAACGTGCTACAATGGCATAAAGGGTGACGGCTGCGGCGAATGTCCTTCTTGTAAATTGAGGAAAAAAGGCTATTTGGAATTTAAAGAAATATATCTGTAAAATAGGTTTGATTCAACTAATGCTTAAATAAACAACTGGAATAAAACGAAATATAACAATTAAATTGAAAAAATAGCCTTAAATTTGCCGATTTGGCGAATTTAAGGCTATTTTTTGTTTAATACAAGTGCTGACAAATAATATTTAATGGTATAATTATATTTAGAAAATGGAGATATTTGTTATATTTTTGAGTGCAAGTTGGATTTTTAGGGGTAGATAGGTTTTAATTTTGAATTGATTTTGTGTTTTGGAGGCTAAAAATGGTTAATATATCAGAACTTGAGTATATAAAAAATAGTAATTTACGAAATGCAGAAGATACAAGTGATTCGCTAAATTTTATTAGCGATGAAATTATGAGAAGTGTGAGGGTCTTTCACGGCAAATTTGCCGAGTATCAAGTTACTCCGTTACATAGTTTGAATGAGCTATCCAAAAGGCTTGGCGTTGAGAAGCTATGGGTCAAGGATGAATCCTATAGATTTGGTCTGAATGCTTTTAAAGTCTTAGGTGGTGCTTATGCTGTAGGAAAATATTTATCTGAAAAACTTGACATTGATATTTCTGAATTGTCATTCGAAGATTTAAAATCAAGTGAGATTAAATCTAAGCTAGGGAATCTGACCTTTGTTACGGCCACGGATGGAAATCATGGACGAGGCATTGCCTGGGCAGCAAGTAAGCTTGGACAAAAATCGGTTATCTTCATGCCAAAAGGGTCATCTGTTTTAAGATTGGAAAATATCAAAAAAGAAGGTGCAGAGGCATCTATCACGGATTTTAATTATGATGATACTGTCAGAGTTGCCAGCCAATATGCGAAGAAAAATAATGGGATTTTAATCCAGGACAGTTCATGGGAAGGCTATGAAAAAATCCCAAGATGGATAATGCAGGGCTATTGCACATTGATAGATGAAGCAATTGAGCAAATTAGGAGTGAAGGCCATGAAAGACCGACGCATGTATTTCTTCAGGCAGGCGTCGGGGCATTTGCCGGAGGTATTTTGGGATATCTGACTTCAAAATTTGGAAATGACAGACCGATTACTGCGATTATTGAACCGGAAGAGGCTGCGTGCATATATAAATCTGCTAAAGTCGGAGATGGAAGGACACATGCTGTATCGGGGGACATGCCAACTATAATGGCGGGATTAGCATGCGGAGAGCCAAGCATAGTTTCGTGGGATATTTTACGAGATTTTGCAAACTTCTATATTTCGTGTTCGGATAAGCTGTCAGCAAGGGGGATGAGGATACTGGGCAATCCGTTGCCAGGAGATCCACAGATAATATCGGGAGAATCAGGGGCAGTTGGGATAGGTGTAATCAGCAAGATTCTAGAAGATGATGCTTATGGAAAGCTTGCTGACGAATTGCAGCTTACTAATGATTCAAAGATTCTTATAATCAGTACTGAAGGTGACACGGATTCAGAAGGATATAGAAAAATTGTTTGGGATGGTCTGTTTGGGGTTTAATATGCTACCTGAGAAAGATGCGAGTTAGAGTGCCGAAGGTATTATGATATATAAAGTAAGGTTTAAAAAAAATAAAAAAAAAAATAGACTAATGATTCATAATCGTTTATAATAATAACTAATATATATCGTATAACCTCATCAATATGGGATGGGGGTTTCTACCAAGCACCTTAAACGCTTGATTACGAGGAAAATGCACAATAAGTGTGTTTTCTTCGCAATCAGGCGTTTTTTTATAGTATTTACAAGGAGGAATTATGAAAAGTTTTATAACACCGAAAATTGAACTTCATTGTCACTTAGATGGCAGCCTTAGACCGGAGACTGTTTTAGCGCTGGCGGAAAATTTAGGGATAGCTGATGATATAAAAAGTATTGAAGAAGTACGAAATGAACTTGTTGCACCGGTTGACTGTGATTCACTCGATACCTATTTGAAAAGATTTGATCTGCCGATTAAAGTGCTTCAAACGGCTGAAGCGCTGGAGCGCGTGACTTTTGAATTAATGGAAGATGCAGCGAAGGAAAATGTGAAATATATTGAGATTCGTTTTGCACCTCAGCTTCACACTCAAAATGCTTTGACGTACGAAATCATAATTGAAAGTGTTGTAAGAGGGATAAGAAAAGCTGAAGAAAGTTATGAAATTAGGGGAAATGTTATTTTATCCTATATGAGACATTGTGAAGAAGCTGGTCTCTTTGATTTGATAGATGCAGGGAAAAAATTCTTAAATAAGGGGGTTGTAGCAGTAGATTTGTGCGGTGGGGAGTCTGATCGTTTTGCACATAGGTTTAAGAAGGCTATGTCTTATGCCAGGGATTTGGGTTATCATGTAACCATTCACGCGGGCGAGACGGGTATTTCTCAAAATATCACAGAATCCATACTGCTCTTAAAGGCTGAACGTATAGGTCACGGCGTGGCTATGAGGGAAGATGCGGATGCATTTGAATGCGTCAGGGCAAATGGAACTTTTGTTGAGTGTTGTCCAACTAGCAATATTCAGACAAAAGCCGTAAGACAAATGAGCGAACATCCTGTTGATGATTATATGAATAAAGACATTCTGATTACAATAAACACGGATAACCGTACCGTATCAGGGACTACTATGAGCCGTGAATTGGATGAGATGGCAAAGACCTTCCATTGGGATGAAAAGACATGGCAGAAGGTATATGATATGAGCATAAGTGCAGCTTTTGCAGACGAAGCCACAAAACAGTGGCTGTTGACGTTCTCCAGATAGGCGCAGGCCCGTTTTCTTTTGAAAAATCAAAAAAACTCTTGATAACTGATAAAAAACAAGTTATTATGAAGAAGTAAAGAAATTGAAATAAGTTGTGTTTTTTTGACGTCCGCTGTACTGTTATAATGCAGACGGAAGGGCGAAACGGGAAGGCAGAACTTGAAAGTTAAAACTTCTAAATAGAAGTGTTATTTGCAATAGGAATATTATGAATCAGATAGTCTTGACCCGTAGAAAGCAAAAGTGGCAGGAACTAAAGAAAAATAATTCCATTTTTTTGTTGTACGTAAATAAGTACATAACTGGATAAAATTCTAATTTAGTTCAATATTTAGCGCCTGTTTGTTTTTTGCAATAGATTATTCTGTTGCAGGGAAACCGGTGCTTTTTTTATATTTATAAAGGAGATAGT
>JBATTG010000170.1:0-2244 GCA_049670425.1 Proteocatella sp.
AAGCCCAATAATTTCATCATCCAGCTTGGCAATGTAAAAAACAGAATTGCCCCTGTTATTTAAATAGGATATGTAATCTCCTATATTTTGAGGTGTCAGTCCAAAATCTTCCGAATTAAAAGGGAAATTGTCACTCTCATCCGAAAGCCTTATAATCAGGTTGAATATTTCTTCATATTCATCAACCGGCTTTCTGATTTCCACGTTATGTCCATCGCTTAAAATATATCTCATTTTTTTTGTCCCTTCAATTGAAAAAAAGTCCTATTAGTATTATAATATAGTTTAGGAGAATTTTCTATACAGTTTTATTACAAAAGTGAGGTATTAGGTGGAAAAATTTAAAGATTTTATTTATGAACAGAGTGATTTGTTTTTTACAGCAGTTATTGTTGTGGTTGTTGGGATAATAATTACTTCCAATTTATATGGATGGTTTGATATAAAAGATAAGGAAAATAAGTACACAGAAATAACTGAAGTTATCCAGCAAGAGCAGACAAATGCAGATACAACAAAAAATGATGAGTCCAAAGACGCAGATGAAAAAGCCTCTTTAACTGCAAAAGAGAATCCAATCAAGGAAAATAGTGCAGCTTCCCAAGAAACAAAAAACAGCGCGGATGTAAAAAAAGAAATAAGAAATGTTGACATTGCGCCAGGGAGTTCAAGTTCATCAATAGCAAAATCCCTTGAAAATCAAGGCCTTGTACAATCTTCAACCGAATTTCTAAACCTCCTTGTCTCTTCAGGAAAAGAAACCAAATTGAAAGCCGGTACGTTTTCTATTACTGAAGGTTCAACCAATCAGCAAATAATTGACATTTTAACAAGATAATATTATTTATTTAAAAATGCCGTTTTTAAAAAATAAGGTAAATCACAATGAACTGAAATTACAGTTAATCATTGAAATTCACCTTATTTTTTTGCATTAAAAAGCTGCTGGTTTAATAATGAGTCAACCAGCAGCTCTTATCAATCTCTTACTCAGCAGCCTCTACATAAGCATTTCTGTAGAATACTGGTCCTAAAGATGATTTTGGAGCATCTTTTATTGTAGTTCTCATCATTGCCGGGTTTGTATAGTAGTAAATCGGCATTACTGGAAGATCTTTCGCAAGAAGAGCCTCTGCATCCTTAAGCATTGCATCTCTATCTGCACCCTTAGCATATTTTGAATCCTCTATTAATTTATCATACTCTGGGTTTGCATACTTGGCATCGTTTACGCCCGCACCAGTTACCCACATTTCAAGGAATGTCATTGGGTCTGCATAGTCACCTATCCAGCCGTGTCTTGCTACTGCATAGTTACCATTTTTACGGTTTTCCTGGAATACTTTCCACTCTTCATTTCTTAGAGTTACGTTTATACCAAGATTTTGTTTCCACATTTCCTGAATAGCTTCGGCTATAGCCTTATGCTGCTCATTTGTATTGTAAAGAATCTCAAGTTCTGGGAATCCTGCGCCATCTGGATAACCTGCCTCAGAAAGCAGTTGTTTAGCTTTTTCAATATCAGCCTTTACAGGTACACCATAGTCTCCAGCAAGAGTTCTAAATGAATCCCCTGTTGAAGTTGAAATACCTTCTGCTACAAATCCATTTGCAGGAAGCTGTCCACCTTTTGTTACGTTTGTAACTATGGCTTCCCTGTCTATTGCAAGAGAAAGAGCTTCTCTAACCTTCACATCTTTCATTAAATCATTATTCATGTTAAAGCAATAGAAGTAAGTTCCAATATATGGGAATATGTTGAAGTTTGAATCATTCGCCGCTTGAAGCTGCGCAATCTGATCTGCCGGTACATTTTCTGTGTAGTCAATCTCGCCTGACTGGAATGCTGAAAATGAGGTTGAACCTTCTACAATCATAACATAATCAATCTCTTCAAGCTTAACATTTGCTGCATCATAATAATTTTCATTTTTTACTAATTTCAGAACATCATTATGTGTCCATTCAGTAAGTTTAAAAGGTCCGTTTGAAATATATGTTTCTGCATTGAGTGCCCATCCCTCAGGGTCGGCTTCAACTATGTCTTTTCTTACAGGAAAGTAGCATGGAAATGCTGTAAGCTGCAAGAAATAAGGTGTTGGCGACTCAAGTGTTACTTCAAGAGTCTTGTCATCAATCGCTTTTACTCCGATTTCCTCGATTGAAACTTCACCAGCATTGGCTTGTTGTCCATTTTTCAGATAATACATCTGGTATGCATATCCTGCTGCCGTCTTTGGATCA
>JBATTG010000171.1:0-5012 GCA_049670425.1 Proteocatella sp.
GGAGGTGGGACATCATATGGATGACAAATATATAATTTATTTTATAAGCAGGACTAAACAAAAGATGATAAAGTTTATTGAACAAAAATTAGAGGAAAAAGGAATAGACGACCTGATTGCTTCTCATGGCAATATTCTTACAGCGCTATATGAAAATGACGGAAAATTAACCATGAGTCAAATCGCAAAAAAAATAGGTAAAGATAAGTCTACAGTAACACCATTGATTGATAAATTGTTAAAGCTTGGCTATATTAACAAAGTAAGAAGTGAGGATGATAAGAGAGTTTCCTTTATAATCCTTACTCAAAAAGGGGTTAAGTTGGAATCTGAATTTAATTCAATAACATCGCAAGTATATGAAACTGCATATAAAGGTTTTACGCCAGAGGAAAAGAAAGTTTTTTTACAGCTCCTGAAAAAACTGAATATGAATTTCACTCATCAATAATATCTTCATAAGTACCATCGTGGATGGATGCTCAAATTTCAAAAATATACAGTTATCAATGATGCAGAACTAAATTTATGTTAAACTGAGATGATTGAAAAATCAGATCAATATAATAGAAATGGAGAGTATTTATGGCACATTTAACGGGAAGAACAGGCTATAAAGATTTAATAGATAGATACAATAAATTTCCTCAAGGCGCACCAGAGGCAGAATCGCTATATGCAATATTAAAAGTCATGTTTACGCATGAAGAGGCATCACTGGTATCCTTATTACCAATTAAGCCTTTTGGGGTTAACGATGCGGCAAAAATTTGGAAAAAATCGGAAGCCGAAGCCTTTGAAATATTGAATGCTTTAGCAGAAAAGGCATTGTTACTTGACATGAATGATAAAGTAGAACAGATGTATGTCGTGCCACCACCTATGATTGGTTTTTTTGAATTTGCATTAATGAGAACTGGTGGGCATTTTGACCAGAAGATATTGAGCGAATTATTTCATCAATATCTTGAAACCGAAGAAGATTTCATGAGGCAATTGTTATCACTTAAAACACCTATAGGCAGGATATTAGTGAATGAAAAAGCCGTGAATCAAACGGATGAGGTCTGTGTATTAGATTATGAAAGAGCTACAAAGATAATAGAAAATGCTGAAAGCATAGGAGTCAGCAGGTGCTACTGCAGACATAAAGCAGAACATCTTGGTGAAAATTGTGATGCACCTCAGGAAGTGTGCCTATCCATAAATAATTTATCCCACTCCCTTTCAAAACATGGCTATGCAAAATTAATTACAAAAGAAAAGGCGTTTGAAATTCTTGAAATTTCATATGAAAATAATCTTATTCAGTTTGCAGAAAATGTAAAAGATGATGTTGGCTTTATTTGCAACTGCTGTTCCTGCTGCTGCATGGCTTTAAAAGGAGCGAGAAAAATGGGATTACCCCAGACTATCAGTTCTTCAAACTTTATCGCCACGATGAATTCTAATTGTGTTAGCTGTAAAAAGTGCATGAATGTTTGCCCGGTTGGGTGTTTTCAAATACAAAAATCAGAGGGCAAAGAAAAAGTAATATTTGATCATACTCTGTGCTTAGGTTGTGGGGTATGTGAAAGAGTATGCAAGCTCAATGCCATTGAGATGGTCAAGAGGGAAAAGCGAATCTTTACACCAGTTAACACCGTCCATAAATTAATACTTGAAGCAATCGAGACAGATACTTTGCATAACCTGATCTTTGACAACCAGGCAATGCTTAGTCACAGATTCATGGCGGCATTTACAGGAGCATTTTTAAAATTGTCACCGGTTAAACAGCTGCTTGTAAGCGAAAAATTTCAGTCAAAATATCTGATGAAATTAATTGATAATAGGTAAGTGAACTTTATTTTGAATCGATTGATTTAAGAGGTTTTTTCATGTCTAAAAGCGGACATGGGTTCGACTCGTTTATCTATGAATGGGGGGATTGATAATGAATTTAATAAAGAAAAGGGGAAAATATACTGTGTGGATTCTTATATCAATTATAATATTATGTGTCATCATAGCAATTTGCAATATTCTTCCACCAAGCCTTGGCAAGATGCCTTTGTTTTATGATTATAACGGTAATGTTATTTCGGGTAGCCTTTCAGAAAAAACATACATAGATGTGGATGGAACGGAGCTTGGAATTCTTATTACAGGAAAGGATAAAACCAAGCCAGTATTGCTTTTCCTTGGGGGAGGGCCAGGCATACCAGAGTATTTATTAGAACACAAATATCCTACAGGACTTGCTAACGACTTTGTTGTATGTTATTTAGAATATCGCGGAACATCTATTTCTTATAATTCTGATATGAAGGCTGCGCAAATGACGACGGACAGATATTTATGTGATGTGGTTGCTGTGACAGAGTATCTGAAAGAACGTTTTTCTCAAGAAAAAATCTATTTGATGGGACATTCTTTTGGTACTTTTATAGGAATTCAAGCTGCATATCAACACCCAGAGCTTTTCCACGCTTATATTGCAATGTCCCAACTTACAAATCAAAGAGAATCCGAAAAAATTGCATATCAGTTCATGACAGAACAATATCGCTTGGCCGGCAATTCGAAAATGGTAAAAGAATTTGAAAATCATCAGATTTCATCCTCGGCTGAAGCATATCAGAAATATTTTTCATCATCTCTTAGAGATAATGCTATGCATAATCTCGGTATTGGTACTACAATGAAGATGAATTCTGTCATTACAGGAATTTTTCTGCCTAGTTTGCGGTGTACCGTTTATACACCCATAGAAAGAATCAATATTTGGCGCAGTAAGGTATTTATTTCATCATCTCCGGTCGCATTAGAACGCACACTATTTAATACATTTGATGAGATTTCATCTTTGGATATTCCAGTCTACTTCTTTGGAGGTATCTATGATTATACCTGCTGCTATTCCTTACAAAAGAAATATTATGAATTTATTAAAGCACCAATTAAAGGCTTTTATTCTTTTGATAATTCAGCCCATAGCCCGTTGTTTGAAGAACCAGCAAAAGCTATTGAAATATTTAAAAAAGATGTGTTGAAAGGAAATAACTCATTATCTGACTAGGAAGTACTATATACAAGGAAGGATACTAAATTGAAAATATCATCTTTATTATACTTTGCCGGTTTTGGTTTGAAGACGATTTTATTAAAAAAGAAAACACCAATTCTTGGAACTGTGATTCTGACAGATAAATGTAACCTGTCCTGCAAGCATTGTTCTGTTAATAATATAACTGCTATTATTAATCCATACCAACAGATTCAATCTGAAATGAAACAACTCTATGCTATGGGTGTGAGAATTTTATTTTTCTGTGGCGGAGAGACATTTATGTGGGAGGATAAAGGGAAAACTCTGAGAGACCTCGTCATTGAGGCAAAAAAAACGGGATTTTTAATTGTAAATATAGTTACAAATGGCACATTTAAACTCGATTTACCGGAGGCGGACTTGATTCTCTTAAGTCTTGATGGTGACAAAGAGAAACACAACGAAATACGTGGGGATACATATGACTTAATCATGGATAATATAGATAAAGCAACTGCTAGCAATATTTGCTTATATATGGCGGTGAACCAGATAAACAAGGATAAAATCAATAAAGTTTGTATGACTGCAAAAGAAATGAAAAATGTGCGTGCGGTGTCTTTTAATTTTCATACACCATACCCAGATACTGAAAATCTAGCACTTTCGCAAGTGGAAAAACAGGAATGCTGCAATGCAATTGCTGAGATGATGAAGCATGGAGCACCCATTTTTAATCTAAAGAGTGCATTTCCATATCTAATTGCCAATAACTTCCCAACCCCCTGTCATCAGTGCGTGGTTATTGAAAACGGAAAAGTCAGCACATGTGGGCGCTGTATAGAAATACCTGAACTTTGTGAAAAATGCGGATACTTTTTTGTCGCTGAATATACATTATTATTCAATGGCAATATAGAGATTATTGTAGAAATGTTAAAAACTTATCTCAAATACATATAGGAGGATTATGAAATTAATAACTACGCTTACTAGAATGTGGCTTACTAGAAGACTTAAGCCCTTTGAATTTACATGTAAATATGATAATAAGTTGAGCTTTAGTGATTGCGAAAACCTAGGGCTTTATATTCACATACCTTTTTGCAAAAAACTGTGCGACTTTTGTCCGTACTGTAAGGAAGTTTATACCGAAGAAAAATCTAACAAATATATCGATTATCTTATTAAAGAAATCCATATGGTCGGAAGTCAAATTAGCGAAAAAAAGCAGGTGACCAGCCTTTATTTTGGAGGTGGAACACCTGCTCTTGTTGCAAAAAGATTAAATGAGATAATATCAGCGATAGATGAGCATTTCATAATAACAGAAAGCATAGGGCTGGAACTACATCCCGAAAACGTTAATGAAGAAACTCTGTTATTGATCAAAGAAGCCGGTGTTACAAAGATTAGTATTGGAATACAGTCTTTTCAGAAAAAGTTTTTATCTATTTTAGGGCGAAATGTACCAGACCTTGCAAAAATGTCTGAAGCTATAAAAAAAGTACCGTTTGAAACCGTATCTATGGATTTCATATTTGCACTTCCAAAGCAAACGATTGATGACCTTGAATCAGATATCGACGCAGCTTTTTCGAGTGGTGCTAATCATATTGCCATATATCCATTTATTGATTTCACATTCACAGACAGTTCAGTGCAGGCAATGGGCAAAAAGGAAAAAAGAACGCTTCTTGATGAAATAACTCGGTACTGTCAAACTAAGGGTTATACCAGAGATTCTATTTGGACATTTTCAAATAACGAAAAAGCGAAGTATTCGTCAATGACACGAGATAATTTCTTGGGCTTTGGATGTTCGGCTACTACTCTTTTAAAAGATCAGTTTAAAGTCAACACCTTCTCCGTTGAAGAATACCAAAAGAGGATAGAAAAATATGAGCTTCCGACTTCACTTACCATACATTTTACCAAAAGGCAGAGAATGATATATTATCTGTTTTGGACTGCATACAGC
>JBATTG010000172.1:0-10868 GCA_049670425.1 Proteocatella sp.
TTTTGATGATGGAATATTAACATCGATGTGGTAAGAATTATGAAAATGAGCTCCAAGTGTTGAAATTGCAAGTATGCAGTTTTGCCACGGAGTGTAAATGTTTTTATTTATAAAAAAAAATCATAAAATCGACTGTTACCATCTATTGCACCAATTGTATCTAAGTCTATCCAATAGGTTTTCCCTACAAACGGAGATTTAAGATACCACCCACTACCATATCTGGCCATATCAAATTCCGGAACATTAGGAATTAACTTTCCATTAGAACTATACAACGTATAGAATTTCACATCATGATTTTTCCCGTTATAGCGCATTTCTTCAGTTCTTGTGCCATTAAAATATTTGTATTCATATTCCTTATATGGAGCTACTTTTTCATAACCATCGTAACGCCATTCAATAATAGTTGATTTGCTCATCAAAATGAGATTTGAACTTTGTATCCAAACAATATTGTAACCCATGTTTTCCGATAAAAATCTCAACGGAATCATAGTCTTGTTGTTAATAGCTCTTGCAGGAACATCAAGAATTTGTTCCTGACCGTTGACCAATGCTTTATTGCTGTTTATGGTAAAGACGATTGAAATATCAGAATTTGTTCCTTCGGCTGTCTTTGTGGCGCTGTCCCAACTTACAGTTAAACCCAGCTCTCTGAAAATAGTACTCATAGGAACCATGATTCTTCCATTTATGGCCTGGGGACTGACATCAAACATGACCTGCTTTCCATCGATGATAACACGAATATTAGAAGACTTTGCATAATCAACATTTTCAAACATCATCGTGCTGCGGTCACCTTCTTCAGCACTTGCTACAGGAATCGGCATTCCAAACATTCCCATAATCATTCCTACTATGATAAATGTACTTAAAATTCGCTTTTTCATACTATATTCCTCTCCTTTATACTCAAACAATTTGGACATATATTATATATTCCTTTTTAAATTACTTTCATTGCCTGTAAAATTACTTGCCCATAAGCTTAATTAGTAGATTAACATCTCCAGATCTACGAGCTTCGTCATATTCCTCAAGGCTCATCTCCCTTAATTCTTCATCGCGTTCTACCCATTCTTCTCCATATTCATATTCATTAATCAAATACCACTCTTCATCGGTAAAATCTTCCTTTCGCTTATCTTTAAGAAGTATCTCATCTTCAAACATATCAGAATCAATTATTGACATCAGCAGCCTCCTTTGATATTTTTTTTCATACCTTCATACCTTCATACCTTACTGTATAATGATAGAATATTATTACGTTCATTATAATTATTCCCTGTCATCATCAATTCTAAACGCATTCATATGATTCGTTACTTCTTTTATTAATCTTTCCCTATACATCACCCTCCGTTTTGCGAGATGGCCTGTACATAAGATCATTTGTAATCTCTTCCTGGCGGTTTTTTCTGTATAAATACTTTAATTCCTGGAGTTTTTCATCGATGTTTTTCTTAGCTGAATCCATAGATGATATTCTGCTCGTGTTTTCTGAAATAAGAGAAAAACATAGACTCCTGTATAATGTAAGGAAATAATACTGATTCATAATATCCGAGATAAGCGTTCCTTTATCCATTAAATACATGGGTATACTTCTTGAATTCCAATCAAATGATATCTTTGAAAAATCCTGCGGGTTTATTGGAAACAGTATTTCGATTTCTTCAGTTAAAATTGATGACTCTGTAAGTTTGCAGTAATAAAGCAGAATTTTATTTATAACACTTTGTTCCTTCAGCTGGTCTATCTTCATCAGTAATCGCTGTACCGCCAGCACAATTGCATCTTCCGTCTGAGGCACTGCGAAATATTCTTCAATATTGAAATCGGTTTCTAATTTTCCCAACAATTGCTTACCTATAATAATAATATAATCATCTGAATTTTTAGAAATTTTTTCAATAGCAAACTCAGCCATTCTTTCATTAAAGCGCCCTGCAAGCCCAAAGTCAGATCCCAAAACAATGTGTATTGTCCTCCCCTTGGAAATTTCCTGTATGGACAACTTTTCATCGTCCTTCAGCAGGACTACATAAAGAGCCATGTCCAGTACTTCACGGTATTTATTGGAAGCACGAGCTGCATGTTCGAACTGAACCATATTTGCTGAAGCATGTGCTTTCATAGTTGTAACAATAGATCTCAGGTTTTCCGACAATCTTATTTTATCATCTATCGCTTTTAAGTTTTGCATCCTAATCGATCAACTCCTTTATAAGACGCTCCCTGGCTCTCTTAAGAAAAGCATCCTTTATTTCATCATCAATCTGCTTTGACCCTTTCAAATGCAGCTGAAAATCAGGATCTTCAGCTACTATACTCCTGACAATGTGTTCAGCCTGATCAATTCTTTCGATGTCAATTTCATCCAAAAGGCCATTCAACGCAACCATTAAGATAGCAATTTGATCTACCACATCAAGCGGTTTATACTGAGGCTGATTAAGGATCTTACGGATTCTTTTGCCTCTTTCTAGAATTTTTTTCGTATTTTCATCAAGCCTTGCGCTAAAAGTTGAGAATACCTCCAGCTCAGTAAACTGTGAATAGGTTAGTTTTAAAGCATTGGTAATCTGCCTGTATGAAGGTATTTGTGTTTTCCCCCCTACGCGCGACACGGAAGCTCCAATATCTACTGCCGGGATATTTCCCTTTTGATAAAGCTTGGGCGATAAATAAATCTGACCGTCAGTTATAGAAATAAGGTTGGTAGGAATATAGGAAGAAATATTTTCCGCCTGTGTCTCTATAATGGGCAATGAAGTTATGCTTCCACCTCCATATTCAGGTTTTAAATGAGTAGAACGCTCAAGCAAGCGTGAATGTATATAAAATATGTCCCCTGGGTAAGATTCCCTTCCCGGAGGTCTTTCAAGTAGTAACGAAAGCTCACGGTATGCGCGGGCATGCTTAGTAAGGTCATCATATACAACAAGCACATCATGTCCCTTCTCCATGAAATATTCCGCAATACTGGTCGCCGCGTAAGGCGCAATATAAGAAAGACCTGGTGGGTCTTCTGCACCAGCCACCATAACAATACAGTATGATAATGCGTCATATTTATTTAAAACGTCAACAATCTTGCTTACAGAAGAAATTTGCTGGGCAATGGAACAATAGATACAAATAACATTTTTATCTTTCTGATTGATTATTGTATCAATGGCAATGGATGTTTTTCCGGTTTGACGATCACCCAAAATAAGCTCTCGCTGCCCTTTTCCCACAGGCACTACAGAATCAATCACTTTTAACCCAGTCTGAAGTGGTTCATTGACCGGTGCCCGGTGCATAATAGGAGGCGCCTCTCTTTCAATAGGAAGACTTTCAGTCACTTCTACAGCTGGTTTTTCATCCAGGATTTTACCTAAAGGATTTATCACCCTTCCCAAAAAAGCTTCTGAAACCGGTACATTTGTAACTTGATATGTCCTTTTTACCCTGTCACCAGCTTTAATATGGTCATAGGATCCAAGAAGTATAATACCTGTCCGGTCTGGATTCAAATTATATACCATTCCCAAAATCCCCAAAGGGAAAACTACCAGTTCCTGATACTTAACCTTATACAGGCCTTTCACGATGACAATTCCCCGGTCTAATGACAAAACAGTTCCATATTCTTCCAGATCATTGTTATCCAAAGGTTCAGACAACGCTTGTTTAATCGATTCTTCAAATAAAATCAGTTGCTTATTCAGCAAAACGAATCAACTCCTTTATTATTTAGATTTAAGAACCTTCAGGAGATTGTCTTCAGCTTCGTTCAAATATCTCTCAATATTTGTATGCAAAGTGAATGATGTGAATCTCAATTCATATCCCAGTATCAAGTTGCTATCGGTTGTATAATCAATACTGTATTTTATTCCAAACTGCCTTTTCAGTTCCTCTTCAAGAATTATTTTTCGATCAGCTGTAAGCTCTTCAGCACTTATCAGCATAATTTTTTTATCTGGGGACGGTATTTCTTCCTGCAAATATTTCTCACTCAAATCACTTTCCAGCGAGCTTACCTTACCTATGAATACGTCAAAAATATTATCAGATATATCATCTTTATTCATTATTTTTAAAATATTTTCCGCTATTTTTACTGCATTTTCACCCAAAGTTTTCCTGACCTCCAGTTCAAACTGTTGCTTTTCATCATCGACAAGGTTAAAATAATTCTTTCTTTTCTCTTCGGCCTGAATTCTGTAGCTTTCCACCAACTTTTCTTTCTCCTCGATTGCACTTTTTTTAGCCATCTCCATAATCTCATTTTCATTGGCCCTGATCTCAATAAGTTTATTCCTATGTAAACTTATTATCTCATTTGCCTCTTCCATTCTTTTATCTGCTTTGTTTAGATCCTCATTAATCTTTTCCTGTCTCTCCCTCATAGCCTTTAAAACTGGTTTATAAAGCACCTTGGAAAGAATCAGCAAAAGAATCAGAAAATTGATAATCTGTGCAATTATCTCAAATAGATTTATCTGCATATGCTATTTCACCAGAGCATTCCAAAATGGATTTGCAAATAAAAGAATCATGGATAAGACAAAGCAGTATATGGCAGTTGACTCTATCATCGCGAGGCCGACAAAGAGAGTCCTTGATATTGTATTTGATTCATCTGGTTGTTGAGCAATAGATTTCAAGGCCTGAGTAACGGCATTGGACTCTCCTATAGCTGGAGCTATTGAGCCAATACATAAGGTGGCACCTGCCACAATAATAGAAGTCATTGCAATAACTGTTAAAGATTCCATATGATACCTCCTTTTTTATTTTACGGCTGAAGCAATATATACTGCAGCGAGAATTGCAAATATATAAGCTTGAATTACACCTGTCAGCAATCCCAACACCTGTATAACAACAGGGAATAGTAGCGGTATAACCCCAAGCAATATTGCAATAATGATGCTCGAACTCATAACATTTCCATATAAACGTACCGCTAGGGAAATAGTTCTGGAAATTTCACCAATTATGTTAAATGGAAGCATCAATATAGATGGTTTAGTGTACTGTTTCAAGTAATCTAAAAATCCTCTGCTTGAAATTCCATAAAATGGTACTGCAAAAAATACGCATACTGAAAGTGCAATAGTCGTATTGATTGATCCGGTTGGTGCTATATAGCCTGGTATAACCGACAATATATTTGAAGCAAGGATAAATATAAACAAGGTTCCTATGAATGGGATATATTTTTTCGGATTGTTGCGAATAATTCCCTTTATCTGTTCCTCAATGCCAACTACCAGAAACTCCGCAATGTTCTGTCCCATCATAATCTGATTTTTTGTTCTTAGTTTTCTAGTAATAACAAGAATTACAGCTGTCAGAATACCTATTGTAATCCATGAAAATACGAGAGTTGCGGTTATCTTTATATATCCATACTCAAAATAGACAATACTGCTGGGATCAATACTCATAGTGTCCTCCCTTTTATTCTTTCTTCATCATGGATGTGCCCTGCCTTTTGGATGTCTGTGTCATAACAATGCGGACAAGAATTACTCCCATAAGTGCAACCGGCATATTCAGATAACTCCCATCCCTGATATAGTAAAATCCAAATACCAGGACTGCCATTCTGATAATAAGACTTCCAGCTATAAGTAATGCCGGATTTCGAACTTTTGTAATAAGCTTTACCGTATAATGAAGACCTCCAAAAAAAATAATTCCAAAACCAATTCCAGTAATAAAAACTATCAGCATTGTTACCTCCTGTTTCTAGAGTCCATTTTTTTTTATCCAGTACCAGGCATTTACACACCCGATAATAACTCCTGCAAAAAGCAAAGTAAGTGTCCATGAAAAACTTTGAGCATAATTCTCATCAAGATAACCCCCAACTGAGATTCCTAACAGCACTGGCACGGTGACCGACCATCCAATGATTCCAAAGGCTCCCAGCCCAAACATGACTTCTTTTCCACTTTTTTGCATATCTATTTTCTTCTTCGCTTCTTTATTTATCTGGTTAATTAATTCCTGTTCAGGGTCAGACTTCTTATCCTTCATGCTATTCTCCCTCTAATCCAACTCAATAAATCTGCGCAAAGTATCCGCTTCCATTTTTTTTAGTATTTCATAAATTTTTTTTTCATATTCATCACGTTTCTCAATATTGTCAACAATTGTCCCGCTCAGACCCTCGAGGGAGTCTCCTTTTATAGCATAAAGACAGCTGATATGTATGCTGTCCGCTTTCTTTACTAATATTCCATAATTTACCGCAAAATAATCAATAGCTTCTCCATTATAAATAGTCAGTATCCCAGGTTTTATGCTTGAAACGAAGTCTATATGTTTTGGCAGAATCTGGAAGTAGCCTTCAGTCCCCGGTATTGTGACTTTGTCAATTTCCTGTTCCAGTAAAGTTTTATTCGGAAGAATCAGTTTGATTTTCATTTTTAGTTCTTACCTCTCTTTTTGCATCAGCCGCCTTGATATCTCCTATCATGTAAAAGTCACTCTCCTCATAATCCATGTATTCGTCATTCAATATCTTTTCACAGCCATAAAGAGCATCTTCTAGTTCCACAAATTCTCCTTTCATACCTGTAAAATGTTCAGTTGTAAAAAATGGTTGCGTCAGAAAACGCTCTAATTTTCTTGCTCTGTATACAACTTTCCTGTCATGGGGAGATAGTTCCTCAATTCCAAGCATTGCCAAGATATCTTTCAGGTCTTCATAAATGGCCAGGGTGTTTTTTATATCACTCGCAATTCTGTAATGCCTGTCTCCAACTATACTCCTGCTTAACATTTTGGAAGATGAATTGAGTATATCTACCGCTGGATAAAAACCTTCACTTGCACGCTTTCTGGATAAAACCACGGATGCCGAGAGGTGAGAAAATGTGTGCGTTGCCGATGGGTCTGTAAAATCATCTGCAGGAACGTAAACTGCCTGAATCGATGTAATAGAACCCATGATAGTATTTGAAATTCTTTCTTCTAGTTCTGACAATTCACTTGCCAAAGTCGGCTGATATCCTACGCGGGAAGGCATTTTTCCAATCAACCCTGAAACTTCCGAACCCGCCTGTATAAATCTGAAAATATTATCAATAAGAAGCATGACATCTTTTTTTTCAACATCTCTGAAATGCTCTGCCATAGTTAAAGCCGCATGCCCAACACGAAATCTTGCTCCAGGCGGTTCATTCATCTGTGCAAATATCAGTGTTGTATTTTCCAAAACCCCGGCTTCTTTAATTTCTCTGTACAGTTCCTCGGCCTCTCTCGAGCGCTCACCTATTCCGCAGAATATACTGAAGCCGTTCATGCTGGCAGCTACATTGTTTATCAGCTCTGTAATCAAAACCGATTTACCTACTCCGGCTCCTCCAAAAAGTCCCGCCTTTTCTCCCTTGGCAAGTGGTGTCATGACATCAATCACCTTAATTCCTGTTAAAAATATTTCATCGGTCGTACTTCTTTTTGAAAACGAAACAGGCTTCTGATGTATCGATTTCAGGAGTGGATTCAATATAGGAGGACTCTCGTCCAGTTGTTTCCCAAAGACATCAAACATTTTTCCCAGGGTATTTTTTCCTACGGGTATCATAAGGGTACTTCCTGTATCTATTATCCTTTCACCCCTTGAAATTCCAATTGTAGAAGTGAGTGCAATCGCACGGACAGTCTTTTCATTTATATAGGAATTAACTTCAAAAATTATCTGATTACGTTCTCCCATAACAAGTTTATTATTAATCTCAGGGATCTGTTCCTCAAATACTGCTTCTATGACACTGCCATAGACAGCTTTGATATATCCCACATTATCCATCAAGCTCACCTCCATTGTCACAGGCCCCAAACCAATTAGCTGTGAATCTGTCTCTAATTCCTTTTTCTAATTCATATGTTCCCTTTCTAAAATGCTTTCAAACTATTGCCGATGGCTATGAAACAAGAATAATCCTTTTATATTTCTTAACTAGGTAATAATTTCAATTACATAACTTGATTATTTTCTCCCATAATGAGTTTATTGTTTATTTTGCAAATATCAAGCCACCTATGGAAGTGGAAGTGTTCAATTTACTGCAAATTCACAGTGCACCACTGCAGTTATCTCCTTTTCTATTGAAGATGTGTCATTCATTCCCATATCTGATATTTCAGTAGAATAAAGTGGTGTAATTTGAATGACTCCCATATCTGCATAACGAAGACTCCCTATAGTACTTTGCGCGTTCTCAGCTATCATATCGGCTCTTTTTTTTGCATCTTTTGTCGCCTCTGCAAGCATCGTCACCTTAAGATCAGCTATCTGAGTGTATAAATATTGTGGTGGATTTGATTGGAATTCTACACCTTCATTAATCAGCTCGGTAATTTGCCTTGATATATCTGTGATTTTTTCAATTTCCTTTGAGCTTATTGTAACCGTCTGGCTCAAATTGTAATAATCTATTTCATTTGTATACTGGCCATTTGGAAGCGTCTTATTGGTAGTATACGTGTTGATTGATGAGAAGACCATTTCAGTCTCAGGTACGCCTTGAGTTATAAGATATTTGTTTACTTTCATCTTATTAGATTCCAATTGCTTATAGGCCTCGACTAAATTAGGTGCTTTTACTGAGTAATACCCACTCCACACTATCATATCTGAAGTAATCTGTTGCTTGGCTGAACCCGTAACTACTATACTGTTTTTCGCGCCCTTTATCTGTATCAGGCTATCAGCCATTATCGCACTCGAAACAATAAGTCCTATCATAATCATTATCGCTGCAATGCTGTTTGCCAACAGTTTATTATTAGATTCATTCATGATTTCCTCCTTCATCTAACTAGTGAAATAAAAATTGCAATTTAAACATCATCTGTATTTGATTCAATGCAGGACTTTGTTATTGTATAAATTAATCAATTGTATCCTTTACACCTGCATTAATATCTCTCCTTGTTACTTGCATGATTCTATCGCTTTTTTCTTTTATCAAATCGATGTCCATTTTATGATGATATTTAGATATACAAATGGAATAGACATACTCCGCAAATTCTTTCACAACAATCTGATTATATATGGAAGCTTTTCTGCTTATGATTTCCAGCGCCTCAAATAACGATAAGACAACTGATAAATCCGCTTTGCCATAATGAACAATTTGATGAAATGTGTAATAAATATCTTTGCGAAAATCCAAACTTTCATAAATAATTGCAGCTTTCGATTCATCTGATTGTATGATGGTGTAATGACCATCAATTCCCGCTAATTTCCCCAGCAGCACTCCAAGCATCCTTATACAGCGGATTGCCGTGTAAGGATCATTGATTCCCGGAGAAATAGCTCTCAATGAGATCTCAATGATTTTCTGCAGTGAAAATTTGTAATCATTATATGCGTATCTTTCATCTCCTATAGAGAAATAATCTGACAATTGGTTGATAAAATCCTCATCAGTTTTGCCTTTAGGATAATAAAAGGCTCCAACTCTTTGATTTTCCGACAGATAATCTCCAATGCTCGAATCAATAAATATTTTGCAGTCCAAGTCTTTTATTAAGCTCCAAATCAAATCAAAGTTTATTAAATCTAAGTAACCATTTTTTTTAGAAAATATCTCGATTGGCGAATCACACTGATCAAAACTGAACCTGTCTATTCGTTCCTTGTCTTTTAAAAATAAAATCGTATTTTTTATAGCTTGATTTGATTCATTATATAATCTTTCAATTAGTTTATTGGCTTGTATCGATGAAGACACTGTGTAAACAAAAACAACGAAGTACAAAATGCAAAGAATGGAATATATTACTGCAACGGTTGCAGAAATCACTAAATAATTGAGATTTAAATTTCTCATAAACAATAACGTCATTATGCAGTAAAAGAACCCCCCCACATATATTCCCAGAACTTTCATGGTGATTTTATTCGTCAAGAAATTTTCCACAACACGGGGGGAAAATTGAGAGGAGTACATCGTCAATACAATTAAAATAGTAGAAAAGGTAAATGTTGTGATTGTCAACAGAACTCCAGCCAACATTCCTAAGATCTCTTTTGCCAAATCGACTGTAGTAAACAATATAGTTGGAATGTATTGTTGAATCGGCAACGTTCTGTTATCTATCAGAATAATAATTGTCGATAATAATAAAGAAATCAAAACATATCCGCTCAAAATAATCCACATTTTGTTATTTTTATACAACATAATTATTTTTTGAAACATGGCTTCCCCCTAATCCTTTGTCAATTTAAGTCAGTCAACTGAAAAAATTCTATACTTATTTTAATCTTGCAAATCCAACCTTTCTAATTCTTTTTGAAAAGCCCCAAGTACTTCTATCTACATTTTATATTACTTATACCATAATGGATTATTTTGTAATCCAAAATCCATCTGGTTTTATTTCCGGACAACAAAAAAGCCCCTGAAATCAAGGACTTTTTGAGCGCAATCAAATTCCTACATCACAAGCGTCCAATGAGTTTGCATTTTTACTCAATGCAATTCTTAATTGTAATACGTCATTTTAGTAAATATTCTATAATCCACATCTTCTAAAGTTCTCAACAAAAATCTCCCACTATAAATCATCGATGCTAACGCTGCCGTACCTAATCCCAGTCCATAGAATTTTTCTCCAAGCAAAATCGTTATCATACTGAAAATAACTGTAAGTGAAGAAAACATCAAAGCTGTTCTAAAAGCATCCTCTTGATTATCAAAATAAAGCAATACCGTTATTATAATAAATGTCATATAAGTCATAAAATATCCGGTCGCCAATAATACAAAAAGTTTTATTGTCCCCTTATCATATCCGTTGATTGGTAATATTAAATTTGCGCCTATTATTAC
>JBATTG010000173.1:0-22854 GCA_049670425.1 Proteocatella sp.
CAGACATACTGCATTTGCACTGGCCTTTATTGAAGTTACTTCCACATACTGGACACATACCCAAGCAATCCTCTTTACAAAGTAGTTTATAAGGTATCTGATCTAGAATCTCAATAAAGCTGAGGTCCATCAAATCAACACTGTTCTTAGTCATAAGATAAGTGTCATGTTCTTCTGAAAAACTCTCATTTCCCGATACCAAATATACAATTATATCTTCATCGACTAATACTTCAACATCACCTAAGCATCTGGAACATTCTCCAATTGCATTAACTGATAATCTAGCATATAATACCAATTGATCATCTACTTTTTTAATAATGCCATTTAAAACAATTGGTGACGAAAATCTCAGGTTATGATTATTGTTATTAGGCTGCTCAATATCAAAGCTGACATCTACTGCCAAAGTATCTCTTTGACCAGTCAATATTTTAGTTAAATCCATCGTTTTTTCACCTCTTATTTATCACGAACATTATACATAACATAACAATATTTGTCAAGCAGAATTGCCTTACAAGTTAAAATCAATAAGGCTTCACACCCTATTGATTCTAACGATTTCAAATATCTTCAAAATTATTTTACTAATTCCAATGTGTCTCTTGCAATCATAACTTCTTCATTCGTTGGAATGCATAGAACTTTTACTGCTGAATCAGCTGATGAAATAATTCTTTCTTTCCCTCTTACGTTGTTTGCTTCTTTGTCCATAACGATTCCCAATTTCTCAAGTCCGCCACAGATTTCAAGTCTAGCATCAACAGAGTTTTCTCCTAAGCCTGCAGTAAATACTATAACATCTACGCCGCCCATTTCAGCCATGTAGGCTCCAATATATTTTTTAACTCTCTTGTAATATGTTTCAAGCGCTATCGCTGCTCTAGCGTTTCCTTCTCCTGCTGCATTTTCTATGTCTCTGAAATCCGAGCTTACGCCTGACATTCCAAATACACCAGATTTCTTGTTCATTACGTCATTTATGCCGTCTGCATCAAGATTCAGTTTTTTCATAAGGAAGGTAACTATAGCTGGATCCATGTCTCCACATCTAGTTCCCATTATAAGACCCTCAAGCGGAGTGAATCCCATTGAAGTATCAACTACTTCTCCACCATCAATAGCCGCTACTGAAGCGCCGTTTCCAAGGTGACAAGTGATAATCTTAAGGTCTTTAATATCTTTGCCTAAAAGCTCAGCAGCCTTAAAGCTTACATATTTATGAGACGTTCCGTGGAAGCCATATCTTCTTACTCCGAAATCCGTGTAATACTCGTAAGGAATTCCGTAAAGGTATGATGATGCTGGCATTGTCTGATGGAAAGCTGTATCGAACACTGCAACCATTGGCACAGTTGGAAGTATTTCTCTACAAGCGTTTATTCCTATAAGGTTTGGCGGATTGTGAAGTGGAGCTAGTTCTATACAATCTTCAAGTGCAGCAACTACTTCGTCAGTTATTACTACAGAAGTTGAGAATTTCTCTCCAGCATGAACAACTCTATGACCAACAGCATTGATCTCATCCATACTCTTAATTGCGCCGTATTCTTCATTTACTAAAGCATCAAGAACTAATTTAAGAGCATCCTTGTGATCTTTCATCGGTTGCTGAATTACTTCTTTATTTTTTCCTGGTATCTCATGCTTTAGAATTGATCCTTCAATTCCTATTCTCTCTACTAAACCTATTGCTAATACAGATTCATCTGTCATATCAACCAACTGATACTTAAGTGACGAACTTCCGCAGTTAATTACTAATACTTTCATCGATTTCCCTCCATCATTTATATGTAAAATAAAATTAATCATAATTATTTTTAACAAAAAAATTGGCGGGAATATGTGGGAATCGAACCCACCCAAGAAGCTATTAACCCCTCGAACTGGTGTTGAAGACCAGCGGGCACACCAGCACCCATCTACTCCCAATCGTTATTGATTTTATCATAGATTCCGAATCATTTCAAGTTTTTTTTCATCTATTTATAAAGTTTTTTTATTTTGGTAGAGTTTCTATGCAAATTTAGTATTTTTTAGAAAAAATATAATAGCTAACTATATAAACCAGACTCTGAAGGCCCATGAATGTAGCCAGCCACATCGCAGCAACTTCCCTTCCTGCCAACATCATCCCAAATATCCCCAGGAACTGTGCAACTATCGAAATTACAAAAGTCATATACCCGCTCTTTTGTGCGATGTATACATAGCGTTCTTCCTTTTGGGCTATCTCATATTTTCTCATCAATTCAGGATTTCTGGAAATTCTATAAAACTGAGTCAGCTTTATTATGGAAACCGTCAATAGACCAACACCAAAGCTCGATACAGTGCTATTTGCGTTATTTTTCAATGCATTGATAATTATAAGCGATGCTCCGGCTACTGCCAGAACCAAAAACCAGCTTATCTTCTTTTTGAAATTAGTCATATCTAATCCTCCTCATAAATAAAAATATCTTCAATTTTCATGTCAAAAAACTTGGCCACCTTGAAGGCAAGCAATATGGACGGATTGTACTTGCCCTTCTCCAAGGAACTTATCGTCTGCCTTGAAACCTCCAAAATATCAGCAAGTTCCTCCTGCTTCATTCCTCTTTGCTTCCTTATCTCTTCGAGTTTATTTTTCAAATCTTCACTCCCCCTTTTTCATGCCATGGCAAATTTTAATGATAAATGCTGTTTCGACTTGATATACGCTCACGTTTATGTAAAGTTAGCTTTACATGGATTATATCACTATCCTTTTCGAATGTAAAGCTTACTTTACATAAATTTTGGATTTTTAAAAAAAAATGAGTTTTTTCTATATAATGCACCCCTACATCAAATATTATGACCCAGCCGATGCCTATATGCAGGCAACCTTCTTGACTATAAAAATTTTTTGTTATAAAATTAGCTTCGGCATAATTTGTAAATAAAATCAAAGAGATCAGCAAGGAGAAATGCAGATGGAAAAAATAGTTTTCACACCTTCAGCGCTTGTGTGCTCAAAGGAAATACAGTTTTCAATAAAAAACGACGTTATATTGGATTGTAAAATATCAGGCGGTTGCCCAGGAAACCTTATTGGAATAAGCAAGATAATGGTAGGAAAAAACCCGCAGGAAGTTATCGAAGCCTTCAAAGGCGTTACCTGTGGAAAACGTGGAACATCATGCCCCAATGAAATATCAGTTGCCCTTGAGCAATATCTTAAAAAAAAGCAGGCGTAAAACAAAAAATACAACAAAAAAACAAGGCAGTCACAAATCTCGACGCTGTGATTGCCTTGTTTTTTCATTGCAAATATTTCCAAACATCCGAATATCACTATCTATCTGTAATCCTGTGCTGTTGCTTCTGATACTTATAGCTTAAGGGGGTCATAATCCTCAACAAATCCATGTCCCAGAACTTCCCTTACGTCTGCTATCGTTACAAAAGCCATAGGGTCTATATCCATTACAATCTGTCTCAGCTGAGGCAGCTGTTTCGGGGAAGTCACAACAAAAAGCATTTCCTTGTTCCTCTTTGAATACATGCCAGTTGCCTTAAGACCAGTGCTCCCTCTGTCCATTTTTCCCATTATAGAATCTGAAATAGCTTCATGGTGATCAGATATTATAAATGCCGCCTTTGCAGACGATCCACCTTCAAGCACTAATCCCACCATTTTAGCAGTAACAACTACTGAAAGAACCGCGTACATTACATTTATTACTCCAAAAACAACGAGACCACTTATTACAATACAGCTGTCAACTGCAAGCATGACCTTATCTATCGGAAGGTTCGGACTTTTAAACTTGAATATCGCAGCCAGCATGTCTGTTCCGCCAGTTGTTCCACCCGCCCTTAAGACAAGGCCCACTCCCAAACCTACAAATATCCCTCCAAAAATCGAAGCCAGCAGCAGGTCGCCTCCAACATCCAATGGATTCGGAATAAACTCTGTTAAGGCAAGTCCTGAAGAAAAAAGTACTACGGCATAAAGTGACTTCTTTGCAAATCCAAATCCCCGCTGCCTTATGCTTACTACAAAAAGCGGTATATTAAGCACCGCATTGGTAAGCCAGATAGGCAGACCTTTTTCCATAAAGCCCGACGAAATTTTTTCTACCAGTATGGCAATTCCCGAAATTCCCCCTGTAACAAGTCCCAACGGCGCTAGAAACCAGGCAACTCCAATGGCAAGAAGTGCTACGCCCAGCAGAATCATTAGAAAATCCTTCATTGGTATAGTTACACTTTTAATATATTTTTTCATTTTTTTCCTCTACTGAAATTTTCTTTAAAAACAATTTTAAAATTAGCAAAAAGAAAGGAGAACCTATTTTCAAAAACAGTCTCCGTTTCTTCATTATATTTCACATGTATCTATTCGTTTTCACTCATCCAATTTTTCAAAAGCTTCATGTATTTATCTTTTTCTTCTACAAACGGCATATGTCGGCTGAATTCAAACAATTCCCATTTGGAATTTTCGATAGAATCATACATAAGTTTTGCAATAAGAGGCGTACAAAGATCCATAAGCCCACTGGTAACGAGTGTCGGAGCGGAAATATTCTTTATCTTTTCGCGGTAATCCCAACCTTTCAGCGTACCTGTAGGAGTAAATTCATTAGGGCCCCATGCCGTGATATAAGCCTCAGTTCCCTTAACCTTTGCACGGGTAAGGCACTCTGGGTCATCAGGACTCGGGTCTGCACAGCAGTGACGAAGCATAAATTCGTCATTTGCAGCTCTGTAGGCATCATTTCTGTAATCCCCGCTTTTCTCAGCAGTTTCGATTGCCTTCTGCATTTCCAGTGGCATATATGTCACCATGCGACGCTGTTCCTTTTCCCAAAGGTCTGCCGAAGGAAGTGTGCTTGAGAGTATCAGGCTCGTAACTCCCTCCGGTTTATAGTCACACATATACTGTATTGCCTGCATTCCGCCCCAGGACTGCCCCAATATATGTACTTCATCGAGACCGAGGTGTTTGCGTAAAGCCACAAGCTCATCTATCCAGGTTTTTGCATTCCAAAGGTCAGGACGCGAAGGCGTAGCCGAAAGACCGCATCCCAGCTGGTCATACATTATGATCGCTCGTCCGTCTTCAGCTAATTCATCAAATAATTCAAAATAATTATGAGTAGACCCTGGTCCTCCGTGAAGTAACAGCAGTGGTTTTTTATTACCCGTACATTCTCCTACTATGCGATAGTAAGTTTTATATTCCAAAAATGGCATATAGCCTTCTACAATTTTCATAATTCAATCCTTCCTTAATTTAAGATTACAATGTCGTTTAAATTATAACATTAAAAAAGGCTGAATACAACCGTTTCAGCCTTTACTTTTTCCACTTTATTTACAGTATAATAATGTGTTTTTTGTTGTGTACTTTGACGCTTTTTTACCTGCCTCCGACAGTCCCAACGTAGGTAAAGCCTTTTCTTTCAGGAGGATGTTCCAGCCTTACGAAATCAAAGGTCTTGTCATAATTAAGACAGGAAAGCCAGAGAAAACAAATTGCAATTCCTATATCAATCTGGTTCATCTTTTCATATATGCGGAGTTTAAGTAAAGAAAGCTTTGTCCTGTAGACATGAATCTTACCGTCTTCAGCCGCAAAATACCAGTTTTGTGAATTCGTTGAAGAAGGAGCCAGCCTCACAACCTCAATACGCTTGTCTTTGCCACTGCTTATCTGCGAAAGCCCATTTCGCTTGAATTCAGGAGTCTCTCTGTGAATTTCTTCCTTGGGTTTTCCAAATGCCATTACGATTACAAACGGAAGCTCAGTTTCGATTTCTTCGTTAGTTCGCGCCATTCCAAGCCAGCAGCTTCCAAGTCCCATGCTGGAAAAATGCAGGTCCATCTGCTGAAACATGAAGCCTACATTTTCAAGAAAACCTTCTTTTTCCTCACTCGAAATCACCAGATAATGAGGAGCCTTGACTGGAAGCAGGCTCTTGATATACTCCTGGCCTACGATTTTGTATCCGATTTTTATATCTTTGTAGAGAGGTTCCAGGTTCTCCAGATGAAAATTCACTTTAGCTATAGTATCCTCAGAAAGCGACACCATTTCATACTTTCTTATGGACTTTCTTTTGAAGATGTATTTATATAATTCATCAGTAACTTTTTTATCCATAGTTTCCACCCACCCTTTCAATTACGATATATATACCCGTTTTACAGTATGTCTTTCAAAAATTTCGAATTGAGCAGTTTATATTCAAATCTCATCAAAACTCCAAACTTTCCATCATCAGCCTACTTTATCGCCCTGTATTTTTCTCCAAAAACATTTTTTATAAAGCCGCTCACCATCTCCAGATCTTCGACATCCTTCTTCCTTATAAGTGATGCCATGTTTGCATTGAAATAGAATATGAAGTAATCCTTGCTCTCCAGCACCTTGTAAAACTTGCTATATTCCAAAGTACTGGTTCCCTTGATATCTGGAGTTTCCATTATCATATGATTCTGGTAAAAATGCAGGATGTTGACTCCTCCAAAAGTCCCAGTTTTATCCGTAGCTATCATAGCCTTATTCTTTCGTTCAATCTTAAGACAAATCATGAATACTGCCGTTGCAAGCATTATTATCCAAAGCGTAGCTACCGAGACTATGTCCAGCGTTTTTGTCCACATCGAAGTCAAAACAGAAGCAACCATCGACATTATCACAAGCATATGAACGGCATGAGGATTGCGCCTGAACGCCGCTATATAAAGGAACTTTCGGTAATCTTCCTTCTCCATCTTCGTTTGTATTGTAAAAATTGAATTCTCACCCATACTTCTCTCCTGTCGTTTTCGCTATATTTTTTTCTATTGCCCCAAGATGGCAGCAGCAAAAATTTCATCTGGCTGAATCATCCATTTCCCGTCCTTTTTAACAACCATTATATCTATTTCTTCAGTTTTCTTAGCCAGAGTTGAGTCATTTGACGTTTTAACAAAGAAATCTTCGTACATCTTCATGGTCTCGTCTTCCGACAATTCAGGCTTGTCCATATTGGCAAATGAGAATTCCATTACACTTGCAATGAATTTTTGCATCATAGGTTCAAGTTCCAGAGCCGTTATCTTGGTTTTGACAATAACCGCATCGGAATCTATTTTTTCAGAAGATACAATCTCGTATTCAAGTTTGCTGAAAAGATTGTTAAAAATCAGCGCTGTAGATAATCCGCTCTCTTCGTCGCCGATTTCCATGCTGTCCATGTCAAGATATTTGCTGACTTTTTCCATATCAGATGCCTTGAAAGTCTCAAAAGTTCCCTTTACTGCTTTTTCTGCATTTCCAATTTCCCCGCAGCCAGTCAAAGCAAACAGCAATATCACAGAAATTAATGTCACCAATATTTTTTTCATAATTACTCCCCATATTTTCACAATAAATTTAAATTAAATTTGTCCCAATTTCAAGCTTTTCCGCTCCATTCATAAATTCTATTATCTCATATCGATAACATTATATCAATAATGCAAATATTTTTAACTTTATATATGTATTCAAAAAAACTCTAACTGTATATTTAATTACAGAAAGAGTTTTTTATAGTTCGAGCTTTATTTTATAATATAAGGCTTGGTTACAGTCCCGATATGTCTACTTTGCATTTTTTAAAGTTTGCTTATATTCAATCTGTTTTTTAAATAAAAACTTAAGCAGAACATCTCTCTGTGACGATGTTATATCTATATAATTTAAAATATATATGGTTTTATCTCCAGAATTGTATATCTTCCCTATTCTGCACAGCAGTGAGGTAATAGCTATTTCAGAACTAAGTTCAGGTTCAAATTCCACATTGAAATTACCTCCGAAATTTTCCGAAATTTTTTCATTTTCACTGTGGTGGACCTGTAAAACCAAGGTGTCCCCTCCAAGTTTCAACATTTCTGCCTTGATATAAACATTTGATTTATTCAAAGTTATTGTACTGTTGAGTACCAGAGAGAAAAATTTGTCGGTTGGAGTATATGCTATCTTGGATAGCTCAATATTTTCAGATGAAAGATTCTCCATTGTACATTTGAATTCATAAAGATCCTTGTTTTCCAAAAAACTTATCGTTGGTAGAAAGATTCGAGACAGATTCCAATCAGGGTTATACTTACACGATGAATTCAAAATGAATATAGCATTTTCATCTTTAATTATCAGATTACCTTGCAATGAATTTATTGTTTTGTAGTCTCCAAAATAGAAACGCAACGATGCATTTGCGATGAATTTTGTTTTTTTCAGAATCATCGTGCTGGTATTCTGATAATTATCTTCTATCGCATTTACAGCGGCTCTTGCAATAAGAGGATCAAACTGTATGCCACTTTGATTTATCAATTCTTCCATTATATCAGAAACTTCTTTTGCTTCCTGATATGGCTTGCTTGTCATCATGGCATCTATGCTGTCTGCTACTGCAAGTATTCTGCTTAAATATGGTATATCCTCCCCTGAGAGTCCATCTGGATAGCCGCTTCCGTCAAATTTTTCATGATGGTGCTTTACTATTGCAGGAACATCCTGAAAAAATGTCATTCCATACAATGTAGATTTCAGCAAATGATAGCTTTTCACAGGATGATCTTTTACCAGCTCCAGCTCTTTGTCATTAAGTTTGGTAGGCTTACTAAAAATGGAATCAGGCAGAAATATTTTGCCTACATCATGAAGTAATGCTGAAATGTACAGAATTTTATTGTCACGTTCATTCAACTCAAGCTCATTAGAAATCTTGGTACACCAGTTTGCAACATTTGACATATGGTGTGGCATATATGAATCTTTGGCAGCAAAAAGCTCGCAGTATGTATCAATCAAGTAAAAGAGTTTTTCGTAATTGTTTATTAATGCCTGGATGTGAAACAGAAAATGCTCTATATACCCAAAATTGAGATTTTCCAGAATTTTATTTGTTGAAACTACGCTGTCAAAATTAATGCACATCGTAGCTACATATGTTTTTGTTTCAAAAATCGGATTTTTGACTGAGATGAAAATTCTGGTGGATTCTTCTTCTAAAACGGTATGCACATCAATGAAACCCTTAGTATTTTCCGGCTCATTGTCTAAAATAATGACTTTGAGTTCCTTGACACTCATGGGCGCAGCGCCTGTGACTGTAGAATTATATATATATTCGAATGTTGTAAGCGTTGGATCAAAAATAAAAAATTGAACATTAGTACTTTTTTCAAGAATAGGATTGTTGTCTATATAATCCTCAAAAAAATATGAAAAATCCAAAAATCCATCTAACATAAATGCTCTCATAAAATTGTCCTTCCTAATTATATTCCTATATTTTTCATAAATTAAGCTACAAATATTTTAATAAAAAAATATCTCCCTGATTATTTTTTCGACCAATTATTAAAAAACTATTTAGTTTTTTCCAAAAAAAGGACAATTGGGGTAAAATAGGGACATTTCAAGCCAAAATCAGGGACATTCTACATGAAAAATATATCTGAAACGAAAAAAAAAGAAGCCTAGGCTACATCTGTGCGATATAGCCTGAGCTTCTTAGGTTTATGAAATTTATATCAATTCATTTTCAAGCATAAAGTTTTTGAATACTTTTCTCTCGAAACTTGTGTTTGTTACTGTTTCTACAAGATTTGTAGATTTTGCCTGCGTAAGGTTCGCCTGCGCTGATGGGTATTTCCATACCATATCTGATTCAAGTTTCGCAAGGCCTTTGTATGCCTTGTTTTCGTTTGCTATCGCTTCTTGAATCTGCTCCATTTTATCGAATCCGAAGTTTGGCTCAAGGACTCTTGCTATGTCCATGGCTACTTTCCAGTTTGAAACTACGGTTTTGTTGTCCAGGGCTTTTCTTGCCTTTTGGATTCTTCGCTCTGCGTTTGTATATGATCCTTCTGACTCTGCAAAACTTGCTCCTGGAAGTACTACGTTTGCCATCTTAGCCATATCTGACAGATTGATGTCTTGTACTATTATAAGTTCAAGTTTTGAAAGGTCTGCATCACAGAAGTTTTCTCCAAATGACATGATTCCTTTGATTGTTCCGTTTGCAATCTGCTGACAGATGTATTCTCTGTCTGTGCTTACTCCAAGGTCTACAAGTCCCTGGCTGTTTGCATTTTTCTTAAGCTGAAGCACGCCTGCTCTTGGGCGATTCACATGGCCTGCAAGTACTGCCGTATTTACAAGTGAAAGGGCTCCATCATAGCTCAGCTCTCCTTGTGAGTATACTATCATTGCAGTTTTGGCATCTGCGTACATATCAGCAATTTTTTGCGCCTGTGCGCTTACTTCTATGCCTGCAAGAAGGGCTTTATGCTCGTCTGCTTTTATTTTGGATTTTGCTGCAACTGCTTTTTCTACTTGAAGAAGCATATCTGTTGAATCTGTTCTAACTGATATTGTTGCAATTTCGTCCAGAAGCGTCTCTTTGTCGTTTACAACTATAAGCTTCGCTCCGTCCATAACTGCTTGTCTTATTTTAATTCCAACGATTGTGTTGTTTGACATTATGTCTGAACCTGCTACGAATATTACATCGGTTGACAGAAGTTCTTCATAGCTGCTTGTTGAAGCGTCGGTTCCCATAACCTCAGCTACTGCTGATTTGTCGGTGTTCATGCTGTATACATTTTCTACGCCGAACAGTTTTTGTCCCAGAGTCTTAACTGCAAATATATCTTCGTTTGTATATTTGTCTGAAACAAGGATTGCAAGAGATTCTGGTCCGTTAAGTGCAACGAGGTTCTGCGCTTTTTTAGCGGCTTCTACTACTGCGCTTTCCATCGTAGCTGCTTCAAGTTCTGATGCTCTTCTTAGAAGCGGAGTCGTTATTCTGTCATAGTTTTGAGCTATGTCATATCCAAATCTTCCTTTTGCACAAAGTCTTCCGTCATCCACTTTGCTCGTAACGTCTGATTCAACTCTTATGATCATGTCGCGTTTTGTATTTACTTTTATATTACAGCCAACACTGCAGTTTGAACATACGGTTTTTGTTACGTCTGCCAATACCGGTATTGTCTTTTTGATCTGCATTCTTTCTTGAAGTGCGCCTGTTGGACATACGCTTATACATTGTCCGCAAGAGATGCATCCAGTCTGGTTTAACGGCATATCCATCGCTGGTTTCACTATTGTGTCAAATCCTCTGTGTACAAGGCCAAGGGCACTTACTCCCATTACCTCGTCGCAGGTTCTTACGCAAAGGCCGCAAAGTATGCATTTGTCTGCATTTCTGTCGATGAACGGATGAGAATTATCTTCCTTGCGCTTATGCATTTCTCCTGCAAATTTTGAAGGTGCTATGTCATACTCGTTTGCGTATTTAAGAAGTTTACATTCGTAAACGTCCATACATCCGCATTCAAGGCATCTTGCTCCTTCTGCCATTGCTTCCTCTTCAGTGTAGTTCTTAACTACTTCTTCAAAGTTATTGCTTCTTACATCTGGGTTCACATGGTCTCTATGTGGTCTGTATGTTATTTCTCTGTCTTCAAAATCATCGGCTGTAAGGCCTTCAATTTCTGAATAGAATGGTTTTTCGTATGGAACTACTTCGCCTTCAAAGTATGACATGATTACGCCTGCCGCTCTTTTGGCATCGCCAATCGCTGCTATTGCAATGTCTGCACCTTTGTTGGTAGCATCTCCGATTGCAAATACGCCATCTATGTTTGTTCTGAATGTTTTCTCATCGGCTGCTATTGTTCCTCTTCTTGTAAGTGTTATTTCTTCAAAGCCTTTTGGATTTACAATCTGTCCTATGGCACTGATTACACAATCAACTACAAGAGTCTGCGTTACGCCTGCCTTTGGAATTGGAGATCTTCTGCCGCTTGCATCTGGCTCGCCAAGTTCCATAACCTGAAGCGTCATTTCCAGCTGGCCGTTTTCAAGTTTCTTGATTTCGATTGGGTTTACAAGTTCTTTGAAGATTACGCCTTCTTCTTCTGCTTCAACAATTTCTATTTCTTCTGCTGGCATCTGATCTTTGGTTCTTCTGTATATGTTGTAAACTTCTGTTGCTCCAAGTCTTACAGATGTTCTACAAGCATCCATTGCAGTGTTACCACCACCAACGATTGCTACTTTTTCACCTGCATTGACTGGTCTGTTTGTTACGTAGTTTTCAAGGAATTCGCTTCCACCAAGGACGCCTTCTGCTTCTTCGCCCTTGCAGCCAAGTTTTGTGCTGCGCCATGCTCCGATTGCAAGAAGTGTAGCATCTGCTGAATTTTTTATATGGTCAAAGCTCATATCTATTCCTATTTTTGTATTAGGAACAAGTTTGGCACCCATTTTTTCTATAACATCTATCTCTTTTTGAAGTACTGATTTTGGAAGTCTGTACTGTGGTATTCCGTATCTTAGCATTCCTCCGAATTTTGGCATCTGGTCATAGATAGTTACATCATGACCTTCCATAAGAAGGAAGTATGCCGCAGAAACTCCTCCTGGACCTCCACCTATTATGTTTATTTTTTTGCCGGTCTTAGCCTTTACCTCAGGGATATACATTTCCTCTGATGCCTGGTCAAAATCTCCTGCAAAGTACTTAAGGTTGGCGATTGCTACCGGCTCGTCTACAAGACCTCTTCGGCACGCTGTCTCACATGGATGCGGACACACTCTTCCTATACTTGCTGGAAACGGCAGTTTGTCTTTTATTACCTTGTTTGCTTCTGCAAATTGTCCATTTGCTATAAGTCCCACATACGCCTGACAATCTGTGTTTCCTGGACACGCAAGTACGCATGGTCCCTGGCAGTCCCCTGTATGGTCTGACATAAGCAGTTCAAGCGCTATCTGTCTTGCTTCTATTGTTCTTTTTGTGTTGGTCTTTATTATCATGTTGTTTGATGCTGTTGTTGCACATGATCTCATAAGCTTTGGCATTCCTACTGCTTCAACTACGCAAAGTCCACATCCTCCGTATGCTTTTACTCTATCATCATGACAAAGTGTTGGTATTTCTATGTTGTTTTCTCTTGCTATATCAAGGACAGTCTGGCCACTGTAGCCAGTAACTTCAACTCCGTCTATATTTAATCTGATTTTTGACATTTTCGGCCTCCTCCCTATTTCTTAGTTACCGCAGCAAATTTACAGCTTTCGATACACTTGCCACATTTGATACAAAGTTCCTGATCAATTACATGCAATTTCTTAACTTCTCCAGTTATTGCTCCTACTGGACAGTTTCTTTTGCACATTCCACAGCCAATACACTTGTCTTCCAAAATATCGAATCTTATAAGTGCTTTACATTGAGCCGCTGTACATTTTTTGTTGTGTATATGATCTTCGTACTCGTTTCTAAAGTATCTTATGGTACTAAGAACAGGGTTTGGAGCTGTTTGACCAAGTCCGCAAAGTGAACCGTCCTTGATTTTTTCTCCAAGATCTACAAGAAGCTCTATATCGCCATCTTTTCCGTCACCGGCACAGATTCTGTTAAGAATTTCAAGCATTCTCTTTGTACCTATTCTACAGTGGATACATTTTCCACATGATTCTTTTCTTGTAAAGTCAAGGAAGAATCTTGCCATGTCAACCATACATGTAGTTTCGTCCATAACAACCATACCGCCTGAACCTACGATTGCTCCTGTCTGAGCGATACTTTCGTAATCAACAGTTGTATCTATTATGCTCGCTGGGATACATCCGCCTGATGGTCCTCCAAGCTGCACTGCCTTAAATTTCTTGCCGTCTCTTATTCCTCCACCAATATCGTAGATTATTTCAGAGATTGGCATTCCCATTGGAACCTCAACAAGTCCACCCTTTTCAATTTTTCCTGTAAGTGCAAAAACTTTCGTTCCCGGACTTTTTTCAGTTCCCATTGCTGCAAATTTTTCTCCGCCGTTTCTTATTATCCATGGCACGTTTGCAAGTGTCTCAACGTTGTTGATGTTTGTTGGTTTATCCCAATATCCTTTTTGTGCTGGAAATGGGGGTTTAAGTCTTGGCATTCCTCTTTCGCCTTCAAGCGAAGCTATAAGGGCAGTCTCTTCTCCACAAACGAAGGCTCCTGCTCCCGCTTTTATTCTCATGTTGAAACTTGCGCCTTCAACTCCGAATATGTTGTCTCCAAGTATTCCTCTTTCTTTAGCCTGAGCTATCGCGTTTGTAAGTCTTACAATCGCAAGTGGATACTCCGCTCTTACATATACGATTCCTTCTGATGCGCCTATTGCGTATGCGCCTATCATCATTCCTTCTATCAGGCCATGTGGATCGCCCTCTATAACGGCTCTGTCCATGAATGCTCCTGGGTCACCCTCATCTGCATTACATACGAAGTACTTAGGAGTCGCTTGTGAGCTAAGGGCCGCATTCCACTTGAACCATGCAGGGAATCCAGCTCCCCCTCTTCCTCTAAGTCCTGATTTTTTTATTTCTTCGATTACATCTTTCTGGCTTAACTTTGTGTAGCATTTTTCTGCAGCGGTATAACCTCCGCCTTCGATATATTCATCTATGCTCTCCGGATTTATTATTCCGCAGTTTTTAAGTGCTATTTTTATCTGTTTGCCCTGAGCCAGAACATCTTCCTCAAGTATCATGCTTTCTGATACTACTACTGAATTTTTCACGTGACTCTCAATAATTTTTTCGGCAGTTACAGCATCTACTTTTACATATGTAGTCTTTTTGCCTTCATTATCAATTACCTCAACAATTGGCTCCAAATAACAAGTACCTATACAGCCAGTTATCTCAATATCAACACCAAGCTCCTGAGCATCTATCTGTCCTTTAAGAATATTGTATATTTTTCCTGCACCCGCTGCAAGTCCGCAGCTTCCTTGACCAACAAGAATTCTCATTATGCTTCCTCCTTGTCTTTTATTTTTATATCCATAATTATTTTCTTAGCACTTTGTGGTGTAAGTTTTCCATAAGTCTCACCATTTATCATCATTACTGGCGACAAACTGCAACATCCAAGGCAGGCAACGTTTATAAGTGTGAACAATCCATCCTCACTCGTTTCGCCATCTTTTATTCCAAGTTCTTCCAGCAAAGCCTCTTCGACTGCCTCTGAACCATTTACATGGCAGGCAGTTCCCTGACATAGAAATATTAGGTTCTTACCTACTGGATTCATTCTAAACTGAGTATAGAATGTTAAAACGCCATATATCTTAGCTGGCTTAATACCTGTCTGCTGGGCAATATAATTGATTGCCTCCATAGGTACATAATTGTAAACTTCCTGCACCCCTTGCAATATAGTAATCAAACTACCCTTAGTGTCTTTGTACTTATTTACAACATCTACAATTAAACTTAGGTCGACATTACTTTTGCTTGTAATTTTATTTTCTCCACAACAACATTGCACAAAAATCCACACTCCTTTTATCAATTTATTTAAGACCAATTATAACTGAAAATTTCCAAAACTCTTCATAATCTACATGTTAACATTTATATAAAAATAAGTAAATATTTTTTAACTAAAAATGTATAAATTGCATCTTTTTCTGGCATTTCGTTTAACTTTAATTTAACTGTTCCATGTCAATTAATTTTAAAAAATAAGTTTAGCTTAATTTAAGGGTGTTTTGTTAATGATTTTGGTTTATAATTAACATAGAAGTTATTAAGGAGAATTAATATGAAAAATTTAAGTGTATACATCCATGTTCCATTTTGCAAGCGCAAATGTTCCTATTGCGATTTCGTATCTGTTTCAAAACCGCATGAATATCAGGAAAAATATATTGATGCACTTGTTTTGGAAATAACCAGCAGTCAAAAGTTATCTGAATCTCACAATCTCAATACTATATATATAGGCGGAGGCACTCCGAGTTATTTAAATGAGGCTTTGCTTGAAAAATTGCTTGTTGCAATTGGCAACGTATATAATCTAGCTACGGTCAAAGAATATACTTTCGAGTGCAATCCAGAATCTGTCAGTGAAGACAAGTTTAGATTACTGAAAAAATACGGAGTCAACAGGATAAGCTTTGGACTTCAAAGCACCAATGATGAAGAACTTCTGGCCCTGAGAAGAAGCCACGACTTCAAAACCTTCCTGGATTCTTATGCCCTCGCCAGAAAAATCGGTTTTAAAAACATCAGTGTTGATCTTATGTTTTCAATCCCAGGCCAGAGCATGGACTCCCTTGGCGAAACTTTGAAAAACATAGTGGAAATCGCTCCCGAGCACATTTCCTGCTATTCGCTTATCGTTGAAGAGAATACCCTTATGAACCGATGGGTAAATGAAGGTAAAATATGCCTTCATACGGATGACGAGTATGTGGATATGTACCGTCTTGTTACTGATTTTCTGGAAAAGAAGGATTACACTCAGTATGAAATTTCAAATTTCAGCAAAAAAGGTTATGAATCGATTCACAATAAGGCTTACTGGATAAGAGATAATTATCTTGGTCTTGGCGTCGCTGCCCATTCTCTTATTGACGACAGGCGTTTCGCCAACATCGAAAATATAGATGATTATATGGAAAAAATCGAGGACATGGAATCTCCGGTCAGCCCTGATTCTGTAGAAAAGCTTACTCCGTCTGATATCGTAAATGAAATGATATTCCTGGGTCTTCGAATGAATCAGGGAATAGAAGTAGCTATTATAAAGGAACAAATTAAAAAAACACATGAGCGCCATGGCCCCGCTCTGGAGGCTGCAGCGATATTTGACACTAAAATCCATAAACTTTGCAAAGCTAATTTATTAGAAATACAAGACAATCGAATTTCGCTTACTCAAAAAGGACGTGAAATCAGCAATACTGTTTTTGCAGAGCTTATGGTCGACTAAGAAATTATGGTAATTAAATTTTACTGAAATGATGACATAAGGTGGGAAAAATCTATTATGAATAAAAACAATTATAAAGAAGCTACAAATGTGTATTCAAGAAAACTTACTATGCTGTATAAAAGCATGCTGGTAGGTTTTTTTGTGGGAATTGTAGTAGTTGCTTACCGATTAATGCTTCTGAATGCAGAAAATCTATCTTTTAAAATCTATGATTTTCTAAGAGAAAATTTGAGATTTCTGCCTGCAGGTTTTGTAATACTTGGGCTTTTCGGTTACCTCGTAGGCCTGCTGGTTTCCAAATACACTATGATCAGCGGCAGCGGTATTCCTCAGGTCAAGGGTATCATGATGGGCTATTTCAAATGCAGCTGGATCAGCACTCTTATAGCGAAGTTCATCGGTGGTGCGATTTCAATCCTTGGAGGACTTTCACTTGGACGTGAAGGTCCCTCTGTACAGCTTGGTGCCTGCGTCGCTGAAGGCATAGGTCAAAAACTGGCTAATTCAAGGACTGAAAAAAAGGTTCTGATTGCCAGTGGTGCAAGCGCAGGCCTTGCCGCGGCATTTAATGCTCCTCTTGCAGGTACTATGTTCGCCATGGAAGAAATATTCAAGTACTTTTCTCCGATTATTCTGCTTTCAACCATGGCCTCGGCGATGGTTGCAGATTTTATTTCCAAAATGGTTTTTGGAATCAGCCCGGTGTTCAATTTCGACATAACCTCAAGCATCCCGCTTAGCGGCTATTGGCTCCTTTGCATACTTGGGATTGCTCTTGGAATATTTGGAGCCATATACAACAGCATACTTTTGAAAACTCAGAAACTGTACAAAAGTGCAAAATGGCTTAATGCGAAGACTCAAACCATCATTCCATTTTTATTTGCAGGAGTTTTCGGCATCATTTTTCCCGTGGTTTTAGGTGGCGGTCACAGGGTAATTGAGGAGCTTCAGCTTTCTACAAGCATCTTATTCATACTTCTTATTTTCGTAGTTAAGTTTGTATTTTCAATGATAAGTTTTGGCTCAGGCGCTCCTGGCGGCATATTCTTTCCACTTCTTATAATCGGAGCTACTATAGGTGCCATGTTTGGAAACGTCGCCGTCAATTACTTCGGTTTTGACGCCGTTTTGTTCTACAACTTTATAATCCTTGCCATGGCTGGATATTTCACGGCGATTGTAAGAGCTCCCATTACAGGTATTATCCTGCTTGTGGAAATGACAGGTTCATTTACTCACCTTCTTTCGCTTACCGTTGTCTGCATAGTAGCCTATATAACCGCTGACCTGCTCAACAGCGCTCCAATTTATGAGTCGCTTCTGGAAAATCAGATTGCAGATAAAAAATCCAACACGGGCGCCTGTGACGAGGGCAAAAAGATAACCATGGAGATGGTAGTGCATTATGGTTCTCCTGTTGAAAAGAAGCTGGTTAAGGATATTGATATCCCAAAAAACAGCCTTCTTATCGCTATCCGAAGACTGGGAAATGACATCACACCCAATGGTGATACTCAGATTCTGGCAGAGGATTATCTCGTGTTCATCACAGATTTAAGCACTGAGACCTCAACGAGAGAATTGCTCGAAAAGATTACCAGCGCTGAGTAACTCATACGCTGAAAAACCATTCACTGTGCAGTTTGAAATAAAACCATAGCTTCTCAGAGAGTAAAAAAATCAAGGACAGTTTTGCGTCCTTGATTTTTTATTATCTATTTTTTTGAAAAAATTACAGTCTTTTATCATCTATCGAATCCAGATAGCTTTGCATTTCGCCAATCACACTGCTTACGCAGCCTTCTTCGAATGGTGATATAAGATTTGCTTCCTTCACTATCTCGAGGAAGGATTTAGTCCCTCCTATTTTACATATTCTCAGATAATCCTGCCATCCCACGGCTCTGTCTTCCTGCATTTTCTTCCAGAACTGAAGGGCGCATATCTGAGCCAGAGTATAGTCTATATAGTAGAATGGATTTTTGAATATGTGGCCCTGCTTTAGCCACCATCCGCCCTTTTCAAGAAAATCACAGCCATCGTAGTTCTTATGCGGCTGATACTTTTTCTCCAGATTTCTCCACGTAGTTTTTCGTTCACTTGGACTCATTTCCGGCTTTTCGTATATTATATGTTGAAACTCATCTACCAGGACTCCATAAGGTATGAACTTAATCGTGCTTCCCATATGTGCATACTTGTACTTGTCTGTGTCCTCTTCAAAGAACAGCTCCATCCAGGGGTAGGTTATGAATTCCATGCTCATTGAATGTATCTCACAGCTTTCATATGTCGGAAAGTTTATTTCCGGAATATCAATCCATCTTGACTGATATACCTGAAACGCATGCCCCGCCTCATGTGTAAGCACGTCGATATCCGCATCGGTGGAATTGAAGTTTGAGAATATGAATGGTGACTTATACTCCGGAATATAGGTGCAGTATCCACCTGCTCCCTTGCCTTTTTTAGTTTCCAGATCCATAAGCTCATGCTCCATCATAAAGTCGAAGAATTCATCGGTTTCTTTTGAAAGTTCCGAGTACATCCTTACTCCGTTATCCACGATAAACTTTGAATCCCCTTTGGGCTTGGCGTTTCCAGTTTCAAATTCATAATTTTCATCAAAATATCTCAGGTCATCAAGATTCAACCTTTCCTTTTGACTCTGGAAAAGCTTTGAAGCTGCAGGGACTATATATTTGCTTACCTGTTCTCTGAACTTGGCCACCATCTCGGCATTGTAGTCGGTTCTTAGCATCCTTATATATCCCAGCTCTATAAAATTTTCGAATCCAAGTTTTTTTGCCATAAGATTTCTTACATTAACCAGCTTGTCGAATATTTCGTCAAATTTCATTTCATTTTCTTCAAAAAATCCATAATAAGCCTTGCTTGCTTCTTCTCTGATTTTTCTTTCTTTTGATGTCATGAAAGGTCCCATGCCTGAAAGATTTCGCTCTTGACCTGCAAAGAATATTTTTGCTGAAGCCAGCAGGCGGGTGTACTCTGATGCAAGCTTATTCTCTTCTTTGAGTTCTTCCATGATTTCTGGAGAGAACGACCTCAGCGAGTACTCGGCAATTTTCATGAACTGAACGCCTACATCAGCTGTCAAAGCCATGTTGAATTTTGAATCCACCAATGCCCTGTAAAACTTGGAATCGAGTTCTTCATACATAGGCGATGTCTCATCCCAGTATTCTATCTCTTTTTTGTAAAACTCATCTTCCGTGTTTATGCTGTGCCTTATGCTTGCGAGCGTATTCATTGTCTGTACATGATTTCTAAGCTTGTTCACATCATTCATGAAGGCCTTGAGTTCCTCATAAGAAGCCGCTTGCTCGATGTTTTTAACAAGAGTTTCAAACTGCAATTTTATATTTTCATAATCCGGTCTTTCGTATTTAAATTCGCTGAATTTCATTGAAGCACCTCTTTCTTTAACCCTTTTTTTAATGTTTACACTTGCCCAAAATCGACTTATCTAATTATTTTATTTATCATATATTTTGAACCTGGCAAATGTAAGGCATACTGCTTAATTAAGTTTAAGTTGAACTTACATTATATAATTATACTACAAAACTTATTATTATCAATTGCAATATGGGTTTGGAGTGTTCAAACTGTGTAACAATGTTACATACTGATAATTGAATTTAATATATATTAATAGTACTGATTATTACATTTAATTTACAAATACAAAATATTTACCATATACGAAGAAAGGATTTTAATTATGAAAAAAGCAATCGTTAATCACGATAAATGCGTAGCCTGCGGTTTATGTGTAACTAAATGTCCTAAGAATGCAATTACCATTTTCAAGGGAATTGTTGCAGATGTGAACGAAGATCTCTGTGTTGGCTGCAATCTCTGTGGAAAAGCGTGTCCTGCTAACGCTCTGCTTATTGAAAGGAAATCACAAATTGAAAAATAAAAATAAGAACTGGAACGATTATCTTTGGATTGCTACTGTAATTTATTTTACGCTGGGAATTTTCAACATACTTTTTGCATGGCTTGGAATGATATGTTTTATGATTCCGCTCATAATAACGTTTGCGGGAAAAGGCAAACTTTACTGCAATTCTTACTGCGGAAGAAGTCAGCTTTTGACTCTGCTTGGAGATAAGAAGAAACTTTCAAGAAACCGGCCTACTCCAAAAATACTGGTAAGCAAGGCCTTTCGATATGGTTTCCTTATATTTTTCATGACTATGTTCGCCACCATGATTTTCAATACTTACCTTGTTTTCAAAGGAAGTTCAGATTTGAAATCAGTGATTACACTTCTATGGACCTTCAGAATGCCTTGGAATACGCCTGAAATTGCAGGTCTTTCTCCCTGGGTTTTTCAATATGCTTTCGGTTTTTACAGCCTCATGCTCACATCTACCATCATAGGAGTTGTAACCATGTATCTTTACAAGCCACGTACCTGGTGTGTATTCTGCCCCATAGGAACTATGACTCAGGGCATCAATAAAATCATGCACCGTAAAGATTACGCATGCCTTCTTGAAAATGGCGGATGCAGTACATGTCCCTTAAGTGAAAAATGTGCATAGAAATTCCAAGTTAAAATGCCATATATGTTATTTCAATACCATGAAAGTGAGGATGAATATCTTCACTTTTTTTATTGCACAAAAAAAGAACCTTTAGTGATAGGGACTTTTTCAAGTGTCTATCACTAAAGGTTCTTTTTATAATTCTATTTCTTTTGATTTTTTTACTTGAAGGTCTTCATTATATCTTCTGCTATGCTTTGGGCATCGAGGCCGTTTAGTTTGAGCAGTTCATCAACTGATCCCTGTTTTATGAACTCATCTGGCAGGGTCTTTACCAGTGTCTTTGTTCCTTCTGGCAAAATGCTCATTATCTTATAGGCAATAGTGCCATCTTTTGGTGCTTCATCAATTATGACTACTTTGCCGGTCTTGCTCGCAGTTCTTATGATAAGCTCTTCATCCAAAGGTTTTATAAACCTCAGGTTGACAACTTCTGCATCTATGTTGCTTGCCATCAGAATATTTCTTGCTTGCAAGGCTGTAAATACCATTTTCCCGCTTGCAAGTATAGTTATGTCTTTTCCTTCTTCTACAACAATACCTCTGCCACTTATTATCTCACTGTCACTCTTGTTTACAACAGCTGGAGCCGAACCTCGTGGATACCTCAGTGCAATTGGTGCATCGAATTTATTAACTGCAAATTCTATCATATTTTCGAATTCACGGTAATCGGTTGGAACCATTACTGTCATATTGGGAATCTGAGAAAGGAAAGCTGCATCAAATACGCCCTGATGGGTCTCTCCATCGTTTCCGACCAGACCCGCTCTGTCGAGTGCAAATACCACATGCAGATTCTGGGTAGCCACATCGTGCACTACCTGGTCATATGCTCTTTGCAGGAATGATGAATACAGCGCTACTACCGAAGTAATGCCATTTGCTGCAAATCCTGCTGCCATAGTTACGGCATGCTGCTCTGCTATTCCTACGTCAAATATTTTTTCAGGATATTTTTCAGAGAACTCTAACAAACCGGTTCCCTCTATCATGGCTGCCGATATTACTGTAAGATTCTCTTTTTTGCTGGCTATTTCACACATTTTATCGCCAAACACATCAGAGTAGGTAGGTTTCGTCGCTATCTTCACGCTTTCGCCCGTCTCTATGTTGAATGAAGACACGCCATGGAAATCATTGGGTCTTTCTTCTGCCGGCTTGTAGCCCTTGCCTTTTTTGGTACGTACATGTATCAGGACAGGTTTTTCATCTCGCTTTGCCCTCTTCATTACCTTTATTAGCGCCTCCATATCGTGCCCGTCAACAGGTCCTAGATATTTGAATCCTAGCTCTTCAAAAAGCATATTTGGGTATAGAAATTTCTTCAGACTTCCCTTGGCCTTGCTCAACAGCTTTCTTAACCATTTTCCTATGAAAGGAATCTTAGCCATCAGGAGTTTCACATCTTTTTTGGTGCTAAGATATGCAGGCTCCGTCCTTATGTTGCTGAGGTGCTGAGACAGCCC
>JBATTG010000174.1:0-47248 GCA_049670425.1 Proteocatella sp.
ATTAAAGCCCTTAAGGAAACTAAAATATCAGAGCTTTACACAAAAGGAAGAAAACGCATCGACATAAAAATAAGAGCCGCAAAACACATGCATTCCATGGTGATGCAAAACAAGGTCGATACCAAAAATTACACCTACAATGCCACCATCGGACCTGGCATCAGAGGCTTTTTCAAGATATATGATCCCGATTTTGAAGCCCATGAAATCCGTATAACGGCCGACTACCCGCTGTATAACCCTGTAAAAGGTTTAGCCGGCATCGAATTCATAGAAGAATATATCGAATCCCTGTATTATGAAAACCTGTTCTGCAACAACTTTGCACCCAAGAATATTCATCATCTGCTCTGCGGATATGATGAACACTATGGCGATCTGGTGATTAATATATTTGAGCAGGTCCTTACCTGCGCGCTTGGATGCAGGCTTGCCGGCGTTGATGCCGCCGAGCTTAACATTACTGGACTTAAAAGAGAACAGCTGTACGCTTCCCTGTCTCAAAAATCACCCGCTGAAATCGAACTTGGCATCCTGAGTGCCTACGGTGAAATCAGAGACAGATTCTCAGCAGGCAAGGTCTCTTTGGATAAATATATGGCAAAAAATCTGGCAACCATCGTTTTCAACGTTTGCAATGCCATCAAAATAGATACCCTTGAAAAAGTATTCATTTCCCCTGCACATCCTGAGCTCCATCCCAAAATCATATTTTCATTTGGAGAAACCATGGATAACGAGACTTACAGAGATATAATAGCCGAAATTCTCGAATGCGATTATCTTGAAGACAAGATTGCCATTATAAAAAATAAAGTCCATTCCCTTGCCGATTTGCAGGATCTGTTCTTTGATGCCTATCTGAATGCCGATGAAATAACAGCCCTGCTTTCAGAACTTGAAGCCACTGAAATTGCAGCACTTTCGCATCGTTATCCCTTCAAGATGGAAATCGATGCTGTTGATTTCAGGGAATCAGAAAAGCAGCTTCGCTTATGCCTTCACAGCTATATAAAGTCACTTCCCCAAGCGCAGCAAAGCTTCATAGAAAAAACAATCAGCCTGTTTGGCGATGCCGAGCAGGAATAAGGAAGAGGTGAAAACCTCTTCCTTTTTTTGCGCGCCAATTAATAATCATATTCCAAATATGTCAAATACATCCTCCGGCGAAATCTCCCGCTCGCTTTTATTCTCTGCATTCTTAAGCATATTATCCAGCCTCTTCTCCATCGACTTTTTGAGCAGAGCCTTAACATCCAAATCCCGCAGTTCAAAAAACAGCAGGGGGTCGCTGTCGAGCCTCGCCCCTATCCCATAAAGCACCGCCGCCACATGCTTGCACATATACGCCCAGTCTGGGCAGGTGCAGTCAAAATAAATTTCCTTAGGCGATGGAAACAGGCCGTATTCCTTGTCCGTAAACAAGACCTCCAGCTCCTTTGGAAACTTCCCGTCCAAAAGCTGCTCCAGATTGTCTATCCGATTGTTGCAAAGCTCCGTAACCCTTGACCATTTTTCTTTTTTCAGAGGGTCTATGTGGATGATTACGAGGTATGGCTTCGATGCACTTCCCCTTACCAGAGCCCTTGCCTCTCCTTTTGATATCTTAAGATCCAAAACGGCACCTTTTCGGACATAGCTTCGCCCTCTTGCTATTCGGCTGCTGTAATCCGCATAGCTTTCCAGATTCTGATTCCAGGCCTTTGCCCACCATGTTTTTCCCAGCGTCCTGCCTTGTATGATTACAGGTTCCATATTACACCCCCAGCGTAAACAATTGCATCAATTCCTTATTATCAAGCTCTGTAATCCATTTTTCCCCGCTGGAGCTCAGGATATCGCCTGCGAGTTTTTGTTTTGCATCAATCATCTCATCGATTTTTTCTTCCACGGTGCCCTTGGTCACAAACTTATGCACCATGACATTCTTTGTCTGACCGATGCGAAAAGCCCTGTCAGTCGCCTGATTCTCTACCGCCGGATTCCACCATCTGTCGAAGTGGATTACATGATTCGCGCTTGTAAGGTTGAGCCCCACGCCTCCAGCTCTCAAGGAAAGCACCATATAAGGCACATAGTTTTCGCCGTTAAATTCCTCCACCATTTTGCTCCGGTTTTTTATCGAAGTCCCGCCGTGGAGCACCAATCCCTCTTTATGAAATATCTGTTTCAAAAAATCCGATATCGGCTGCGTCATCTCCCTGAACTGCGTAAAGACGATTACCCTCTCACGTTTCTCATAAATAATTTCACAAATCTCCCTAAGCTGCTCGAACTTTCCGCTCTGTTCCGGCTTGAATTCATCAAGACCAAGATACTGGTCGGGATGATTGCATATCTGCTTGAACTTCATTATGCTGGCCAGCACCAGCCCTTTTCTTTCCATGCCCTCTGCATCTGCAAGCCTTCCTTCTATCTGTTTTATAAGTTTTTTATAAAGTACAATCTGTTTTTTTGACAGCGCCGCATATTCATTCTTTTCAATCTTGTCCGGCAAGTCCGATATTATCGTTTTGTCGGTTTTGAGCCTTCTTAGAATGAAGGGGTTTACCATTTTTCGCAGCTTTGCATACCCCAGAGCATCGTCAGAAAGGCCTGCCGTAAACTTCGTAAACTCCTTGGCAGTACCCAGAAGTCCCTGATTGAGGAAATCGAACAGGGACCATAAGTCGCTCAAACTGTTCTCAATAGGCGTTCCCGTCATCGCTATTCTCATTTTCGCTGAAATCCCCTTGATTTGCCTGGTCTGCTTCGTACCCGGGTTTTTAATAGCCTGCGCCTCATCCAGAATAAGAAGATCCCACTTTCTTTCTTTTAATTCCTCCAGCCTTGCCACCATCCCATAAGTTGTGATGTACAAAAATGCCTCTTCTCGGATAGATATCTCGGCATTTTTACCTGCACTCTTGTGCAGAATCTGGTAGGTCAGCTCCGGGGCAAACCTTTCAAGCTCCTTCTGCCAGTTTCCAATCAAAGAAGCCGGAAGTATGAGCAGAGCCTTCCCTCCCTGGTTGTTTCTTGCATATTCTAAAAATGCAATCATCTGCACGGTTTTGCCAAGCCCCATGTCATCTGCCAGGCAGGCTCCCAGCCCAAGTTTTGACATCATATAAAGCCACTGGTATCCGCTTTTTTGATAGGCACGCAAGGTAGCATGAAACGAAGGTTCAATCTCCACTTCAGGAACGGACACAGGATTTGTCAGGGTCTCCTTCATATTCCTTAGCCATTTGCCGTTGGACACAGATATCTGGATATCCTCCGAAGAAATATCCAGAACCTTATTCAAATTAAGCTCCATCCTCATGGCATCGCCAAGCGAAAGCGATCCCTGCTCTGCCATTTCATTCACCTTGTCAAAAACCTTCAAAACATCTTCCAATTGCTCCTTGTTTATCTCAACCCACTTACCCTTGTACCTGATCAAACCCTCCGCCATGGACAGGAATTCTCTTAATTCCTGCTCACTCAGCGATTCATCCCCTAATTTCAAGGATGGGTGAAAATCCATTATCGCATCGAGCCCGATTCTTGATGGCTCTTTCTCTCCGACGGTTACCAAAATTTGCATCGAATTGCTTTTCTTTCTCCACCAGTCAGGTACGCGGCACATGATACCCGCTTCTTCATAAAACGTCATCTCTTTCAAGAAGGTGTGCGCCTCCTCAGACGTCAATTTAAGAGGTGAAAACAGTTCGCCGCTTTCCAGCATATCCGAGATGAAAACGCTCCGCTCCGCTACCTTTGTTACCGTTGATAAAAGGTTGAGGAGCATTTTCTCGTCATCCCTGAATTCAGCGAGCGCATTTTTTAAGGGCGTATGTATCGCCTTCCTGCTTTTTACCGGCTTTGTCGAGTAGGTTGCCATGAATGCAAAAGGATAGTCCTCATCCTTGTTCTCCACAAGATGAAAAAATACCCTTCCTGCGACATTTATGCTGGAGTTGTGTTCTGCAAAGTACATGGCCGTCGTTCCTTCATATGCCTTGATTTCCGCCTTGAACACATCAAGCAGCTTAGCCCACAGCCTGTTTATCCAAGCTGCATCGACATGCTCCATCCCGATTGCAAAAGGCACCTCATCTTTGAGGATAATTAGTTCATCGTCCGACAATTCCAGCTGCACCATATCCCTTGTGAATTCAAGGTCAGGCTGCTTGGATAATTTTCTGATCAGCATATCCGAAATATTGTAAAGGTATTCAACCGAGTATGAAAAAAAGGGTGCCTTGGGCAAAAATCCAAGATGAAGCAGCGCCTGATATTTGTCCATATCAAACTTCAGCTTCCATGCTTTAAGCTGGTCTTTTCCATCTTGGATTTCAGCCGTATCCTCAGCAATTTCTTCAATTACAAAACTCTCCGGAGTAAAGTATGCACTGAGTTCTTCTATTTTTTTTATTTTCAGCTTTGCCATTGGCTTTGCTCCCTTCACGCCTTGCAGCACTGCAATAGTACTAGTTTATTCCACCGTATCTTTAAAGTCTTCTTTCCCGTTGCTCTAATGCAGAGCTTCGAAAAACTTTCCTATATATAAAATTATATCACTGTAGCGTATTTTTGCACTATATATTTAAAAAAATAGAGCCTCAGTTTTAAAAACCTGGGCTCTGTTTTCATTTTTAGATTTGCTTTTACGCAACTTTTTTTTCAGATTTGACTGTTTTGCTTAATATAGTCGATCTCTTTTTAAGATACTTCTCTATGACAAATGATGCTATCAAACAGCTGATTATTTTATCTACCAGATTTGAAGCAATTCTGGTTATGAACGATGCTGTAAATATCTCTTTTCCACTTGCCAGAAGCGCTGCCACCATAAGGTCGGTACCCCCGCCAGTAAGTCCTCCAAAAAGAAGTATGCTTATCGGTGTCCCTATAAGGGGTGCAACTATTGAAATTACCAGTCCTACCATAAGAGCTGTTTTGTAGTCGAATTTTTTGTATTTCTTTGCTACAAGACCTACTATAAGTCCTATTGCTATGCTCACAAGCGCAAACGGAAGACTTGAGAAGCTTCCTCCTATTACCGATGTCATGAAATTGGTCAGGAATCCTACCATCATTCCGTATCCCGGTCCAAAAATGGCAGCTATGATTATAGTTCCTAAAGTATCCAGAAAAAGCAGCGGTATCTTCAGTCCTGAAACTGTCATTCCAAGTACAACATTAATCACTATCGCCAGAGAACTTATTGTCAGCATCTGTGTTTTTGTAGTTTTCATATTTTCTCCTTCTAAATTGCATACATGTAAAATAATATCCTTAATTAGTCCATCGCTATGTTAACACTTATAAACATTTTAGTCTAATTGAATTATTAAATTCATGCCATAGAGATATTTTATAGATTAATGATTTATTTTAAACTCCTCCTATGTTATTATCTAATTGTCAGTATTTTTAGGTAGCTGAAAACCAAATATTTCAGCTATTTTTGATTCAGTAAGAGGTTTTTATGGATAATAGAAGTAAAAAAATGGTTTTGATTTCTCATTGCCTTTGCAATACAAATTCTAAAGTTTGCGGCTTCAGCCCGCAATCGTGCTCCGAACACCATCTTTTGGCGGAGTTGTTTTCCAAAGGCTACGGAATAATCCAGCTTCCCTGCCCCGAAAACCGTGTGTACGGCAATAAAAGATGGGGTCAGTCAAGGGAGCAGTTCAACAACCCCCATTTCAAAAGAGAATGCACAAACATGTTGCTTCCTTTTATAGATGAAATCAGAGACTACCTTGAAAATGGGTATGATATAGCTGGCGTAATTTCCGTCCTTGGAAGCCCAAGCTGCGGCTACAAAGCTTCATACAGCAACGATTCATATGGCGGTGAACTTGATTTTGAAACAGTTGAAGCTCAGATAAGTTCTGGTAAAGTGTCCCATCTTCCAGGCATATTCATGACAGAATTTTATAAGCTGTTTGAAAAATACAGTATTGAAATTCCATTTATAGACTTCAATGAAGAAAAGCCAGAGGAATCGCTTCAGGCAATTCTCCGTATGCTTGAATAGCAAAAAAGATTAGCTTTTGAGAAAATCTCAGGCTAATCTTTTTTATTTTGTTTTTTATGCTCATCGGGAAATTATTTTGCTAATCAATCTCCGTATATTTTAAATCTTCTCCATCAAACAAATATTTTATAAGTCTTAGATTTTTCCATTCTCTACTTTCTATTGGATGGCTTCCCCAAGTGTAATTACGTTGACAAATATTTTCTTTTTCCAATATTGCCTCCTCAGTAAACTCATATGCTAAAACAAATGCTTCAATTGCATCATAACTACCATAAGCGTATTCTTTAACTATCCAATCCACATACTTTGACGTCTGTTTAATTGTATCCAAATCGGCCCTGCCCTTTTTAACCTCAATCACAAGGTATTTTGATATTATTTTCTCACCAATAATAAACCTATAACCAAATATGTCCATCTTATCCATATAATCTATTGGCTTAAATGGAGATGCTGCAACCTGATGGGATAAATAATCCCAGCTTCCGAACAAAGTGTTTTTTTGATTTGACAATTTATATAGTGTAGCTGTTTCAATAGCCATTTCATGTTTTAATTTGCCCTCATCACAAAAATTCTCTAACATAGACTTCATTTCTATAAAATGAGTATCATCTAACTTTTCCAGTATAGATTTATGAGTTTTTGCATTAAATATATATGTATTTTTAACAGTTGAATTAGATAGATAGTCCTGATTTCTCAACAATATAATCTCTCTTAGTGATTGATTTTCTTCATCTCCTATTTTAATAAATGATGTTTTCCAAAATGTTCTTAATATTTTAAATGTATCAGACTTGTACATTAACACATCATCAATATCAATCCCTTTCTGGAAAAAAAATGGTGATGGTACAAATGTACAAATCCACCTATTGTTTATCTTATTTTTGCCATTTTGGTATAATATTTTTGATTTTATATCACTATATTTAAAATTTTTCAAACTACAGGCTCCAGGATAATTGGAATATTTACAATCAATTCCAACATTCTTCAATTTTCCAACTCCATAAATTTTTCTATCTGAAAAAAAATAAATATTATCCCCTTCTTCCATTGTTACATAGTCTCCAAGCGTTCCTTCAATAGGAGCATACGTGTACCTTGAAACCTTAGGTATATTAGTAGAATAGACACCACTTTTTACGCACTTACTCATTATATTCAAAACATCTTTCTTGCCCAAAGCAAATATATATCCTGCCATTTCCTCCCCCTTTTTCTGATTAACTTTAAATATTTTTTAAATATTTCCGTTGATCTTTTTAACTTTTTGTGATAAAATAATATTTGATATTTTAAAATAAAAACGCAGTTTAATTATATCATAAAACGTAATTGAAAGGAAAAATACAAATGCCCATATCAGTTGTAGAGTTGTTTGCCGGAGTTGGTGGATTCCGTGTGGGCTTAGAAAATAGTTCTCCTAAATTTAAAACTATTTGGGCTAATCAATGGGAACCAGGAAAAAAAACACAGCATGCTTTTGATTGTTATGTTTCTCATTTTGGGACAAGTCCAAACCATGTTAATCAAGATATTTCACTTGTAAAAAATACTATCCCACCTCACAATCTTCTAGTTGGTGGTTTTCCTTGTCAAGACTATTCAGTTGCCCGAACCGGCGCTAAAGGAATAGAAGGGAAAAAAGGTGTTCTTTGGTGGGAAATAAATGAAATTCTTCAAAAAAATATGCCTAATTATGTTCTACTTGAAAATGTAGATCGGCTAATAAAATCACCTACTAGTCAAAGGGGACGAGACTTTGGTATAATCCTTAGATGTCTCAATGATTTAGATTACGCTGTTGAATGGCGTGTTATAAATGCTGCTGAATATGGCCAAGCTCAAAGAAGACGTAGAGTATTTATATTTGCTTATAGAAAAACAACTAATTTATATAAAAATCTAATTACAAAAATCAATAGTCCTGATTTAATTCATGACTGGATTTTTAAAGATGGTTTTTTTGCGCCCGAATTCCCAGTACAAGATACTGTCGATTCTAAAAAGATGTCAACTTCTAATATTGGAATTGATTTGTATCCAGATTTGGCTACTCTTTCAAATGAATTCAAATCGCCCTTGTTTAATTCGGGTATGATGATTAAAGGAATTGTTCATTCTTTAGAAACGAAGCCATGCTTAATACCACCAATACCTTTAAAAGACGTTCTTCTTACATCTTCTGTAGATGCAAAATATTTTTTAAATGGAAGTACTGAAAAATGGGACTATTTAAAAGGCTCTAAAAAAATTCTCAGAAAGCGACCTGATGGAGAAAACTATTATTATTCTGAGGGTGGTATGAATTTTCCTGATAATATCGATTTACCAGCTAGAACTATGCTAACAAGTGAATCTAGTGTAAACAGAAGTACTCATGTTGTAAGTGACTTAGTAACTGGCAAACTTCGATTATTAACCCAAGTAGAGTGTGAAAGAATCAATGGTTTTCCGGATAACTGGACTAATACAGGAATGCCTGAAAAATTCAGATATTTCGTTATGGGAAACGCTTTAGTAGTTCCTATAATTACTAAAATAGGAAACCGCATTTTAGAAATTATATAACTTGATTTTTTCATCAATTAAAATCTAACCAGTCGAATTAACATGAAATTTAACTGGTTAGATTTTTTATTTAAATTTATATTTAATATTTTTTAATTATAGAAATTCTAATCCCTCTAATCAATAATATCTTCATTAAGTTGGCTTAATATATATTTATTGTTTAACCAAAAACACTGTTTAGGATATTGTCTTCCATCAGGCAATTCATATGTGTCATTCGAATCCCTTGCATGGGGTCTTACATGACAAACTCTATTTTCTGATGCATTTGGAAAATTATTATAATTTCTATTATTTTTTTTAGTTATAATAAGTCCATCATTTATTACTTTCCTTGTTTGCTCCCATACCTTGTATACATTTTCTTCCAAATCTTTATATGGAATATTCCAAAACTGGCTACCTCGAAGTCTATAAATCCCTTCACTGTCTTCTTTGTAAACTACAAAAAGAAACTTTGTCTGACTCAGATATAATCCAAACGTTGACTCTTCCCAATTTTCTTCAATCAGTTCTTTAAATTTGAATGTTGGAAAGGACATACTTTCCTTAATACTGTTTTTATTGCTTATTCGTATCGTTTTGACCACAATATTTGCTTTTACAAATTCTTCAGCACTATTTCCTTTAATTCCAAGAATTCTGTATGCCAATATCGCTTCTAAATTTTTAGGCTTTTTGTCAAACTCTATTTTGAAATCAAAACACAATTTATCAATACTATATCCTTTATAATTACGAATTTTTTTAACCACATAATCTTCAAACGAATCTACATCATCTTTTGCAATTACCTCATATGTTATTTTATTTGGTACAATATAGTTATTTAATATGTATGTCATGTAAGAGTTCTTAAATGCAAAAGCCCTCGGTTTTGCTAATTCGCTACTAAACGGTTGCTTTCTTGTGTCTGCCGAAGTTGCTGCTTTAGTTGCAGCTCCAAGATAAAGAGTATCCCCTTCTGACAGCTCATGAGCCTTTCCTTCTCTTATTTTTTTAACTATTTTTTCAAAATCATTTTTTATTATCAGCAAGTCCTGTTTTGGCGGAGAGAATAATTTTGCAAAATCAATTCTATAATCTAATCTATTTGAAACTTCACTTTGGTATAGGTAATAGATAATCAAAATCAAATTTGATTTATTCCAAAAATGGCTAGTTAAAAAATCTTCATCTACAACTGCAAAATAGTCTATCATTGTTATAATAAGCCTTTCTTTAGCTGAAAAACTTCCATTTTTATTAATTCTGTATGGTGTGACTTTTAATTCAACCCCAGCCTTATCAAAATCTGACTTTGAATCATTATTGCATTTATAGTGGAAAAAACATTCCTCTATAAGCTCTCCTAGACCTCCCTTGTGTTTCTTATTTTCATAATTAAAAATTTTTTCAGGTTGATGAACCTCAGTTTTTTTATTAAAATATGCTTCCCTAATATCAAGAAAAGTCTTTCCTATAAGATTTTTTGCATATTTTTCTATACTGTTCGGACAAGTTTCATCATACCCTTTTTCATATTCATAATCCAAAATATTTACTCCAATCTATTTAATAATTCCTAAAGTACCTATCATATACTATTTTATTAAGAACCTTAATTTAATCTTCCAAACACAAAATTTTAGGGTTTAAAAATCATATCATTATGGTATTCAATAAAATCTTTATTTGGTAAAAATCTACGTGGCAATTCAATTGATTTATCTTTAATATCCAATATCCATTTTTTTGTTGCTAAATCACATTTTTCATTTTCTATAATTGATGAAACTCTAACATGATATTCCTTATCTATTGTTATAAATCCCCTATCAAAAGCTTTATCATGTAGAGGATTTAGACAAAGTCCATTTTCAGGATTTGTTCTTTCTCTTTTTTCATCACATATATTCCACGGTTTTATGTGGCTTGCTATTAATAATTCTTGCTTCGCAATACCTGTCATACAACAGTGATTACCATATGCACTTAAAACTGCTTTTCTGAAAAAATCTTGACCAACTCTTTGCTTAATGATTTGTTCCCTATATTTACCTAAAGGAATATCTTCATATTCTAAAATAAAATGCTTTTCAAAGTTTTCTTTTTTATAATCTGAAATTATAATTCTACTTTCCATTGATAATAATTCCCAATCATTATAGAACTCGTTCCATATTACCGATTCCATCTTGCACCCATGAGCCAAGCCTTTTACTCCTCGCTTTTTTAATTCAGGATCATGACTAGCCAAATTGCACATCTTCATAGAAACGGAAGATGGTGTTCGTTCTATAATTCTTGATAATTCAATTATATCTTTATTTGTTTTGTTTATTTTACCGAAAGGAGTTTTGCAATATAAATCAAATGCTAATATAGTTTCTTCTCTAGTCCAAATTCTTTTAGCCATAATTTTTCCTCCTTTAATTTTTGAAGCCTTTCAATTTCTGCTTCAATTATATCACATCGTCCAATAATGACCGCATTAGAATTCCCCGGTATTTATATACAAAAAAAGCTGAGAAATTCTGGCATTTCGTCAGATATCTCAGCTTTTTATTCAAAATCTTATATCAGCGCATCCTCGAGCCCTCCAGAGGCCAGAAAGAATATGCTGCTTGGTGAATTGTCAATCATTTGAGTCATTATTTCGTATCTTCCCGGCATGCCGACTATATCCAAATCAGCAGGATTCTCATACAGGCGGTCTGTAAACTTGCCTGTATATACTCTTATCTTTGTATTTCTAGGAAGTCTGGCTTCATCGATGAATTCCACCATGTCTTTAACAGTCTGTTTTTTCACATCATCACTTTCAACAACCCTGCAAAGGTTGATCTCAGCATTGAAATTCCTGCTGAATTGAAGTGCACACAGTATAGCAAGGTCATTGTTGGGACTCTTGTCACGCAGCCAGAGGTTTATTTTCTTTTCGAGTCCAAGGTTATACTTGGGGTGAAGCCACAGACATCCTACCGATATTTTAAGAGGCTTGATAGAATACAAGATACTCTTCATTTTCTCTCTTTTTTGAACCTCTTCGCTGATTGTAAACAGTATCATATTAGGCGGAAGGAAGCTGCTCTTGAGGCACTGCATGGATGGAACTATTATTGACTCGAAACTTGGCGCTGTAACCGCTATTTTCTGAACAAATACCTGCTGGTCTTTCAGAGGTTTTAGGACCTCTTCCACTTGCTTGTCATAGTCCTTTTCATCCCAATCATGTGGATATGAAGTCAGATAATATACTCTTCCTGAAGGATATACCAGATTATGCACGAAGCGGGATATTCGCCTGAAGTCTTCAGGCTTTTCAATAGGTATGGCAATCGCTGGTTTCCAAAGTCTTGGATGATAAGGTATGGTTGCTGTTTTTTGAGCCGCCCACTCGGCTATGGATATAAATACCCCTCCTCTTACATCCCCAAGTGGAGAAACGAGGTTCTTTTTCTTAAGTGCCCTGTAGAATACTACGGTAGTGGCCAAGGTGACCATTGTAAATATCGGATTGATAAGAATCATGACCGACAGACATCCAACCGTCCCTATGATAGGTACGATAATAGACATCTTCATGCTTGGTCTGTAGCTTATGATACCGGTAATCTGTTCAAGAAACACGACAAGATTTATCATTGCATAAGTAGTCAGGAAGAACATTGTCAGAAGTTCGGCCAGGCTGTTCAGATTTCCTGCGAGGATAACAAACAGTGATATCAATGATGAAAGCAGTATAGCATTGGACGGCTCTCCATTTTTATTATTTTTAGACAGCAGTTTGGAAAATATGACAACTCCGTTTTCTGCAAGGGCCGAAAGTGTTCGTGGTGCGCTTACCATGGTAGACAGGGCAGACGAAAGCACGGCTCCCATTACCCCTGCGATAATCAGGAATTTAAAACGTGCAAGTTTGAAGATTATATTTGTATCTGCTATAAGCATTTCCGGGCTGGCCTGATGAGCAAACCAGTATGCTGCAAAAATATAGACTACAAGACCGGTAAATACGGCCGCCAGAGTGCCTTTTATGATGCTCACTCTTGGATTTTCCAGGTCGCCTGACATTGTGGCCCCGGTAAGGACACCCGTTACGGCTGGAAAGAATATGGCAAAACTGGTCCAAAAGTCGGCTTCTGGGTATGTTCCTGTAAGCATTATGCCATCTGGATTCAGGTTCGGTCCGGCAAGAAATGAAAGCAGTGATAATCCTACTGCTACAAGTATTCCATACTGAAGACGAAAGGCCAGCTTTGAGCTTATCAGCGAGATTGCTGACAGGATGAACCATGTGATTACACCTACCGTTATAGCCGAATGGGAAGGAAAGAAAAACACCCACAGTTCGCTGAAACCTGCAATATAAAATGCTATGGAAATGGCCTGTGAAATGTAAAGCGGTATTCCAATTGCTCCGCCCATTTCAAGGCCTAATGAACGCGTTATTATGGCGTATGCGCCTCCAGGGCCTATCTTTATATTTGTAAGCATAGATGACATTGAAAGCGTCGTAGATATCGTAATAATGTGAGCCAGGGCAATAATAATGATTGCTCCGCCAAGCCCGACGTTGCCAACTACCCAGCCCAGCCGCAAGTACATTATTACGCCCAATATTGTAAGCAGCGTAGGGGTATATACCCCTTCAAAAGTCTTTAATCCGCCTGATTTAGTCATTTTTTCTCCTCTGAAAAATAAAATATGATTTAAACTTATATTCCCCTAATTTCCTTATTTCTATGTAAATTTAAAATATACATTGTCAAGAAACTATTATACCTCAATCCTAAGCATCCAAGCAATCAAAAGGGAATTCTCTATGAATATTCTAAATGATAAGTTGCTAAATTTCAACAACAAAATATGAACAAATTTTCGAGCAACAAAAAAGAGCTGAAACGCAACATCATATCCGTTGTGCTTCAGCTCTTACATATTGAAATTACTCTATTTTAATTTAGTAAACTTGCTTTTTCTTGCAAAGTATACTGGAAGTCCTACCGCTGTAAGCGCCAGACCTATTCCTGCATTCATTGGCTGAGTTACTATAGTGTTTATTACTATATAAGCTCCTCCTAGTATTCCTATTATCGGAACCACTGGATAAAATGGAACTTTGTATGGTCTAACTAAGTCTGGCTGTTTCTTTCTAAGAACGAAAACCGCGCCAAATGTCATGGTATAGAATATCCAGATAACAAACATTACAAGGTCTGTAAGCTGGTCGAATTTACCTGAAAATACCATTACTATTGAAATCACAAGTATTAGAATTCCACTGTTTACTGGTGTTCCAAACTTAGGACTAAGCTTTGAAAGCACTTTGCTAAACGGCAGCTGGTTTTCGGTTGCCATTGCATATGGTATTCTGATTCCCGTCATTATATAACCGTTTAATGCTCCGAATATCGATATCAATATTCCTATGGTTATTATCTTTCCGCCACTCTCTCCAAAAAGAACTTTGGCAACGTCTGCCGCTGGTGTTGGCGTCGCAGCAAGTGCTGATGCTGGCAATGCAAAAAGATAGGCCGTATTTATAAGAAGGTATACACCCATAGCCAGTGAAAGTCCGCCGATTATTGCCTTTGGAAGATCTTTTCCCGGATTCTTCATTTCGCCTGCAAGTGCTCCAACGTTCATCCAACCATCGTAGGCAAACATTATTCCAATAAGTGCTGAACCCAGGCCTGTAGCCACTGGATGATTGATATCAGTCATTGGTAAAAGTCTGGCAACACCGCCACCATCATACATAAGTCCTACGATTATTATTGCTATCAATGGTATAAGCTTTCCTACAGTAGCAACCGTCTGAATCATTCCACCTGTCTTTGAACCAAATGAGTTCATCAATATTAAAAATGCAATCGTTGCTATCGCTATAGGGTTTAACATTCCATCAGATAATCCCATCAAAGAAATTGCCTGAGTTGCAAATATTATTGAAAGTGCCGCAATTACGGCTGGGAAATATATTACACTTTGAGCCCATCCCAGAAGGAATGACCACATCGGTCCGTAGCTTTCTTCCAAATAAGTTATCATTCCACCTGTTTTTGGAATCGCCGCAGCAATTTCTGCCACTGTAAGTCCTCCACATATGGTTATAATTCCTCCCACAACCCATGCCAACAGTCCCAGTCCTGGAGCTCCGGTAGCCGTAAAAACTGCTGTAGGCTTAAAGAAAACGCCTGATCCGATAACCATTCCAACAACGATTGCAAGCGCAGGTACAAAACCTAACGTCTTTTTCAATCCGCCATCAGCAATATTTTCATTTTTTACTGTCTTTTCCATAATTAATCTCCTTTAAAAATAAGATAATTTCATTGTTCAATAGAAATATGATATTATATTGTACTAAATATATGATATATTGCATTTTTAGTACAGCACATTATACCATACGTATAATATATAATACAATAAGTTTCTACAAGGAAATTCAACCTATCATGTACCACCTTGCAACCCCTGGTATAATTAATTTATTATCAATAATCCCTAATCCCAGAAAGCGTTATCCCCGCTGGTTTTCATCTTAAATAAACAGCTAAATTTTTCGTCGTATAATTCACAAACCTATCTAAATTATTGAACCCTTCTATAAAAATATGTTATAATCAATTATCAATACTTGCATTAGTATTACAAACCCAAAAGGAGCGAATTCGATTTGGATAATATAAATATAATTATAGGAAAGAATCTTAACAGATATCGAAAAAGCAAGGGCTTCAGCCTTGACAAGGTTTCTGACATGACGGGCGTAAGCAAGGGCATGATTGGCCAGATTGAAAGAGGCGAAACCAACCCATCCATCTCTACTTTGTGGAAGATAGCAAACGGTCTTCATATTTCTTCAACTTCCCTGATGGAAGCAGAACCTCATGAATTAGTAATACTTAAAAAGAAAGATCTGACACACATAACTGAGGATAATGAGAAATACAAGGTTTTTACCACCTTCAGGTTTGATTCCAACAAAAAATTCGAAGTGATGATTGTAGACCTTGAGGCCGGATGTGTACATAATTCAGAGCCCCATGAAAATGGCGTTGAGGAACATATTTATGTAAGCAAGGGCGAATTTGAACTTACTGTTCAGGGCACCAGCTACAGGCTCTCAGAAGGTGATTCGATGAAATTCCTTGCTGATAAGGCCCATGAATACCGAAATTTATCTAATGAACTGGCTACGCTTCATACCATTATCTATTACAATAGCAGCTGGTGATTACGGTTTTGCAATCACTTAGCTGAAGCTTATATAAGCTGTTTATTTAAAAAATTCAAAACAAAAAGCAGGGATTTAAAAATCTCTGCTTTTTGTTTTGAATTTGAAGCATCTGTAAGAACACTTCTGCTCCTAAAATAATTGTTACGCCAGCCTTCGCTTGACAAAACAAGCTTGGTTTTCTGTTTGCTATTTCAGTGTATAAATCTGATTATATCCATTTTCAACATCTTCAACCTCAAGAGGCCTGCTGAAATAATATCCCTGTATGGCATCACATTTTCCTACAATAAGCCTTCTTACCTGGTCATAGTCTTCAATGCCTTCAGCAATGACTTTCAGTTTCAGGCTATGAGCCAAGGCTATCAAGCTATCCATGACTGCAATATTTTCAAGCTCAAGGAATTTTATGCTCAGCATTCTGTCAAATTTAAGGGTATCAATCGGCAAAAATGTCAGATAACTTAAGGAAGAAAATCCTGTTCCAAAATCATCTACGGCAATTTTGATGCCATGGGCTCTCAATTCATTTAAGAATATAATTGTAGTGTCCTTGTGTTCAAGAAAAACGCCTTCGGTTATCTCAATTACAATCTGCTCCGGCTTCACCTTGTTTTCCTCGAGCAAATCGAAAAGAAAAGTTTTATAGGCTATATCGTGGATTTGCATAGCTGAAAAATTAATGGATATCGGTTTTGACGAAAATCCTTTTTGGTTCCATATACTGATTTGCTCCACCACCATTTTGGTTACAATCCTGCCCATGGGTATTATGAGCCCATTTTCTTCGGCAATAGGAATGAACTCCGCCGGAGATATGTTATGATTCCTAAGTCTTACAAGGCCTTCATATCCTATGGTTTGGCCAGAATGGATATCCACCTGCGGCTGGTATACCATTTTAAATTCATCCCTGGCGATAGCCTGTTTCAATATGACCTTTATATCCAGCTTGGCCCTTAGATGGTCCGCCATCTTGCTGTCAAAAAATACATAGTTGTTTTTCCCATTGTTCTTGACTTCATACATTGCCAGGTCCGCATTCATTATGAGCTGGTCTATGTCATTGCTGTCTTTTGGAAAAACCGAAACACCCATGCTAAATTCCACCTTGACTTTATTGTCTTCCACCATAAATTCTTCATCCATAAGTAAAAATATCTTCAATATGAAATTCACAATTTCATGATTTTTTTCTCCACATTCGTAAAGTATTAGAAACTCATCCCCTCCAAACCGGGAAACAAAAACAGATGAATTTGTAAGTTCTCCCAATTTACCGGAAATATATTGAAGCACTTTATCTCCGAACAAATGTCCAAGAGAATCATTGATTCCTTTGAAATTATCTATGTCCAGCAGTATTACTGCGCCACTTGTCCCGGCACTCAGCACCTTGCTGGCTTTTTCATGAAAACTTCGGCGATTTGGCAGATTCGTCATAGGGTCATGGTCCGCCAGAAAACGTATATGTTCTTTTTGTGTGTTTATTTCCTCTATCTGCACCGTAAGTTCTTCTTCAGAAGCCATGAGCAGGTCGTTTTTATATGATATTTCCTGATTGAAAAATTTGATTTGTTCGATATAATTGTGGACCCTTGCCAGCAAATCGTTGATTGAATTGGTTACCCCGGCAAAAGGATTATCTTTTGACAGACTAAGCTGGCAAACGACATTTTTATGGATATTTATGTTTTGAATCTGTTCATCCATTACAACTAGATTGTTGTTAAGCTCTATGAAGTTCTCCTGCATGCCACTTAGGGCTCTTGATATTTCTCCGATTTCATCCTTTTGATGAGTATACATTTCAAAATCCTTATTCTCATATATATCGAAATTGAACGTTGCCATCTTGTCGATTACGCGGGCAATACTCAGTACCGGCCGTGTCATATAATTCGAGATAAGAACTATAAATCCTAGAATAATCAGGATTGTGATTGCATATATCCAAGTCAGAACGTCTAATAATGACCTTGATTTTTCCAAAACTTCACTTTTATCTATAACCGATATGTATTTCCAGCCGCTGTAAGGTGAGATATATACATTGAAGATTTTATCTATTCCATCAAGTCTTCCCTCAAAAGATTTCCCATTGTATTTATCGATTGAATGGAATATTGCGATGCCTGCATCATCGACAGAGCTCAGCATCCACTCTTTATTGCCAGGGCTGTTTATAAAAACATCATTGGGACTGAGAATATTTACGTATCCAGACCTTCCATAGTTTACTTCATTGATACTTCTCATCAAATCATTGAGTTCAAGATCAAGACTGACAACCCCGATTTTTCTACCATCTGAAACAACACTTTTAGTTGCACTTATAACTAGATCCTTCGATACCTTCATCATATAGGGTTCTGATATGACGACTTCTGAGCTGTCTATCGCTTGCATGTACCAGCCCCGCTCTCTTGGGTCATAATCTCCGGAGGGTCTGAAGGCCGGGTACTCGATATAGCCTCCGTTTTCTATTCCAAAAGATACAAATGTCACTATATCATAATTTTTCTGGATTGACTCAAAATATGTCATGATTTGGGATTCGCTTTGAGTATCTTGAAACTTGAAGGTATCCACATCAAAATTCGTGTAGTTGTTAATCTTAGGGTCTACATTGATTAATTTTTCATCCTCTGAAATCATTGATATTAAATTTTTCATATTTTTCAGCATTGAATCATCAACATGGTCCGCTGTTTCTTGAAGAAGTTCATTATGCTGTTCAATATTGTTGTCATACAGCCATTTTTCAACATTGTCTTTTATGTAAAAATCTCCAATAATATATGGCACCAGGCAGCCTATTATTACACTCATAATCAGTTTATTTTTTATCGACAAATTTTTAAACATATACAACACCTATCCGCTTCAACTGTTTAGCCTGAAACTAATCTTGAATTTTATAATCTAATGGCCGTCATCCGCTCGCATTTGAGTTGATATAACCTTGGAATTATTATTATATATTATACCATTAGAACCGTCAACTCTGCATCCTTTTTATATCTAATCTATTAATTATAATATAAGATTTTCGGAAGTTTCAATTCAAAAAAAACAGCCCTCCTTAAAATAAAAAAACAGGACCTGGTAATTTAACCGGGAACCTGTTTTTGTCAGTTTTGCCGCTGTTACGGGCACATAGTTTCTTTATATTTCCGTAATTTTTCTGGAGAGTTCCAGAAGCTCGACTGACGCCCCTGAAATATCTGATTTGGAGAGAATAGCTGATATTACAGCCACTCCGTCGAGCCCCATTCCGCAAAGCTCATGAATATTTTTTTCGCTTATTCCGCCAATTGCGACCACAGGAATATTTACGGCTCTGCATATCTCCGCTACTGTGTTAGCGTCAACATCATCGGCATCGTTTTTTGTTCCTGTTGGAAATACGGCTCCTACTCCAAGGTAGTCGGCTCCCTGTTTTTGTGCCAAAAGTGCCTGCTGCACGCTCTGTACCGATACCCCTAGAATTTTAGCTTCCCCAATCAGGCTCCTTACATCCTTTGCACTCATGTCGCTTTGACCGACGTGGACTCCGTCTGCATCTGCTTCAAGAGCCGCCCTTATGTCATCATTTACTACAAATGGTATTTTGTATCTATCCGTAATTTTTTTTATATTTTTTGCCTCTGCTGCAAGTTCCTCTGAGCATATATCCTTGTTCCTGAGCTGGACAAAAGTTACGCCACCTCTTACGGCTTCTTCGACCTGCGATTCCAGAGTTTTTCCTTTCAGCCATGCATTGTCGGTTACGAGATACAGCTGCATCGTTTTTTTATCTATTTTCAATTTTTGCACCGCCTTCGAGTATCTCCCTGTTCATCTTGCTCATGAAGTCTATCAGAAGCATTCTGTAGGTATTTGTCCCTGCGTCCAGTTGCTGAAGTCTTTCAAAGGCCAGCTCTCCGCAAAGTCCCATAGCCGCTGTTGCCGTCGCTGCCGCCTCAAGAGGCTTGCTTGGATTTGCTCCCGTATAGCTTCCGATTACAGCTGTCAGCATGCATCCGGTTCCTGTTACGTTTGACATCATCGGATGACCATTTCCTATTATATATGCTTTATCAGAATCTGCCACGATGTCCGTTTCTCCCGTTATGGCAATAACTGCTCCTGTTTTTTTACTGAGTTTTTTTGCAAATTCTATTACCGAATCCAGATTGTCCGCTGTAACCATGTCTGCCGCGTCGGCGTCAACGCCCTTTGTAGTTGCGCTTCCCTCTGCAATAAATTTTATTTCTGATATGTTTCCTCTTATTACGCTGAAGCTGATTTCTTCGAGCAGTTTCATAGTCGTATTATTTCTAAATTCTGATGCTCCTGCTCCTACTGGATCTAGTATTACCGGATGTCCAAGCTCGTTGGACTTTTTCCCTGCCAGTATCATAGCTTCTACCGTGCGCTTGTTAAGGGTTCCTATGTTTATTACAAGGGCTGAGCATATGGAAGTGATGTCTTCTACCTCATCTGAATCGTCTGCCATTATAGGAGAACTTCCCGATGCCAGTATTATATTTGCACAGTCATTTACGGTTACATAGTTTGTTATTGAGTGAACAAGTACCTTGTTTTCCTCTACATTTCGCAGTATTTCTTCTATCATTTTGTCTTTCTCCTTCGTATATTTTTTAATTAAAAAAAGTGAGCCATGCCTCGCAGCATATCCCACTCAAATTTACGATTTTTGTGTTTTATCCCTACGTTGGCATTATCCAAATCAGGTTCAAGGGTCGAAATCCTGTGATTTCCTCTCAGCCTGCACGCAAGCTCCCCTACTTTATGAAGTTTTTTTCATTGTATAGCTTTTTTCTATATTTGTAAATAGCTATGCGCAGATATTGAAATATTTGTCACAAAAATTGTCTTAGTTTTACAATTTGTCATTGGTTTTGTCAATTTTTCTTTTATTTGCCAAATTGTCTATATTGCAAAGTTGCTCTATTGCTTCCATACTTATTGGCAGCACTGGATATTGACAGAATTTTGAGTTAATTGTTCCAAATAGCATTTATTGGCATGAATAGTGCTAAATATAAGGTATAAAAAACTTTATATAAGGAGGAACATCTATGGAAGCTTCTTACGGAATTTTGTGTTTACTTCCACCTATCGTTGCAATAACTCTCTGTTTTGTCACAAAACAGGTGTTAATTTCACTTTTCGCTGGTTTATTTACTGGCGCGCTTGTTATTTCTGGTTGGAATCCTATTGGCGGTGTTACATATTCACTTTCAACCATAATTAACAATATGACTGATCCATCCAATGCAATGCTACTTTTATTTACAATGTTCATGGGGGTTGGAATCTCTTTTATCTGGAGACTTGGAGGCAGTTTTGCACTTGCAGAGGCTGCTAAAAAAAGATTCAAGAGTCGCCGCTCTGTATGCCTTGCAACCTGGGGGCTTGGAATGGGAACTTCCATCAATGACTGCCTGGTTGCAGCGGTTGACGGAAATGTGTTCAGGGATATATGCAAGGAGTATCGAATCTCTTCAGAAAAATTCTCCTATGTCCTTGACTCTACAGCGGCTCCGGCGGCAGCAATCTTCATCTCTGACTGGATTGCATATCAGATAGGCATGATTGGTCAGGGTCTTGATATCGCTGGAATCACTACAGTTCAACCTGTTTCAGCCTATATCCAGAGTATTCCTTTTAACATGTATTCCATCCTTACTTTGATATTCGTTGGAATCCTCATGTACAATGGAAAAGATTATGGTCCCATGCTTAAGGCTGAGATGCGCTGCATGACTACCGGCGAATTTACAAGAGAAGGTGCATCTCCGATGCTCAACGTCGGCTCCGATCTTGGCGAACCCAAGAAAACTAAGCCTATGATTAAATCATTTGTACTTCCTATCGTTTTTTCTCTTGCCACTATACTTATAGGAATCTACTGGACTGGCAAAGAAGCTGCTCCTCAGGGAATCATGGCATTGCTTGAAGCTTGCGATGCAAGATCGGCTTTGCTTTGGGGGTCGTTTGTAATGGCTCTTACTGGAATTATCATAGCTCTTTCAAGCAAGATTATGACTTTTGAAGAGACTATGACCTGCATAGTCGATGGCTTCAAGCTTATGGTACTTACTGGCGCTATCCTTATCATGGCCTGGTCTCTTGGCTCTATTACCAAAGAACTCGGGCTTGCTCAGTATGTTATCCATCTTATTGGCAACAATATTCCATTTGGATTCTTGCCACCAATTGTACTTCTTCTTTCTATCGGCGTTGCCTTTGCAACTGGAACTTCATGGGGTACTATGGCTATAATGACTCCTCTTGCCATTCCTCTTGCTTACTCTTTAACAGGTGATGTTACCGTGGCAATAGCCATGTCAGGAGCTGTTCTTTCCGGTGCCATCCTTGGCGACCATGCTTCTCCGGTTTCTGATACTACTGTAATGGCTTCCATATTCTCTGGAGCCGACCATATAGACCATGTTCAGACTCAGCTTCCATACGCTCTTACTGTGGGCGGGGTTATAGCAGTACTTTACACAATATACGGATTTACAAGGTTAAGCCCGTTCGTATTGCTTCCAATAGGTGTCGTTATGCTGATTGCACTTCAAAATGTGCTTCATAAGTATTATATTAAAAAGTATGACATGGATGAAAATTATTCTGACTCCATGAAAAAAGAGGTAATTTAAAAAAAATATACTCACCCCCTGTGTTTCAAAGGGTGAGTATATTTTTGTCTGCTATGTCACTTTATATACCACATATTCTTTGTAACCCGTAACTACATTTACATAACCTTTCAGATTTTCATCGGTCTGCCTGTCGCCGGTGTCTACTATGAACGGTCTGCCTCGAAGTTCTGCCAGTTTATTTTTGCCTGCCATTACTATTATATTTTTCCTGTCAATATGTCTGAGAACATCGCTGCTGAGCTGCTGATTTCCTCTTCCGAGTATTATCCCCTGCCCCCCTATTGGCGTAAGAACAAGCTTTATCTTTTCTTTTGGAAACCCTTCCATGAGTCTTAATATGTCACACTCTCCAAGGTCTTTTCCTGCCAGTTTTCGGTTCAATACACAGTCAAGGCCAATGAGAGTTCCCTTGAGATGCAAAGTCTTCATTATGCAGCTCGTAGTCGACCCTGGACCTATGAGGTAGAGCGTGCCGGGCTCCATGTTGTCAGTCACATCCCATGCCATGGATTGCTGATTGGCCTTGTCTGAAGGAAGGCTTCCCGATTTCTTGCCCTGAAGCAGCTTGTTGTCAAATGGCACATCCATATAGCCATACAGCTTTGATGACACGATTTCCCTTCGGTACAGCTCTTCGTCTATATCCATTACTTCTGCCTGCTTTATCCCTCTTAGTTCTCCGAGTATGAATTTTTTGGTTATCATGCCTGCCGCTTCCGGTTTTTGCGCAAACACACCCGAATGTATCTTCACTCCCGCCGGGATGCCGATAACCGGAACTTTCCCCTGCGTCGCATCGAGTACGTCCCTTGCTGTGCCGTCTCCACCTGCAAATACTATGAGATCGACGTTTCTTTTTACCAATTCCCTGCACAGGATTTTTGTATCCTCAGAAGTGCAAGTCCTGGGAATTCTGATTAGTGCAGGACTGATACCTGCCAAAAGAGCTTCATCTTCTCCAAGGTTTCCTCCTGCGCAGTAAAGCTCGAAGCGGTCTTTTATTTCTGCTATTATTTGAAGCATTGCGACCGCCCTGTCTGGCGACCGAGGTATTGCTCCCATTCTTATCGCTTCCTCCAGAAGATTGTCAGTTCCCTTGAGACCGACTCTTCCTCCCATTCCTGCAATGGGATTTACTATAAGTCCTATTTTTTTCATCTGCCACCTGTTTTTTCCGTATATGGTAAGCGACATAGAGTTTTTCTATGCCGCCTGCCTGAATTTACAATTTAATTTAAAGTTGGAGTTTAAGAATTATTTGTATTTTTTATTGTACATCCTCCATGTTATTGCCCATTTATCAGGATCATCCATTCCCGATTCGTCTACCTGGTGGGATACACTCCTGTGCGGTGCGTTTTCAAAAATTGATGGATTTTCGTAAGCTTCGTTGAACACGTGCTTCAAGATGGCTATATACTCGTCCAGATCTGCCTTTGACGGTGTCTCTGTAGGTTCCAGGGTCATTGGTTCTGGAATATAGTATGGATGATGGCTTGTCCAGTAGTGAGTTCCAAAATCCATCATTCTTCTTTGCACATCTCCTGAGCTTATTCCAGTTTCGTCAAACATTTTTTCAAGGGTATATCTTACCTGCTCTATCCTTTGTTTTCCTTTTATATATGGCGCATCCACGCAATCTATTTCCATAAGTTTTTTAAACATGTAGTTGTTGTTAAGTACGGCAACTTTGGCTACTTCGTAAAGACCTTCGCCTCCAAGGCTCCTCATCCAGGAGTATGCCTTAAGGACTACCTGCGCCACTCCGCTGAAGCTTCTTATTTTTCCAATGGAGTCTGGAAGATCGTAATTCAAGGTATAATCAGAACCGTCGAATTCTACAAGCGGCGCCGGAAGGAATTTCACAAGTTCTTTCTTGACCCCAAGTGCTCCGCATGCCGGACCTCCGCATCCATGAGGTGTTGAAAATGTTTTGTGAAGATTGAAGAAGCACATGTCAAATCCCGCTTCTTTTGCTCTTGTTACTCCCAACAGCCCGTTAGCATTTGCCTGGTCGTAGCAGCACAGACCTCCATTTTCATGCACAAGCTTTGTAAATTCGAGCACATGTTTGTTGTATACCCCTGTGTCTTCAGGATTGGCTATGAAAAAAGCTGCGGTTCGCTCTGATACTGCGGCTTTGAAAGCTTCCAAATCCGGATAACCTTCTTCATCTGGGAATATATATTTTATTTTATAACCTGCTACTGCTGGCGCGGCTGCATCTGATGGATGTGAATATATCGTGGTTATTATTTCATCCCGTTGCCCGGCATCGCCGTTTTTTTCATGATAGGCTCTTACCAGCGCTGCCATTGCATATATGGCCTGGCTTCCGCCTGATGGCTGAAAAGTAAATCTGTCCATTCCAGATATTGCCTGAAGAGACTTGTCAGTTTTATAAAGTACTTCCAATATGCCCTGTGTCGTTGAAGGGTCCTGCTCTGGATGAAGCTCGGTTATTTTTGAACTTCTTGCAATCACTTCGTTTATTTTAGGGCTGTACTTTACGGTACATGTTCCCTGGCCTATTTCAAGATTTACATCGGCTCCCAGAGTCTCCTGTGAAAGCCTTGTATAGTGGCGAAGAACTCTGTGCTGCGCTACTTCGGGAAGTTCCGGAGCCTGTTTTCTTCTCATGAACTCCGGTATTGAAGACAGACCGTCTCCTATCTGGCTCTCTATTTCTTTGCCTGCATTTGGTACTATTATTCCTCTTTCTCCTGGAGTGCTAAGTTCAAATATTATCGGCTCGTCCCACTTTGCCTGATGAAAATCTCTTACAACTTTGCTTCTGTCGATTCTTTTCATTTTAGCACTCTCCTTTCACTGCAGCTTCAAGCGCTCTTACCAATTTATCAAGGTCTTCCTTGTCATGGACTTCCGTTACGCAGTAAAGCGCACACTGCCCCAATTCTGGGAATTCATCCGACAGATCTTTTCCTCCAAATATGTTGTCGGCGATAAGCGCCTTGTTTATTTCAGCTACAGTTTTTCCTGTTTCGTTGAAATCTACGACAAATTCCTTGAATCCAAAACCGTTCATCTTCAAAGATACCTCAGCTATTTTGGATATTTCCTGTTTTGCATAAAGGTTTTTTTGAATTATATTCTGGCCTATCTCTTGCATTCCTTTGGGTCCCATAGTTGCAAGGTATACCCCTGCAGTTATTCCCCAAAGAGCAGTCTGGGTTCCTACATATTCTTTTCCCTTTTCTCTGTGGTGTCCAAATGAGGTCCGGTCATAGGCTACGTCTCCGAAGCCATATTCTCCCTCTTGAGATGTTTTAGCGATTCCAAAGAGTCTGGATGGATATTCCATTACGTAGCGTTCTTCATCCATGGTGGCCATGAATCCGCCCTGTCCTCCGCCGTAGTTCATGTGGATTCCAAGCGGCTGAAGATCTCCGCATATTATGTTCGCGCCATATGCTCTTGGGGATTCTAGTACTCCCAGAGAAATCGGGTCTACGCCTACTACCAGCTCGGCTTTTGCACCATGAGTAATCTGCGCTATTTCTTTTCCCTGAGTTTCTACAAATCCAAGATATGATGGATTTTCAAAATAAACGGCTGCTGTATTTCCTGTTATTTTAGCTTTTAAGTCCTGCAGATTCATAAGCCCTGTATCCATATCATAATCCACTTTTATTATATTCAAATCTGATTTGCAGTAGTTAATCATGGACTTTAATCTATCAGGAGCAATTGTGCCTGCTACAAGCACATCTTTTTTCTGTGTCATCCTGCCTGCCATGCGAATCGATGTGGCCGCAGCCTGAGACCAGTCCATAGTCGGCACATTCACCGCTTCCATGTCTACGAGTTCGGCCATCATGCTCTGATATTCAAACAGTGTCTGGAATCTTCCAAAGTCATTGTATGGTTCTCCGCCGTACGCCGTCAAAAACTCGCCTCTGCTGTTTATTTCATCGCATATTGCCGGTACATAGTGCGGCCAGCAGCCCGCTCCAAGGAAACACAGATTTTCAGTGCAGTCCTTGTTTTTATTTAATATGGACATCATATGGCGTTTTAATTCAAATTCAGACGGTATCGCCTCTTCCATATCCATTGGCGCCTTGAGCTTTATTTCATCAGGAATCTCTGCATGAAGGTCCTCAAGGCTTTTCAAACCCAGATACTCAAGCATTTCCTTTTGAACCTGTGGATTTGAATTTGGTATATATGGATGGTTTTTAAATCCTCTCATCATTTACTTCCTCCTTTATAGTTAAGCGATTCCGCCCCCGTCTACTACCAATGCCGCTCCTGTAACCCAGCTCGAAAGGTCGCTTGCCAGATACAGTACTGCGTTTGCAATGTCTTCAGGCATGCCTATTCTTGCAAGCGGTCTTCCGTTTCCGCAATCTTCAAGATATTCCTGCTGCGAATTTTCATCCTTTACAAGCCCCGTTTGAACCCCTTCATCCCTGAGCATTGCTGTATCCGTATCCCCCGGGTTCACGCTGTTTACTCTTATCTTTTTTCCGCCGTGATCTATTGCCATGGCTCTTGTCACGTTTACGATTCCTCCCTTTACCGCGCAGTAAGCCGCTGCCATATCTCCGCCCTTAATGCCCCATCCTGAACCTGTATTTATAATGCTTCCGCCCCCGAGCGCTTCCATAACGGGTATTGTATGTTTCGAGAATAAAAACAGACCCTTAAGCCCTACATCAAGAACAAAATCCCACTCCTTTTCCGAAAGATCCACTACCGTCTTTCTCACTGTAACCCCGGCATTGTTAAAAAGAATATCTATCCTCCCGAATTTTTCTTTTACTGCATCTACCGTAGCCTTTACCTGAGCTTCATCTCTGACGTCACATTTGAAAAATTCTGCCGCTCTTCCTTCTCGTCTTATTTCCTGCGCCTTTTCCTCAGCGCAATCACTTACGTCCACCATTGCCACCGTTGCCCCATATGCCGAAAGAAGCTGTGCGGTTCCAAGCCCGATTCCTGAACCAGCTCCTGTTACTATGGCTACTCTGCCTGTCAAATCTAATAAATCTTTTTTGTACAACATTTTGAATTCCTCCTATGTATTTTAGTTTTAGTTATAGTTTTGCAGTTTTTACTGTCTCCTGCTGAATATGTTTGCATAAAGCATGCCAATATTGGCACTTTTGTATTTTATTTCATTTCCCGCTTGATATTATACCCAAAAGCCTTTGAAAATAAAGGGATTTTAGTATTTAATATTATTCAAAATCTTGAATACTGAGTTAATGACTTAAGTTTTTTAGAGACTTGCCATATTTTTTTGACAATATCCATGTCAAACTTCACAGTTTTTGACAAATTTATTGTCAATATATATTTAACTTGTCATGCATGACAATATGCTATATAATTACAGCAAAATAATCTGACTATTTGCATATTTCTACATATAAGGGAGGGTTTAATTTGTATAATCTGGAAGAAGTTCGATCTTCAATACAAAGAATTACCAGCGGAATCGCAGATGCCTTAAAAATCGAGGTGGCAATTTTTGACAACGATTCAAAAATATTTTGTTGCACCCCTACATATCTCAAGCGAAAAGGCCGTACAGTTCATGCGCCTTCTATAAACGAGGTGCTGAGCTATGGCAGCGTACTCGTCAATACCCCAGGAGAAATGGCCTCCTGCATCGGCTGTCGTTTCAAAGATAACTGCCCATCAACGATTGAAATCCTGAGCTGCATAAAGGTTGACGGCCTGGTGATGGGCGTCATGGCTATGACATCATTTACCAAGGAAGGCCATCAGCGCATAACTTCCAATCTGCAGATATACCATGATGTTATAACCGAAATTTCCAGTCTTATCGGTGAAATCATCATAAACCGAACCGGAGATGGCGATGCCACCAAAATGGACAATCTGGTTCATGGAATTTTTGAAGTATCCAGGAATTCTCTGATTCTTACTGATTCCAACGGCGTAATTACCCAGTGCAATTCCATTGCTGTCAAAAATCTGAATTCCTGCAATCTGATGACCTCTTCCCTGTGGCATATTCTTCCGGAAAATATTGTCAAAAGAATATTGTCAGGAGAGGAATTTTTTGAAAATGAAGTTTCCATGGAAAACTACTGCGCGCGCCTGACTACAAAAAACATTATAAAAAATGACAATACTGCAGCAATTGTGCTCAAGTTTTCCAATGAGACCTTCATAGATGAGCAAAACAAAGATTATCTCAGCCGGATTGTAGGCAACAGCAATGAAACCCAAAAAGTCCATTCCCTCATAACCAAGCTTGCCGACAGTCCTACCCCCGTGCTTATAACCGGAGAGACTGGAACTGGAAAGGAGCTTGTAGCAAGAGCTCTTCATGAGAGAAGCCGCCGCAAGCGATATCCGTTTGTGGCCATAAACTGCTCGAGCATACCCGAGAATCTGTTTGAAAGCGAGCTCTTCGGCTATGAAGAAGGTTCTTTTACAGGTGCCAAAAAAGGCGGAAAAATCGGAAAAATCGAAATGGCTCAGGGCGGAACTCTGTTTCTAGACGAACTCGGCGAAATGCCGCTTTCTGCCCAGCCTAAACTGCTCCGGGTCCTTCAGGAACATGAGCTTGAAAGAGTCGGCTCTACGGAGAAAATCTCGCTCGACATACGTGTAATTGCCGCTACAAATAAAGATCTTCAGGATATGATGAGGCTTCAAAAATTCAGGGAGGACCTGTATTATAGAATTGGAGTGATCAATATAGAGCTTCCGCCTCTTCGCAACCGGAGCGATGATGTTCTACCCATAGCTGTAAACTATCTTCAAAAGCTGAAACAGAAACTGGATACCCCTCTTGAGGACTTTGACAGCTCCATTAAGAATTTCTTTAATAATTATTCCTGGCCTGGCAATATCCGGGAACTGCAAAATGTTATTGAATATGCCGCCAATCTCAGCGAGAAAAACCTTATGTCAATCAACGACCTGCCTCCCAAACTGCTGGCCGAAAATATTTCATTTGATCAATCTACCGCTTTAAGTTCCCAAAAACTTGAAGAACAGCATATTCTCGATTTGCTTGACGAGTTTGGCTATTCTCTCGAGGGCAAAAATCGAGTCGCCAAAGCTATTGGCGTAAGTCTGAGAACCCTCTATCGAAAAATGCAAAAATATGGAATTTAGTGAATCCTAATTTGAATGATTTCAAAAAATTAATTCCTCATTTTTTCGTTAATTTAGTATTGATTAATGGTATAATTATAGAGTCAAATATTTTTTTGTATGAGCCAATATGCAAATTGAATATCATACATAAATTTCAAATCTACCTGTACAGTTTCAATAGAATAAAAAGACATTTTGAAAGGAATTTATGCCCATGGAATTAAAAAAAGGAATATTTTGGGTAGGAGCAGACCTTCAGTATGAAGGACTTCAGTGCAATCCCTACCTTATAGTAGACGGTGACGAAGCCATACTTATAGATCCCGGCTCTGTGCTTGACTTTAAATATGTATTTAAGAATGTCACCGAAATAATTTCGCTGGATAAAATAAAATATGTCGTTCTCCATCACCAGGACCCCGACCTTTGTTCGAGTGTTACGCTTTTCGAAGAAAAAGGTGCCAGATTCAAAGTTATTACGCACTGGAGGACCCATCTTCTTACTAATTATTATGGCATCAAATCAGAATATTACCTTGTTGATGAAAACAATTTCTCCATAAGACTGAAATCAGGAAGGGAACTGAAATTCATTCCCACGCCTTATCTGCATTTTTCTGGAGCTATAGCTACATATGACCCTTCTTCAAAAATTTTGTTCTCCAGCGACCTTTTCGGAGGCATTCTTTCCGAGTGGAAACTCTATGCAGACGAATCTTATATAGAATCCATGAAGGCCTTCCATGAGCATTACATGCCTTCAAACGACATCCTAAGCTCCGTCATGAAAATGTTCCTGACCATGGATATTGATATGATTGCGCCTCAGCATGGCTGCATCATAAAGGAAAATGTCAAGGAGCATATGATAGCCCTTCGCGATCTTGACTGCGGAATGTTTATGAACCATATAAAAAGCGAACTTGCAAAAAATGGTGGCCTTAAGCATATTTTGGGTTTCGTACTCAAAAGATATGCTTCTATTTTCGGGGGGGCCGAACTTCTGGAAGTAATAGGTAAGCTTGACATGAACATCGATGAAAATACTTTTGAAGTAATAGATTACAATTACCGAAGTTCCGAAATCTGGAATCTGCTGTTTGAGACCATCCTTGATAAAAAAGGCATCCACTGGCTGATAATAATCGAGCCCCTTGTTGAAAAACTGGCGAAGGAATATGACATTGAAAAGCCAAGGCTGTTTGAATCTAATATTAAGAGTTCAGAAGAAAAATTATATCTGTATCACAATGAAATAGCCCAATTGAAAGAAATGAACGAAACTTTAAAAACAGATGTCAAGGCCATAGAGGAAAAACTTACAATATGCCCCGTGACCAGATTATACAATAAGGAATTCTATAACAGTTATATGAGAAATCTGGATTTAAAGCAGGGCGTCAATTCTCTTATAGTCCTTACGCTGGACAACTGGGATCATATAATAAATAAATTCGGATATGATGAGGTCAACGTAATCCTGAGCAACATAGCCTATATAATAAAGAACGAACTGGACAATAACTCCCTTGCCTTCAGGCTCGATGGCAGCTACTTCGCCCTGTATCTTGCCGGCAAAAATAAGGAAGAAGCTGTTGCTATTGCTGAAAAAATAAGGAATCAAGTTGCCCAGTCTACAGTCTTTATTGAACAGACCACCTTGAGCCTTGGAGTTATTTCAACCGATGAGTATGATGACAGTACTGAAAGCACTGACAGAAAGAGTTTTCTAAACAACAAAGCCTTCATAAGAGTCAAGCATGCACGAAAAAATGGAATGAACCGGGTATGCAGCCTGTCTGAAGCAGAAGATAACATAGTCAAGAAATACAAGATTGCCATCGCTGACACGGATAAAATCCACATAGAAGTTCTCAAGCGATATTTTGAGAGTGTTGATTTTGAAGTGTACATAGCCATAGACGGAGATGAACTTCTGAGCATCATAAATGAAACTATGCCCGATATCGTAGTCTCTGAAGTAATGCTTCAAAAAAGCGATGTTTTTCTTGTCAGAGAAAAGGCGCTTCAAAACTCATATACAAAAAACATACCTTTTATTCTGGTATCTCATCTTAAAAATGAAGACAGCGTTTCTCGTGCAATAAACCTTGGCATCTGCAACTACCTGCGCAAGCCCTATATCATGAAGGAGCTTCTGGGAATAGTCGACCTTAGTTTAAAAGGTGGCAAGATATGAGCCTTAGTCTGGAAACCGTAATCTTAATCGGCATTATCTTTGTTTTAATCGATATAGTAATAGTGATAAAGCTCTTCGCAAACAGATTGCAAAAACTCATCAAAGATGAAAAAACAGATTCTAACAACGACCTCTTCGCCGAATCATTTGTAAACGAGGATTCAGATTCTGAAATAGAAAAATCTTTCGACGAGCTTGTCAATTTAAATGAATCCCTGAAGATGAATGACAGCCTGAAAAGTAAAGTCGTAAACTCAATGAAATTCAAAAAAATCGAAAAAAAATATATAAAAAACCTGAGCTCAATATTCTGGATAAACAGGGTGGAAGCCAGCGTAAAACTGGGTCTGCATAATACTGAAAACTCGAGGCTGGCTCTTGAAAGAGCGCTTTCAAAAGAAAAACTCTTCCATGTGAAACTTTACATTGCAAATTCGCTTGGAGACATGAAGGACACAAGGTCCATACCGGTACTGGTATCCTCCCTTATAAATTCTCATCAGTGGTACAGAAAAAAAGTGAATTCAATAATAGTCAGCTTTGGAAAAGATTTTGACGATTATATCGATAAAATCATCCACAGAAACGAAACCGAAATCAAGGAGCTTCTCGTTGACTTCGCCTCACAATACCCTTCAGAAAATACTAAAAGCTTTCTGCTTAACTTTTTTAACGAAGAGGAATATCCTGACTCAAAAGAAAAATACGCCAAGATGGACAACCTTGGCCGTTGCTGCGGTAACTGCATATATGGACGCGAATCCAACTCCTTGGGTAACAGAATCTGTCCCTACAACGGTGAGGTCAGCCCCTTCTTCGTCTGCCGCAGATTTAAAAGACTTCAGGTAAGCATACAAGGGAGACTCTACAATCAAAAACTCAGACAGACTGCATCACTCATAGTCTCCAGATACTATCCTGACCAGCTTAATGACAGGAAATTCCTAGAAAACGAAGACCTTGAAATAAGAAAAAATGCCATCAGGGCCATCGCCAAGTTGAATGAAAAAAACATTTTTACGAAGCTTGCAGCTTATCTTGAAGAAGATGAACTTACTGCCTTTATAATAGGCATCATAGGCGAATACATCGACACTCATCCCGAATATTTCTATTTTTTGCTGAAAAATTATGACTCTGAAAAAAATGAAGCTATAAAATCAAAATACATCGAAATATTTGCAAATAAAGTCGAATATTTCTTCATAAAAATGGACCTTTACAAGGATGTGAAAAACCGAAAATTAATACTTGATATCGTAAACAGTAACAAAAATGCGAGAATAATAGACTTCCTGAACAGAAACAAGAACATCGACATAGAGAATGAAATACTTTCCATTGTAAAGGAACCTATATCAAAAAATGAAATCATCAGGACTGATTTTTCAAGATATCTTGACGAACGAATCCTCGCCAAACTCTCCATAGAGAGGTATGTCGAAAGCCCAAAAGAGGTGGTATTCAAAAGAGACATCAAGAAGATGCGCAACCTTGCTATTACCCTTACCTTCATCCTGGCTATTGTGCCGATTGTTTATGTCATCAGGCATTATGATCAATTGTTTATTACCTCTTTGTACAGACAGGCTAAAACCTATGTTATTGATTACAATATCTACCTTGTATACTATTCAATCGCCATAAACTCCGTCTATCTCCTGCTGCTGCTCCTTTCTGCAAACAACATGAAAAAGCAGGCAAGGCTGTGGAGCATAAAGACCAAAACCATGTTGTTCAAGAAAAACATGCTGCCCGCAATATCCATAATAGCCCCGGCATACAACGAGGAAATGACCATAATAGAGAGCATCACTTCACTTTTAAACCTCAAATACCCAGAATACGAACTCATAGTTGTCAACGACGGTTCCAAGGATAACACCTTGAATACCATAATCGACAGATTCGATTTAAAAAGAGTAGATTATCTAATTGACAGCAAGATTAATACAAAAGAAGTCCGCGGCGTATACATGAACCGCTCCATGCCAAACCTCATTGTGGTTGACAAGCTAAACGGCGGAAAGGCCGATTCCCTCAATGTCGGAATCAATGTATCAACCAAAGAATTTTTCTGCTGCATAGATGCCGACTCCCTGCTTGAGGATGAATCCCTGCTGAAGCTCGCTTCGCTTGAGCTTGACATGGGAGTCGAGACCCCTGCCCTTGGCGGAAATATATTTGCTGCCAACGGATGCACCATTGACAAGGGAGTCCTTTCCAATATCGCTATACCCAAAAAAATCATCTCCAGGATACAGACCGTGGAATATATAAGAGCCTTCATGACAGGAAGGCTGGGCTGGGCGAACATCAACGGCCTGCTGATAATATCCGGGGCCTTTGGCCTCTTCAGAAAAGAAAGGGTTCAAGATGTCGGAGGATACCTTACAAGCAGTGGCAGATATGCCAAAGATACTGTGGGTGAAGACATGGAGCTTGTTGTAAGAATAAGGCGTCACATGGAAGAAATAAACCAAAAATACAAGATTGCGTATGCCTTCAATGCAAACTGCTGGACGGAGGTTCCTGAAGAATACTCCGCGCTTAAAAAACAGAGAATCAGATGGCACAACGGCCTTATTGACGTAATGTTCTTTCACAAGAAGATGCTCTTCAACCCCAAGCACAAGGTAAGTGGACTCGTAGCTATGCCCTATTTCCTGATATTTGAAATCATAGGACCCATATTTGAAATTCAGGGCTATATTATGATAGTCCTCGCACTTCTACTTGGACTTCTCAACGTGCAGATAATGATTCTGCTGTTCATAGTAACCATACTGATGGGAGTGCTTATATCGCTATCATCAATACTGATTGCCGAAAACGAAACTAAGTACTTCAATCTCAAAGAAATGGCTATCCTTGTAATGTTCTCCATAATGGAAAACTTCGGACCTAGACAGATTATAAGTTTTTGGCGAACTGCCGCATATATCAGGCTTTTGAAAAAACCTGAAAGCTGGGATAAAATAGAGAGAAAGGGATTTGCTACGGCAAGGTGATGAGCATGAAAAAAACAATATACATCCTTTTAAACATCCTGATAATCGCAGTAATCCTTATTCCTGGCTATTTCATACTAAGACCTGTCTATGACTGGAACCAGCTTCCGGATACAACTCTGAACGTCTGGGTTGTAGACAAGACCGTTCCCCAGCCTAATTACAGGGAACACAAAGCCCTTACCTGGATACTCGATTATAAGAAAATAATAAATGACAAGACCGGAAAATATTTCAATGGCGAAGAAGACTACTATGGCTACTTCCCGCTTAAAAAAGATATTTTTGAAACCAAAGAAATCCCGGACATAGTGGAAACCCCCGACATGATATATCTTACCGACACCTACGGCGTATACCAGGACGACCTTACAACCTCAAACGCCTATGACAATTCCAACAAAAACATATATGGCGGCCTGGACGAAAGAGAAATCAACATCATTGAAAAAAACCTGGGCAATGGCAATACCATAGTCGGAGAATTCAATATCGCCTCATCCCCGACTAACGAGGACAACAAAAAAATACTGGAATCGATATTTTCCCTTAAATGGTCCGGCTGGAGGGGAAGACAATTTGACGACCTCAAGAAAGATGTTGAGGTTCCCGACAGGATTGTAGAGCTCTATGAAGCACAGGAAAATACCGTCTGGGAATTCAAGGGCCATGGTTTCATATTCATATCCGATGATGACAGAATCGTCGTACTTGAAAGAGCAAAACATTATGAAGATATGGGCTATGTAGTAAAATTCACAGATAAATTCAAGGAAAAATACAATATCCAAAGCGACTCTCCCTTTAAAATGTGGTTCGAGATAATCGAGCCCGAACCTGGAAATGAGGTTCTGGCAAATTATGAAGCCGACCTTACCGAGGATGGCCGGAAGCTTCTTAATGATGAAGAGATACCGCTTTCGTTTCCGGCCGCAGTTCATAAGATAAACAAAGACTACCAGGCTTATTACTTCGCCGGAGACTTTGCCGACATGCTCAATAATGCAAAGTTATATAAATATGACAAATTGCACAAGCTCAAGCTTCTCACCACCAAATATTACAAAGACAAACCAGAATATTTCTACTGGAACTGCTATGTACCTCTTTTATCTACGATTATAGACGATGTCGTTAAAAAAGCAGCCGCAGGCGATTCTCCTGTAGAAAAATTCCTCCCTTACCCTGCAAAAGTGGATGGCAAGGACTTTCTTGTAAATGTAGATGGAACCTGGGAAAAGCAATTCCTCAAAGGCGTTAACCTTGGCGCTGCAAAGCCTGGATCATTCCCTGGTGAGCTTGCGATAACCAAAGGCGAGTACCTGCGATGGCTGAAATACATTTCCGAAATGGGTGCAAACACCATCAGGGTTTATACAACCTTGAAACCGGAATTCTATGACGCCCTGCATCTGTTCAATAAGACCAGCAACAACCCTATCTACCTCCTTCAGGGCGTATGGGTACGGGAAGAAGACATAAACAACCTTTCAGATGCCTATGCACAGGATTCAAAAATAATGAATGACTTCATAAAAGATGGAAAAGACCTTGTCGATGTGCTCCACGGAAACATCACGCTTCCTGTGAAACCTGGTTTTGCAAGCGGCAAATACACAAGTGACGTATCAAGATACACCATAGGCTGGGTCCTTGGTATAGAATGGTACCCCGATTTTGTCGGAGGAACCAACACCAACAACCCCGAAAAAAACAGCTATAGCGGAAAATACCTCTATACGAAGAACGCTTCACCATTTGAAGCCTTCCTTTGCGAAGTCGGCGACAGTATAGTTGCCTATGAGACTGAAAAATATGACACCCAAAGGCCGGTGAGTTATTCCAACTGGCCTACAACAGATATGATAGATCACACCAACGAGCCTTCAGTTGATGAGGACCGTGAAGTCGTAAACCTTGAACATGTAAAGGCCGACAAAGATTTCAAACCTGGCGTATTCGCCTCCTATCATATCTATCCATATTACCCTGATTTCATGAATTCTCAGAGCGAGTATGCGACTTTTAAAGATGAAAATGGCAAGGTCAACTCCTACAAGGCTTATCTGAGAGACCTCATGAATCACCATACCATGCCGGTTCTGGTTGCCGAATTTGGAGTACCATCTTCAAGAGCCATGGCTCACGAAAACCTTACCATGGGTTATGACCAGGGAAATCACAGTGAAAGCGAACAGGGTGAGATTCTTGCAAAAATGCTCAGCGACATACACTCAGAGGGCTACATGGGGGGACTTGTCTTCACATGGCAGGATGAATGGTTCAAGCGAACCTGGAACACCATGGATTTCGATGATCCTAGTTCGAGACCATACTGGTCCAACCCTCAGACAAACGAGCAGGAATTCGGCCTCATGGCCTTTGACCCTGGCGAAAAAGAAAGCGTCTCCTATGTAGACGGCGATATTTCCGAATGGGAAAGTGAAACCCCGGTAGTCAATACCGACAAACTCAAGCTTTTCACCAAATCTGACGAAAAATACCTGTATCTGATGGTAGATGCCAAAGATTTCAACTTCGACTATGACAAACTGGTCATCCCGATAGATACCATAGAGGGCCAGGGAAATGACAATCCAGTTGATTCAAATCTCAAATTCAGCAATCAGGCCGATTTTGTAATAGAGATAAATGGAAAAGTAAACTCCAGAATAAAAGTTGATGCGTATTACGACTCCTTCTACTACCTGTACGGATACAAACTTAAGATGATACCTCAAAACCCTCTGTTCACTCAAAAGAACACTGGATTGTTCAACAACATGAACCTGGTGCTCAACAAGGAGCTGTATCTGCCTCAGGAAAAAAGAGTTCTTCCTTTCAGCTTCTATGAAACTGGACTTCTAAGATTCGGAAACGCAAACCCCGAATCAAAGGACTTCAATTCAATGAGCGATTTCATATACAAGGACGGTAAACTTGAAATACGAATACCTTGGCAGCTTCTGAACGTAATGAATCCAGCCAAGAGAGACATCATGGACAACCTCTACAGCTCAGGGATAAAAAAGAAAACAGCAGGACCGATGAGCATAGGCGCCCAGGTAGCATCCGGCTCCGAAGCCACAGTACAGATGCAGCCTTTCACCTGGGAAACCTGGGATTTGCCAAGCTACCACGAAAGACTTAAACCATCGTATTACATCCTTAAGGATGCCTTCTCAAAATTGAACTAGCGCAGCAAAAAGCAGCAGTGGAAATATCAAACTGCTGCTTTTTTATGCCTTCTATGCCATTTTGCTGGAATATCAATTTATTTCAATCCCTGTTTGTGTTTTATGAAGGTATTTTTATTCAGTTCATCAAAAGCAAGTTCAAGCTCTGCCCTCGTATTCATGACTATCGGTCCGCCCCAGGCTATGCTTTCTTTCAGAGGAAGTCCTTCTATAAAAAGGAATCTTGACGGTTCAGCTCCTGCCTCGACTTCTACGCGGTCGCCTTCACCAAAGAGCAGTGCTGATTTTTCATGATAGGTTTCCCCATCAATCGTACAGTCTCCCTCTAAAAGAAAGACTATGGTCGTATCCTTAAATTTGGAAGGAATTACAATTTCACTACCCGCATCCAGGCTCACGTCCAGAAATGATAAATGTATATGCCTGGTTTTCGAACCTTGAACACCCCCAAATTTTCCTGAAAGTATCCGTACATGATAACCTTCTTCTTCGACTACTTTTATATTTTCTTTCGTGATGTCAAAATAATGGGGCTCTGCCATTTTTTCACTGCCCGCCATATTGAGCCAGAGCTGAATTCCGAGCATTCGTTCTGCCGCTTGGGGCATTTCTTCGTGAAGTATTCCGGAGCCGGCCGTCATCCACTGAGCCCCGCCGTTTTTTATTATACCGCTGTTTCCAAGACTGTCCCTGTGAATCAGTTCCCCCTCTGCAAGATACGTTATGGTCTCTATCCCTCTGTGCGGATGCATAGGAAAGCCCTTTATATAATCTTCACTGTTTCTGCTGTCAAATGAGTCCAGTAGCAGAAACGGATCGAATTCTTCGGCCGTATCTCTTCCTAGTACTCTTAGCAGATGCACTCCGGCTCCATCTACTGCATCTTGCCCTCTTACGACTTTGACTACTTTCTTCATAAAAACCTCCCACTTAAAATATGAACAAATCTACCCTTAGTGTTTTAATACTATTGTTGCATTTAAATTCAATTAATGTTCAGGGCTCATCTTAGGAAAATATATCACTGTACTGTGCCTCATCATTTTCAATCCGGTATCTTCCATTGCTCTGCTTCAGAATCTCCAGCTGTCCCCGGTCTACTACCTTTTCCGATTTGTCACTTGTATTGACTACATAATATTCGATGGAGTAGTTATACAGCATATCTCCTGTATCTACCCTTTTATCATCGAGTTCGAGCGTTATTATAATATTGAGAATATCTTTGATATCGGCCTCTTTGAAGTAATTCACCCGTCTGCTGTAAAGCTCATCATCAATAAATTTCTGATATCCGTCTTCTGTAAAATATTTTTCAAACCTCCTGTTCAGATATTTATTCATAGCTTCCATGTCTTTCTCCCTGCTGTCCGCAGAAAAAGAATCGACATCCACTTTTTTAAGGTCTATTGTCAGAACCTTATTAAGATAGTCCTTTGCGTAACCTTGAACGGAATCTATCGATGCATTCATTATGCTGCAGCCACTCAAAAATATCAACATAGTTGAAACCATCAGTGCTGAAATTGAAAATATAAAGTATTTTTTTGAATTTCTCATCCGCTGCCTCCGCTCTTAAACTAACCCCGCTTGTTATCTTTCATTTATACCCATAATTGTTTGATGTAATATAAAATTAAAATGCAAAAACAAGAGCCTTATTTCAAGTTAAGTGTCCTTTTCCTGAAATAAAGCTCGATTTTCTTGTATTTAATAAACAACCTCGCCGAGTATTCCGCTCATATGGGCTATGAAAATTCCATAGTTGGTGACCGGAACGCTCTGGTCTTTGCAGCGCTGGATTCTTGAAATGACGTTTTTACGGTTCAGCATGCAGCCTCCGCAGTGTATGACAAGGTCGTAGTGCGACATGTCCCTTGGAATATCGCTTCCGCTCCTCCAGCTCAGCTCTATACCGTCTCCGAAGCGTTTCTTAAGCATGTTTGGTATCTTTATTCTTCCGATATCTGGTTCCAAAAACGTGTACAAATGTACTCAAATTAGATAATTCGCACTTTTAATACTTTTTGGTATCATTTAAGCCTTGGTTGAGCCAGTGCATTTACACTTAACTTCAAGCATAAATCTCCCACAACCGTATTTTCAAACTCTATATATTAAGTTTTTTATTCAACCCTCATTTCTGATAAAATATATGCTCTGCCTGATATGATCTCACAGGTTACATATATTTGTGATTGAATACATTCTCTTAAACTGTTCTAGATTCTAATATAGCTTTAACTTTTTTATATGGTGTATAAAGTGTAATTTCTTTATCATCTTTTCTGTTTAATATATTAATACTTGCATTTATATCGGCATGGGTCTCGCCGCATTTGCTGCATTTAAATACATCACTGTTTCTTTTTCCAAAACTGCCGCAGACGTTACAAATCTGACTCGTATACGCAGGATTTATATAGGTATATTCAATCCTGTTTAAATCACATTTATACTCTAATCGCCCTCTTATATATCCCTTAATCCACCTTGAAAGCTTTAGCTTAACTGATTTAGGATATCTGTCATCCCAATTTACAAAATCTAACTGCTCCATTATGATTTCTTTGGGTTGTTCATTTTGTATAAGCTTGTTTAAAGAATGATTTATATAAGATTTTACCGCCTGATCATGTTTTTTCTTATTATGATTGTATTTTACTTTTCCTAAATTGCATTTTAATATATTTTCAGCTTTTTTGATATTTCCATCTTCTTTATACCGGTTACATAAAGCATAGAATCTATTTCTGTTAGAATTAACTTTACTGAGTCTCTCTGTTTCTTTATTTAAAAAATCGTTGAGATTCTCGCCGTAGAAATTTCCGCTTGATACTGCGAATAAATATTTATAGCCCTTATCGATGCCTATGATATTTTGATTGCAATTTGATTTTTTCTTAATTTTTAAAGGACAGTGAATTTCTATTTTCTTTCCTGTGAGCCTGACTATCATTGTTCTATCATAATGATTACTGTCAGTAAGCTTTATGGCAAGTCGTTTTCCTTTTACCGTAGAGCTTATATTTATACAATTATTTTTATATGAGTATAGTCCCGTGTCTACGCTGAAGCTTCGACCAATTATGCTGTATGGGATTTTACACTTACATTTTCTTGTATATCGTCTGATCAAATTGTTCAAATATCTGTAATTTAAATCCTTGTCCTTAAATATTTCAGGAATTTCAAAATCTGTATTCGTAAGCACTTTGGCGTAAGCGCTGTCAAATTTTAAAACATAATTTATATAGTGCCTGTCTTCCTCTGATAAATTACGATTTCTTTTTGATTGTTCTTTAACTTTTCGCCTGATGTTACTCCAGTTTGACTTGATATTCCCGAAAGCATCTGATAAAGCTAGTTTCCAGTATCTTGCCGGTAATTTCCATTGCTCGTAAAATTTATTTTTTGTCCATTCGTCTCTTATTTTTCGCTCTTTACTGAGAAGTGAAATGCTGTTAATCCCGCTGTATCTTGAATATACATAATTCCTTACATTCTTGTATTGATTTGCTATGAACTCAAGCTCTTTGAGTGTATCCACATCCAGTTCACAGGAATATTGTTTTACAGTTTTAATAACAGTATCCATCACTCTCACCTCGATTCTAATTTAAGTCTACCCATATAGACAAAAATTAAAAACATTGAAGCAATAAAATAATTAAAAGAGATATGGATTTTTATAAAGTTTAAAAATACGGTTGTAGTGCGAATTACTAATTCTTACATCTGCAACATTCTTAGAGCGTTCAACAAAGTTCGTTAGCCTCCGCCAGCACCATTACGTGCATCTTATACTTTCATATAAGCACAGACTATATCACAACCCTTTTTATAGGGTCCTCCCCACTTCCCCGCACTTGCAGGTACTCTCATTACGAGATAGTCGTTGAAGTTTCCCCTGTTCGGGGCTTACCTGCTGATTACCCATTAAAAAGAACTTAGGATTTAACCATATTCCATCTAGTTAATTTTTTCTGCTTTCGCTACCTTCACGCTTAAGCTTGTTTCATCTTTACGTTGTGGTTTAACCAGCTTTAGGGACTTCCAGCAATTCAAGGAGTTTTGGCGTTTATATATAAACGCGCTCTGCACTCTTTACGAATGCAGGGAGCTATTTAGTATTATTTTAAAAATATTATTTTTATATACAGTTGTATATACTTGTTTATATTTTTAATAACTGTTTTGTTGCTCCATCAAGGGGATTGTGGGTGCAGGCCTCGAGTATGAGTATATGGCTGCCCGCATTCAGGCTGTCAATAGAGCCTGCCCCTTTGACAAATTCGTCTATATCTCCCTTGTACCTGGCCATAAGCACCGAAAAAGATGTAAGCATTGTCTCTTTCGGACAGCGCTCCTTCACGTATGCAAATACCTGTGAATCTGTAATTATAAGCTTCGGCGGATTTTTAAAAAGCTCCAGCGTTGCTTCGAGTCTGTCGGTTGTAATCATGGTAACTGCAGCCCTGTGGTCGAGCAGGTCTCTTATCGTCTGCACCTGGGGAAGTATCAGCCTTCCTTTTGGCGCCTGGATGTCCTGGGGCGCTACAAGCAGAACATGGTCGCCCTCGTTTATAAGGTGACTCGTTATTGAATCAAGTTCAAACTCAGCCGGTGCAAGCTCCACAAGTTTTTCTTTCAGCTTGTCTATATTGATATTCTCCTTCGCGCTTACGGATATGGATGAAAGCTCCGCCAGTTTCTCGGGAAGCGACTCTGTTATAGATAAAAGGATTCCGTCTTCATCAGCTTCCGGCTTCGTATTTTCGGATTCTTTATTAATACCCATCATATCCAGCTTGTTGACAACAAGGAGTACGGGTATGTTTTTTTCCTGCAGTTCTTCCAGCCATTTGAGCTCTTTTTCGAATTCGCTCTGCTGGGCGCCAATTACCAGCACGGCAAGGTCTGTCTTTGAGATTACTTCTCTTGTTTTTTCGACTCTCATTTCCCCAAGGGTGCCTTCATCGTCAAAACCCGCCGTATCTATGAGGACACAGGGTCCTATCGGAAGAAGCTCCATGGGTCTGTAGACAGGGTCTGTTGTGGTTCCTGCCACGTCGCTCACAAGTGCTGTCTGCTGGTTTGATACAGCATTTATAAGGGATGATTTGCCGCTGTTTCTTCTTCCAAATATCGCTATGTGAAGCCTCGAGGCATTCGGTGTGTTGTTTAGTTCATTTACTGCCACATTTTCCTCCTATACTCTGAAATCTCTTTCGCCCTGTCTTATACGTTCCAGCTGTTCCACGGTCTTCTTGTACATGGCTTCGTTTGGTATTTTTTCAACCTGAGCCTTGATAAGAGCGTCTCCGGCTTCCTTTGTCTCTTGTGAAGCATAATCCATGAGATATTCCTGAAGCGTCATAAGAGCATTGGGCTGGCACACATTTCCTATCTGGCCCGCCTTTGCAAGCGCCATGAATCTGTCTCCGGTTCTTCCCTCTCTGTAGCATGCGGTGCAAAAACTTGGGATATATCCTTTTTTTGCAAGATCGAGAATTATTTCATCTATGCTTCGGTGGTCTTCTACGTCAAACTGCGAGGTGTTTTCCTTTACCATCTTGGCCATCTCATCATATCCGCCTACGCCTGTGCATGAGCCTCCGCTCAGCTGTGATACTCCAAGTTTAAGAAGTTCTTCTCTGCTTTGCATGGTTTCTCTTGTAGAGATTATTATTCCTGTATAAGGAACTGCCAGTCGAAATATTGCTACGAGCGTGTTGAATTTCTCGTCTGTTATTCCGCTGTATTTCGAAAGTTCTACTTCGCTTGCCGCTCTTATTCTTGGGAAGCTCATTGTGTGAGGTCCTACGCCGAAAGTATCTTCAAGATGTTTTACATGAAGCATCATTCCTACCGCATCATAGTGGTAATCCTCGTGAAGTCCAAGCAGGACGCCTATTCCTACATCGTCGATTCCACCCTCCATCGCTCTGTCCATTGCCTCGGTATGGTAGGCATAGTTGTGCTTGGGGCCTTTGGGATGCATGTATTCATAAGTATCCTTGTGGTAAGTTTCCTGGAACAGGATGTAGGTTCCGATTCCGGCTTCCTTGAGCTGTCTGTAGTCTTCAACTGTTGTAGCTGCAATGTTTACATTCACTCTTCTTATTTCTCCGTTTTTATGTTTTATCGAGTATATCGTCTTTATGCTTTCCAGCAGATATTCAAGCGAACAGTTTACAGGGTCTTCTCCAAGCTCGAGTGCCAGCCTTTTGTGTCCCATGTCCTGAAGGGCTATGACTTCTCTTTCTATTTCTGCCTGTGTAAGTTTCTTTCTTGTCATCTCACCGTTGGAATTGTGGTAACCGCAGTATCTGCACTCGTTTACGCAGTGGTTTGCAAGGTAAAGTGGCGCAAACATAACTATTCGGTTCCCATATATATGTTCTTTTATTTTTGCTGCAGTTTCGTGTATTTTTGCTATGGTTTCGCTGTCCTGAGCTCTTAGAAGAACCGCCACCTCTTTATAATCAAGGCCTTCAAATTTTTCGGCTTTTTCGAGCATCTTGCCTATGAGTTCCTGATTGTCACAGTTTGCCCTGGCATATTCAAGCGTCTGCATAACCTCGTCATGATTTATAAAGTCTACGGCATTTTTCGATTTTGAATTGTACATTCTGTTCTCCTTTTCCTAAACGGGAATTCTATCAAGTGAAATCACATATTCTTCAAGTTCTTTTCTTGCGGTCTGTATATCTTTATTTTCTCCAAAATTGGTTGGATATATTTCATACTTGACCCTTTCGCTCCATGGGGTCACCTTTCGCATTATCACGTTTGCTCCGCTGCTGAACACGAGGTCTCTTTCCTTTGGGTCCAGGACTCCAAGCGAAGTTGTCGCCGGAAGGTTTGACATCGGCAGCAGCAGCCTGGTAAGGGCAACAGCTCTTCTTGTAAGGAGCGGCTGTCCGTTTGCGCTTCCTCGCAGCGGCGTATCTTCATGCGCTATGAATGGCCCGATTCCTGCCATGTCACAGCCTATTTCCCTCAGCAGGATGATGTCCCTGGCTATTATCGCAAGGGTCTGCTCCGGAATACCTATCATAAATCCGCCGCCGGTTTCATATCCCAGCGACTTGATGTCTCTGAGGCAGGCTATCCTGTCCCTGAGCATATCGCCCATATGAAGGCTGGTGTAAAGCGCCTCGTCTGAGGTTTCATGCTTGAGCAGGAATCTGTCAGCTCCGGCTTCTCTCATGGCTTTAAGCTCGCGGTAGGGTCTTTCCCCTATGCTGAGGGTTATCGATATGTCGCATTTTTCCTTGATTTCCCGAACTGCCGCGCAGATTATTTCCTCGCTGTAAAACAGGTCTTCCCCCGACTGGAGCACTATGGTTTTGTAACCTGCCTCCCAGGCTTCTACCGAGGTCTTTACAATCTCGCAGGGTTCTATCCGGTATCTCATAGTTTCCTGATTGTTGCAGTTAAGGCCGCAGTATATGCATTTGCATCTGCAGTAATTAGAAAATTCGAGTATGGCTCTTATCTGAACCTCTCTGCCTTTTTTAGAAAAGCACATTTCATCCGCCTTTTGAAAAAGGTATTCATCCGCGATTCCTTCCAGAAGAGGCCCTAGTTCTTCCGGCTTTGGAACGTACCCATCGTAAATTTTGTCTATGAGTTCCTTATGGCTTTCATTCGTGTGTTCGTGTGAATATTTCATCTTGCCTCCTGACCTACTTTTCTCCTGTTTTGGAGACAACTACCTTGACGTTTATTCCTCTTATCATGCCCAGCTTTCCTGAAAGACTGCTTATTACGTTTTGAGGGGCATCAATCACCACCGAGATTATTCCTATATTCTTCTGTCTGTATGGGATTCCCATCCTTCCTATTATGTACTGCGAAAATTCGTGCAAAAGCTCGTTCGTTGGTGAACTGCTCTCCAGATCCTCTACGATTATGCTTACTACTGCTATCTTGGTTTCCATTGTTACCCCCTGTTTGATTTTTGAAAATAAAAAAACACACCATTTCTGATGTGTGGATGAGCAAATTTAATATATCGCAAAATCAAGCAGGTATGCTTTAGCAGACTTCCTTTGTTTACAGGACTTCTGAACTTCCTTCTTGATATATGTACTATTATTAATTTCACTTTATCCCAGGCTTTACCCTCGAGCAATCAGAAAAACTCTTGTTTTATTTGTTGTGTCTTCTTTGCATTATGTCGTTTTCCAACAATAATCCTTTGCGGTCAGGCTTGCCTTTGCGGTCAGGATGCTGTTTGGATTTTAATTTAATAATATTATATGTCATTGACAAAGAATTGTCAAGCTGTAAAATCAAAATTTAATCTTCGATATGTTGGGTATGAATTATGTATATTACCGATATTCAAAACCTAATCAACCATAGCCATTAGAAAGTGAGGATTTATAATGAAAGAATACAATCGCGAATATAAAAAACCCCTGGATTCCATCCTGAAACATAAACTTACCACCCTTCAATACAGCGTCACCCAGCTCGGCCATACCGAGAGCGCCTTTGACAATGAATACTGGAATTTTTTCGAAAAAGGAATCTATGTTGACGTTGCTACAGGTGAGCCTCTGTTTTTATCTCAGGACAAGTTCAAGTCTTCCTGCGGCTGGCCAAGTTTTTCCAGAGCCATAACTCCCCATGCCGTGACTTACAGAGAAGACAGCACCTTTAGCATGAAACGAACCGAAGTAAAAAGTGCAATCGGAGGCAGCCATCTGGGTCATGTATTTGACGATGGCCCCAAAGAAAAAGGCGGCAGGAGATTCTGCATCAACAGCGCCGCCATAAAATTCATCCCTTTTGATGATATGGAAGAAAATGGCTATGGCAATTTGAAGACTTTTGTAGATTAGATTCTTTTCTGCAGAGATATATGCCTTTCTTATCAATGAAAAACAAATGAAAAAGCTCAGTAAAAAACTTATATTGTTTTTCTTTATAACATCTATAATTTCTATCTATTTTCAAATTGTTTCTTATTGTGTTATTATGATTAAGATATATTTTTTTGTTTAATCAAATAAAAGGAAGCTATTAAATCTATATGAAAAATAAAAACATCGTAATTCCAACTCTCATCATCGCTCTAAATATAGGTATTATTACAACAATACTGCCTATATTTTTTAATGTCCCAAAATATATATATGCAAATATAGCTGCCCCTTTAATTGTTTCCATGGGGTGTGGTCCTTTTGTAGGTTTTGTTTACATACTGCTATAC
>JBATTG010000175.1:0-11069 GCA_049670425.1 Proteocatella sp.
GGTATAATTAGAGCTATCAGAGTAATAAAAATTTAAAAAACTAATATTGATTATTAATATTCATTTGTTTATAGATTTTTCAACGTATTTGAAATATATTGAGTCATATATATAGATTTATTTACTGGGAGGGTTAAAATGATAAAGATTAAATATTTGTTTCATAGTGGTTTTTTGTTAGAAACTGATGATAAATTCTTAGTTTTTGACTATTTTAAAGATAATTGTATAAAACAAAATAATATTGATTGCGGTCGATTAAAAGCTACTGACTTTCCAGATGATAAAGAGGTTATATTTTTTGTATCCCATGCTCATTATGATCATTATGATAAGGAAATATTTAAATTACACAAAAATTCTAAATATGTAATTTCGAATGATTTAAGAATAAATAAGGACGAAAGAACTACGATGTGCGCTCCCTATGAAAGTTTTGAAGTTGACGGAATAAAAATCAGAACTTTCGGCTCTACGGATGAAGGGCTCAGTTTTTTGATAGAATTAGACGGCACAAGTATTTTTCATGCAGGAGACTTGAACTGGTGGCACTGGGACGGTGAATCTCAGGAAGAAAAAGATAACGCCAAAGAGCAATTTGTAAGAGAAATGGAGATATTGTCTAAGAACCATATCGATATTGCTTTTTTCCAGTAGATCCAAGGCTCGAAGGGGCGTATTATTATGGAGGTAAATATTTTATAGAACTTATCAGACCCCAAATATTTATTCCCATGCATTTTCAAGATTGTTATTCTATTACGGAAAAATTCAAGATTCTGATGGAAAATGAAAATATTACCACGAAGATTGTTACTATCGAAAAAAGAGGACAGATTTTAGATATTTAGAAAATTAAGATTGTATCGGCGGATTTATAATATTTAATAAATCTGCTTTTTTATATGGAGGAAAAATGAGAAAAAATATTTCAGAGAGAATATTAGAATTAATGAACGAAGAAGCCTACAAAAATTTGACATTTAAAGAGTTAAGTGCCATATTTACATCGGGGAAAAAGGATGAAGAACGTTTAAATGGAATACTTGAAAGCCTTATCGAAGAGGGCGAAGTTTACAAGACTAAAAAAGGGAAGTTTGGACTTTCTGTAAAGAATGGATTTGTCAAAGGGCCTGTAAAAATCAATCCAAAAGGATTTGGGTTTGTTTTACAGGATGAAGAAGATATATATGTTTCGAGTTCGAATTTAGGAACTGCAATGGATGGTGATCTGGTTCTTGCTAAAATAGTAGGCGAAAAAGATGAGAAAAGCAGCACGGAAGGTGAAATAGTCAAAGTATTAAAACGAAATACTGATATTATAGTGGGAGTCTTTGTTGAAAGCAAGAATTTTGGGTTTGTTATTCCTACTGACAGCAGGCAATCATATGATGTTTTTGTTACAGGAAAAAATATGCATGATGCAAAGAACAGGGATATTGTTGTCTGTAAAATAATGACATATCCAACAAAGAACAAAAAACCCGAAGGTAAGATAATAGAAATTTTAGGGAAAAAGAACGATTTATCCGTAGAGATTCAAAGTGAAATAATTCAAAAGAAAGTAAGAACTGAATTTGCCAAAAAGGTGATGAGTTATGCAAATTCACTTGATGCTAAGGTTTCAGAAGAAGAAATAAAGAAAAGGAAAGATTTGAGAAATGAATTGGTGTTTACAATAGATGGAGAGGATGCCAAAGACTTGGATGATGCCATATCTATAACGAAAAAAGAAAATGGTAATTATGTACTGGGCGTTCATATTGCAGATGTAACCCACTATGTGAAAGAAAATTCTCCAATCGATCAGGAGGCTGTCTTAAGAGGAACTTCAATATATTTTGCAAACCGAGTAATTCCTATGCTTCCAAAGGAAATATCGAATAATTTATGTTCACTTAATCCCAATGAGGCTAAATTGACGCTTTCGTGCATAATGGAAATTAACTCAAAAGGAAAAGTTGTCGATTATGAAATTGCGAACAGTGTAATAGAATCTGATTTCAGATTGACGTACAATGGGGTTACAAATTTTATTGAAGGTAAGACGGACAATGCAATTTCTAAATATAACAGCCCTGAATTAGAGACGGCTCTTAATATATCGCTTGAACTTTCTAAGATTCTTGAAGAAAGCAAACGAAAACGTGGAAGTATTGACTTTGATTTTCCTGAATCGAAATTTGTAATTGAGGACAATCAGGTCGTTGGTGTTGAAAAAAGGGCTTACGGAGTCGCAAACAAGATAATAGAAGAATTCATGATATCTGCAAATGAACTTATAGCTGAGGTTTTTTGTGTGCAGGAAGTTCCGTTTTTATACAGAGTCCATGAAGACCCAAATGAAGAAAAACTGGCTAACATATTTAAGTTTCTTAAAAATATGAATATAGATGTCAAACTTAGAAAAGATGGAGAAATACATTCCAGTGATATTCAAAAAATTATTGAGGCCACAAAGGACTTGGATCAAAGTACTATTATTTCCTACGCGCTTCTAAGGTCACTAAAAAAAGCAAGGTATTCACCGGATTCAATTGGCCACTTCGGATTGGCTGCTAAGTATTATACTCACTTTACATCGCCGATAAGAAGGTATCCGGATCTTCAGATTCACAGGATAATAAAAGAGAGTATCAGCGGCAGTTTGGATGAAAAAAGAATGAAGCACTATGACGGTATCCTCAATCATATAGCGGATCAGTCATCTGATATGGAAGTGCAGTCTATGGAGATTGAAAGAAATATAGATGATCTTCTTAAGTGCCACTATATGAAGCATGAAATTGGAAATGAATTTGAAGGGATGATAGTTAGCATAACGAATTTTGGGATGTTTATCATGATGGATAATACGGTAGAGGGACTTGTGAGATTTGCGGATATGAAATCTGACTACTTTATTTTTGATGAAACTAATTATTGTGCCAGAGGAGAACGAAGCGGTAAGGTTTACACCGTTGGGAACAAGGTTAATACCAGAGTGGACAGCGTAGATTTTGCCTTCAAGGAAATAAGATTGGCTATTATTTAATTTCTTATAGATTTTTTGGGGATTTAGGTATAAAATAACATTAAAAACAAAAAGTGGAGGATGGGAATATGAACACATTATCAGTTAAAGTAACTGAGGATATATATTATATTGGAGTCAATGACAGAGAAACAGCTTTATTTGAAAATATGTGGCCTCTTGACAATGGAGTTACTTATAACTCTTATTTAATAAAAGACGAAAAAAATGTTTTATTGGATACTGTAAAGATAAACAAGGTCGATGTTTTCTTGAAAAAAATGGAAGAAGTGTTACAAGACAAGCCTTTAGATTATTTGGTAATTCATCATATGGAGCCAGACCACTCTAGTTCAATAAGAACAATTTTGGGACTGTACCCAGATGTTACCCTTGTTGTAAACAAGAAAACAAAAGAGATGCTTAGAGAATTCTACGGAATCGAAGAGGAAGTTAAGATGCTGGAAGTTAAAGAAGGCGATGAACTCTCTCTTGGAAAAAGAACTTTAAGATTTTTCATGACACCGATGGTTCATTGGCCAGAATCTATGGTCAGCTATGAACTTTGTGATAAAATTCTATTTTCACAAGATGCCTTTGGTGGATTTGGAGCACTTAATGGCCCGATATTTGATGATGAAATAAACTGGAAATATTATGAATCGGAAACCAGAAGGTACTATTCAAACATAATTGGGAAGCACTCTAAACAGGTGCAGGGTGTCCTTAAAAAGTTAAGCGATATAGAAATAAAAATGATATGCCCGGTACATGGCCCTGTATGGAGAACAAATCCAGCTAAAATAGTGGAAGAATACCGAAAGTGGTCAAACTATGAAACCGAAGAAGGTGTAGTAATAGTTTATGGCTCCATGTATGGGAATACTGCTATAATGGCGGAAACCATAGCAAGGTATCTTGCAGAAGAAGGAATAAAGAATATTAAGATATATGATGTTTCGAAAACTCATGCATCATACATTATAAATGATATTTGGAAATACAAGGGTCTGATATTGGCAAGCTGCGCTTATAATAATGGTCTGTTTCCACCAATGGCAAATCTTGTGAAAGTCATAGAAATGAATAATATAAAGGATCATATACTTGGTATTTGTGGATCATATAGCTGGAGCGGAGGCGGTGTTAAAACGCTTAAAGCGTTTGCTGAATGCGGTGCTTATGATGTTATCGGCCATACGGTTGAGGCGAAATGTTCTCCAACTCAGGAGGATCTGGATAGCCTGTCTATAATTGCAACTGAAATGGCAAAAAAATTAAGGGGAGAATAATGTGTCTGATATAAAAATTGTTGCTAAAAACAAGAAAGCCAGATTCAATTTTGAAATCCTGGAAACTTTTGAAGCAGGCATAGAGCTTAAAGGCACAGAAGTAAAGTCTGTTAGAATGTCAAAAATAAACATATCTGAGGGTTACGCATCGATAGATAATGGTGAGGTTTATTTAAAGCAAGTGCATATAAGCCCCTACGAACAAGGGAACATATTTAATGTTGATCCTTTGAGAGTAAGGAAGTTATTATTGCATAAGCATGAAATAAAAAACCTTATCGGTGAGATGGCTCAAAAAGGGTATACCCTGGTCCCACTCAAGGTTTATTTAAAAAGAGGAAAAGTGAAGGTAGAAATAGGTTTGGGAAAAGGAAAGAAGACTTATGACAAAAGAGAAGCCTTAGCCAAGAAAGACAGCGAAAGAAGATTGCAAAGAGAACTTAAAAATTATTAGTTTCTCTTTACAATATCAGTAGTTTCTTGCTATAATACAAAGGTTAAAAAAATTGAAAGGAAATAGAAAAAATGTCGCTATATAGCAAATGGGATAAATTAGCATACCAAATTGATACACAAGATGAATATGATAAGTTTTGGGGGGATTATCTTCCAAAAGAGGCGAAGTTTTATGAGTATCTTCTTCAAAACAATGAGCAAGTTTTAAAAGGAAACCTTGAAGAATTTGCGGAGAAGTTTGAAGTAGAACCAATCACAGTAGTTGGTTTTTTGGATGGAATAAACACATCGCTTACAAATGAAATTGATATGGAAAAATTAACGGAAGATACTTCGTTATCACTTGACATTGAATTTGAAAAACTTTATTTTAACATGCTGGCAGCAAAAGCAGACTGGCTGTACGAAATGGAATTGTGGAACAATATTCTTTCTGTTGAAAAAAGACAACAGATTAAAAAAGAATATAATAAAACAAGAACCGTAGTAAATGAAAATAAAATTGGAAGAAATGATGCTTGTTCATGCGGAAGTGGCAAGAAATACAAAAAGTGTTGTGGTAAATAGGAAATTTAAAACCTTTGAGAATTGTTTTCTCAAAGGTTTTTTTAACAGGGTAAAAGTATGAATAATGAAATGCTTTTTTATAAAGATATAGAATATAGAATCTTAAATATAGATAATCAAAAGGATGGATATCGTGAGTTTTTAAAAGATATCAAGGATAGAAGAGAGCTCGGGATTAACAATGAGTATGAAATCAAAGGGGAGAGCCTTGATGATTTTAAATCAGTGCATGGTTTCGAACCAAGGAGCGTGGTGGTTATATTTGTGCCATACATGACACAAGGAAAATACGAAAAAGCCTTGAATTCAAATCTGTCAGCTCACGCATGTTCAATGGACTACCACAGCATTGTAGGCGGTATTATAGAAAACATAGCAGCGGACATAACAAAAAAAAATTCTGGAGCCAGTTTTTTTGTGCAATGTGATAATGGACCGTTTAATGAAAGGTTCTTTGCTCTGGCGTCAGGAATTGGGAAGAAGGGCATCAATTCCACTGTAATAAACGATAAATATGGAAGCTATGGATTCTTAGGGCTCATCATAACTGATGCCAATTTAGATGAAGTTAAAACGTTAAAAAGAAACTGCATTGGTTGCAAAATCTGTATTGATGCTTGTCCATCAAATGCTATATCTGAAACGGGAATAAATTTCAACAAGTGTATTTCATATTTAACGCAGAAAAAATCTTTAAGCATTGAAGAAGAGTTTCTAATAAGCAAACAGAAAAAAATATACGGATGTGACATATGTCAGGGAGTTTGCCCGGAAAATAAAAACAAAAAATATTCAAATATTGAAGATTTTAATCTTGATTTATTGTATAATATAGACTTAGATGAAATTTTGAATACAGGCAATCGAGAATTTAAAAGAAAATATAGTGACAGGAATTTCACGTGGAAAGGAAGAAATGTTATCTTAAGAAATCTTTTGATAGATAAAAAATATGAATAGACATACAAGAATAATAAATACTCTGTGCGAAATGTATCCAGATGCAGAGTGTGAACTCATACATGAGACCCCATTTCAACTTTTGGTAGCAACTATGCTGAGCGCTCAATCTACTGACAAGCGAGTTAATATAGTAACCAAAGAGTTATTTCAAGAATATGGGACCGTTGAAGAAATGATAAGGATAGAACCTGAAAAACTCAGAGCGATTATTAAAAGCATAGGTTTTTACAACTCGAAAAGTGACAATATAATAAAAACAGCAAAAATAATTGTAGAAAAATATGGTTCGGCTGTGCCAAGTAACATGCAAGCTTTATTAGAATTGCCAGGAGTTGGCAGGAAAACAGCGAATGTAGTTCTTAGCAATGCCTTTGGAATTCCGGCATTTGCAGTAGACACCCATGTAAAAAGAGTGACTTTCAGATTGGGTCTTACTAAAAATACAGATCCAGATTTGATAGAAAAAGACATCACTTCAAAAATTCCTAAGAAAATATATATAAGAGCGCACCATGCAATGATTTTTCACGGAAGAAGAATGTGTAAAGCACAAAATCCAGAATGTATAAATTGTAAGCTTAAAGAAGATTGTAATTATTTCAAGAGAAAAGGGGATAATAAAATTGTTGAAAAGTAAAATAGTTAAAATTGTATTGGTTTTAATAGGAGCGATATTGGTATCAGGCGGTTTTCTGATATATTCGTATAATGCTGCCATTTCAGGGGACAAAGTGCTTATGAATGTATATGCACAGGAAACAAACCTTGGAAATTTGGAGAAAGAAGATGCAGAGAAACTCTTAAATCAAAAAAACTATTATGGAAATATTAATCTGCATTATAATGGAGAAAATCATACATTTAATCTAGAAGAACTAGGTTGTAAGTTTAACATAGACAGCACTATTTCAAAAGCTTTTGAAATAGGAAGAAGTGGTGATTGGGCAAAGGATATCGTTGATTATATAAAACTTAAATACTTAAAAGAAAATATAGTGTTTGAAGTTGATGATAGCATACCTGATAATCTTGAGGAACAGTTGTACAATTTGATAAGCGATGATATTGAACGTGATTCACGAAATGCATCTGTTGTCATAGGTTCTTCTATAAATGTTACAAGAGGTGAAATTGGAATTGGCATAGACCGTGAAAAATTCAAAAAAGCGATTTATGAAAGTCTAAAGTCTGGAGAAGATATTAGTCTGGATGTTCCCGTAATCGAAGTTGAGCCAGATGTAAGCAGTGATGAACTAAATAAAATAAATGGAATAATAGGAAGTTACAAAACAACATTTTCAGAAAATCTAAAAGGTAGAAATGAAAATATCAGAGTGGCTGCAAATTATATGGATAATTTGTTGTTAATGCCGGGAGATATATTTTCCTATAACGAAGTTACTAAGCTGAAAACTGAAAAAAATGGTTATAAAAAAGCAACGGTAATAGTCAATGGGGAAATCGAAGAAGGCTTAGGCGGAGGCGTTTGTCAGGTGTCTTCTACTTTGTACAACAGTGTTCTTTACTCAGGGCTTGAAATAGTACAAAGAAGAGCACATTCTATTCCATCTAATTATGTTGCTTATGGTCGCGATGCAACCGTAAGTGACAATTCAATAGATTTTAAATTTAAAAACAACCACGACTTTCCTGTTTATTTAAAGACGTTTGTTGGGAGTAACAGTGTTACTGTGAGCATTTATGGAAATAAGGAGAGTGTTCCAAATATAGAGATAACATCTCAGGTTGTAAGTAAAAAGGCAAGAGAAATAAAGTATATTAACGACCCAACTCTAAAAAAAGGGGAAAAGGTTATAAAGACAAAGGGTAGAGATGAAATTAGATCAGAGACTTATGTTATAGTCGATGGTGTGAAAAAATTAGTAACTAAGGATAGATACCCTAGTCAGACTAAGGTTGTTTTGGTGGGAACGAAAGAAGCCAAAAAAATAGCCAGCTAAAAATAACGAAGAGGTATTTCATGGGAAAAATAATATTTGTAACAGGCGGAGCAAGGTCGGGAAAAAGCTCGTTTGCAGAGAACTACTGTCTTGAGAAAGGCCGGAATTTAGGATATATAGCAACGGCGGAAATTTTAGATGAAGAAATTAAAGACAGAGTGAGGAAACATAGATCACAAAGAGGCGATAGATGGGAAACCTATGAGCATCATCTGAACATTGAAGATATAGTAGAAGATCTGCTTAATAAACACGATTATGTTTTACTAGATTGTATCACAATCTACATGAGTAATATGATGTTTAGCAAATGTATGAATTTTGAAAATATTTCAATTGAGGAAACTAATAATATTGAATTGTATATTATAGAATCAATCAGTGGTATAATAGAAAAGGCAAAAATTGCGAATGGAAATCTTGTTATTGTCAGTAATGAAATCGGACTGGGAATAGTTCCTGAAAATAAAATTGCCAGGATATACAGAGATTATGCTGGAAGGGCAAATCAGATTTGTGCTTCCCAGGCAGATGAAGTTTATATGGTGATAAGTTCAATTCCTGTTAAGATTAAATAAAAAATAGCAAAAAAAAGGAAGCGTAATTATGACAGAGTGGAAAAATAATTTTTTAAGCACCTTAGTATTTTTAACCAGACTTCCTGTGAAATGCAAATTTGAATACAAAGCGAAATCAGACAATATGGTATTTTTTCCATTTATTGGCCTTATTTTAGGGTGTATGATACTGGGCGTGGCATATTTATCAAATGAAGTGTTTGGGAGTCATATATCGGCAATTTTAACGGTTCTGGCACTGGTTGTGTTGACTGGAGGACTTCATCTTGATGGTCTTTCGGACAGTTTTGACGGACTTTTCAGTTATAGAGATAAAGAAACAATAATTCTTATAATGAAAGATTCAAGAATTGGAGCTATGGGATTACTGTCTGTAGTATTTGTAATGCTTTTAAAAATTGCTTTTTTTGAATTTTTGATTGAATCGGGGTATATGCTCATAATACCTATGATTCCAATGGTTGGAAGGCTATCAGTAATAATGGCATGCTATAAGGGTGTGCCTATGAATAAATCAAAAATGGGAGAACCTTTTATTGGTAAATTGAGTAGAAACAAATATTGTGGTATAATACTATTTTATATCACTTTGATGAGTGCCCTTATGTATTTTTCATTTGGGGTAAAGCTTGTAATCGCAAATGCAGTAACTATTTTAATATTGCATTTGATTGTAATGTCAATAAAAAAATTTGTTTACGAAAAAATAGATGGAATTTCAGGAGATGTTCTTGGGGCAATATGTGAGATAACCGAAACTATTTTTATACCAATATTTTATGTTGGGGTGTATATATGCAATCTATTTATTTGATAAGACATGCTCGAACAAATGCTAATAGAACCGGAAGATTATGTGGAAAATCAGAAAGTGAACTATTAGACTCAGAAGACGTAATAATGAATGAAATTTCAAATAAAATCGAAAAATTTACAAATCCAGTAGTAATAAGTTCGCCTAGTATGAGAGCTCAAATTACGGCAAAAACTTTAGGCTATGAAGTCATGACGAATGAGGGACTTCACGAATTTGACTTTGGAGACTTTGAAGGAATGACATTTAAAGAAATAGAAGATAACCATCCAGAAGAATTTCATCAAATATGCGAAAATGGAATTAATTATAAATATCCGAATGGTGAGGGTTTGGAGGTATTCATAAATAGAGTATCATTAGCCTATGAGGATATAATAAAAGCGTATGGTGATAAAGATGAAATTGTAATAGTTTCCCATGGCGGTGTAATGCAGGCACTTATTTCTTATATATTGACAAAAAGTGACGCTTTATACTGGAATTTTAAGATAAAAAACTGTATGGTTGTGAAAATCTATTATTGCGAAGAATTTCCAGTCATAGAATATATGAAATAGATTTGGAGAAAAAAATGATAAAGCTCGTAGTATCGGATTTAGACGGTACATTATTAAACAGCGAAAAGACAATTTCAAAAGAAAATATTCTTGCGGTAAAAAAATTAAAAGAAAATGAAGTGGCGTTTTGCATAGCTACGGGAAGACTGCATGCTTCAGCAAAAGGAATTTCAGACAAGATGGATAACGAATTTCCAATAATTTCCTGCAACGGAGCCCTTGTAAAAGATATTAAGAATAACCTAATATTGCATATGAAGGGTATACCCAGCCATAAGGCGCTTCAGATAAATAAGGCTATTGAAGAGCTGGGAATAAGATATCACTTTTATACAGAAACCTCAGTATTTACAAAAGAACTATCAAATTCAGCGTTATGGTATCATACTGAAAACTCTACGCAGACCAAAGAAGAAAATAAAGTAAATGTTGTAATTACCGAAAATATGGAGGAAATGTCAGGCAAAACCGAAGGCATACTGAAGTTTATTGCATTTCCCCATACACAAAGCCTTAAAATACTGTTAAGAAAAAAACTTTCAGATATTGGTAATCTTACAATAAGTCAATCCTCATCTGAGAATATAGAAATAATGATGGAGGGCGTAAGTAAGGGCAACGCAATTAAAAAAATGTTGGAAATTTATAATCTGGATATAAAAAATGTTATGGTTATGGGTGACCAAAGTAATGATTTAAGCATGTTTGAATGCGCAAAAATGAAAATAGCAATGGATAATGGAACTGAGCAGCTGAAAAATGCATCAACCTTTATCTCAAAAAGCAATGATGAAAATGGAGTTGCTTATGCTATAAATAAATTGATTTTGAAAGAGGAGAGTGAAAAATGTTTATAGATAAAGCT
>JBATTG010000176.1:0-7741 GCA_049670425.1 Proteocatella sp.
TCTAGTTTATCATCTTTAAGATTATACTGGTTTTGTATTTCATTCAACAAATTCAATATTACTTCTATTTTTTGACTATCTTCTTTTTCTTTTCTATATAATCCGAGTTTCACTTCATAGTCTGTCAGTATTGCTTCACATCTCTTTATAGTATCATGTACTGCCTGACGGGAAATATTTATCTCTTCGCTTATTTCTCCAAGTGATAAATCTTCTCCAAAGTAATACTCAAGTGTCGTAGCCTGTTTTTCAGTTAAAAGGGCTCTGTATAAAATGAATAATTTATTCAAATGAACAAACTTGTCTATCTCCATTTTTTCATTCCTCCCTGTAAAGCTTGTTTACTTTACATTGACTATAATATTACAACTTCGGATGTTTGTCAAGTAGTTTTACTTGATATATGTTTTTTTTTAAATATTCTTTCCAAAAAGCGCTTTTGCGAAAGATTTTGCATCGAATATCTGCAGATCTTCAATTTTTTCACCGACTCCTATATATTTTATAGGAAGCGAAAGCTCTGAAATTATTCCCAGCACAACTCCACCTTTTGCTGTCCCATCAAGCTTTGTAAGAATCAGTCCTGTAAGCGGTGCGGCTTCTTTGAATACCTTTGCCTGGTTTATGGCATTTTGTCCTGTCGTAGCATCTATTACAAGCAATACTTCTTTCTCTGCCTCTGGGAATTCTCTGTTTATTATCTTAAAAACTTTTTCAAGCTCATTCATAAGATTCTTCTTATTATGAAGCCTGCCTGCTGTGTCGCATATAAGGATGTCCATATTTTGAGATTTTGCAGATTTTATGGCGTCAAATATCACGGCTGATGGATCGGCTCCTTCTCCATGCTTCACAATTGGAACTCCAGCTCTTTCTGCCCATATTACAAGCTGTTCTGTAGCTGCGGCTCTAAAGGTATCGGCAGCGGCAAGCATCACTTTGTTGCCCTCGTTTTTAAGCTGAAACGCCAATTTCCCTATACTGGTCGTCTTTCCTACTCCATTTACGCCAACGACAACCATTACTCTTTGCTTTTTCGGCATATTTGCATCATCGGTAGTCAGTTCTGATTCTGATGTTGTTTCTTCGGCAGTCGCTTCTGCTTCTTTTTCATCCAGAAGAATTTCTTCTATTATCTTTTCCAATTCTTCCTGAAGTTTTTCAACTTCTTCTATCTTATTTTCTCGTTCTCTTCTTTTAAGTTCTTCAGTTATCTTCAGCGTGGTTTCAAAACCGATGTCTGCAGTTATGAGTATTTCCTCGAGTTCTTCATAGATTTCTGCATCTATCGTCTTGTAGCCTTTGAAAAGATTATCCAGCTTGGACGTAAAATTTTGAGTAGTTTTGGACAATCCTTCTTTGAGTCTTGAAAAGAAACCTTTGGCTGCAGGTTTTTCAGGCTCTTTAATTTCAATTTCAATTTCAGCTTCTTCTGACTCAACTTCTTCAGCTTCTTCTAACTCAAGTTCTTCAGTTTCTTCAGTTTCTTCAATTTCTTCAATTTCTTCAAGTTCTTCAGTTTCTTCAATTTCTTCAATTTCTTCAGTTTCGTCTGTTTCTGTTTCTGTTTCTGTTTCTGTTTCTGTTTCTATTTCTGCTTCAACTTCAACTTCCTGAACCTGAATATCTCTTTGAGTTTGAGTTTCTTGATTTGAAGTTTCTTGAGCTTTATCTTGCGTTTCGTCCTGGTCTTGAACAGCTTCATTTTGAATTTCTTCTTCAGCTTGAATTTCTTCAATTTCAGCTTCTTGTTCGTGATCTGTTTCTTCTTCTTGAGATTCATGAGTTCCATCTTCAACCTCCCCAGATTCTACACTTTCTTCAAGTGCTTCGACTTCCTGTTGTGCTTCTTTATCTTTTTTTCTTCCAAATCCAAATAGTTTCTTAAACATTTTTCTTCCTTTCAATATATGAACTGACTTTATCGTTATTGTTCTATGAAATCTGTGGCTTCTTCAAATTTCAAGCTCACGACTTTTGATACACCCTTGTCTTGCATTGTAACCCCGTATATATAATCTGAAGTTTCCATAGTTCCCCTTCTGTGGGTTATGGTGATAAACTGTATTCCATCTGCCATCTGCTTCAAGAAGATATTGAATCTCGCTATGTTTGAATCGTCAAGGGCGGCATCAATTTCATCAAGTATGCAAAATGGTGCGGGCTTGGTCATCAATATGGAAAAAAGTATAGCAATAGCCATAAGCGATTTTTCGCCTCCGGACATTACGGATGTGCTCCTAAGTTTTTTTCCAGCTGGTTGTGCAATTATTTCTATTTCTGAGTTTAACACATCTGAAGGATTGCTAAGCACAAGTCTTCCTTCTCCGCCGCCAAACAACTGGGAAAAAACTTTTCCAAAAGTTTCGTTTATATGCTCGAAATTATGTTTAAATTCCTTAGCCATATCCTTTTCCAAATCATATATTATTTTCTCTAAAGCCTCTATCGACTTATTTAAATCTGCTATCTGCTCCTCATAAACCGTATATCTTTCATGTAAAACACGGTAATCTTCGATAGAGTCAATATTGACATTTCCCAGAGCCTGCATCTGCTCCTTCAAATAAATAATATGTTCCTTACTTGAATTAAGCTCAAGGCTGAAATAGCTTCTCGCCTCGTCAATCGTCAGCTGGTATTCTTCCTGTATCCTGATGACTACGCTCTGGCTTATAACATCTACTCTTTCTATTCGATTTTCCAGTTTGTATTTTTCCTGGAGTTTGATGAGTTTGGCTTCTTCCACAGTCTTTTGACGCTTTATTATTTCATCAAACTGTCGCTCTGATTTTTTCAATTCATTAATTGTGTTTTCATATTCCAAAAGAATCTCATCGAGTTCGATTCGGTTCAGCTGTATATTCAAACCGCATTCATTTAACTCTTTTTCACACTGCGCTGTTTCTTGCATTATTACCTTTGATTCTCGGACATTTTCTTCTTTTTGAAACTGATAGTTATCCTTCAATTCCTGTATTCTCTTTTTTTCTCCAACTATGCTGTTTAATCGATTTTCTATTCCTGATAATTCGATTCTTAAGTTTGAAATCTGATTCAACAAGGTTTCTTGATTTTCATGGACTGACTTTTTATTTTTCTGCATTTCATCTATATTGCTTTGCATTTCGCTTATTTGTGTCTCTAAGTCAGCAAGTTCAATTTTTATGATGTCTTGTTTTTTAAGCTGTTCTTCCTGAAGCTCAGTCTTAGTATCACTTTCATTTTTAAGGTTTTCCAAACTGTTTTGAACATATTTTTTTCTGTTTTGTATATCATTGAGATCCATAGAGATTTGTTCCTGCCACTTAAGCTTTTCTTCGATGATTAGCAGCTTTTGTTTCTGAAGTTTGATGTATTCATCTTTTTCGGATATGAGCTTATGGAGTATCTCCTTTGATGAAATACTTTCCTTTTCAAGATTACTTATCTCCAGCTGATATTCTTCAATCATTCTCTTTCTTCCAAGTATATTACTTTGTTTGTAGTAATGTCCACCTGTGATTGAGCCACCTTGATTGAATATCTCTCCTTCGAGGGTTACTATTCGATACTTGTAATTTAATTTTTTGGAAAGTAAGATTGCTTCCTCAATATTTTCTACAATTATCGTCCTGCCTAGAAGCGAATCTACTATATTTTTGTATTCTGGTCTTGAATCAACTATTGAAGATGCGGTTGTTACTCCAGGAATATCTATCTTTGAGGATTTTATGGTATCCATGGGAAGAAATGTTGCACGTCCAGATTTTGTACGTTTTAAAAACTCAACTGCATTTTTGGCAGCCTGACTGTCTCTTGTAACTACATGCTGAAGCGAGCCTCCTAGTGCAGTTTCAATGGCTTTTTCATATTTTTTGTCAGTTTTGATTATATTAACAACAATATCTACGATTCCGTTAAGATGCCTGTTTTCAAGCACTGTTTTTACACTTTTATTTATTCCCTCCATATCTTTTTCCATGGACATGTAGAGATTTTGCTTTAATTCAACATCTCTTTTTTGCAGCATCATATTTTCTATTTCTTTTTCTGATTTTTCTTGCAGGGATTTGAATTCAAGGATTTTCGAATTAAGCTCCTGCTCAGAAAGCTTTTGCACTTCAATTTCATGCTTGCACTTTTTAAGCTTGTCATTGATTATTGCAGCCTTAAATTCTATTTCTTCAATATTCTTTTCCAGCTGATGCATTGCCATTTTATTTTCTATTTTTCTTTTATTTTCAAATTCAAGATTTTCTGAAATGAACTGTATTCTCAACTCATTACGATTCTTTTCATCTACGAGCTTTCGCTTGTTTTCAAGCATAGATTCAAATTTTTCATCCGTAGTGTCAAGCTCATGTTTCCCTTGAGATTTTTTCAATTCTATTTCTGAAATTTCATTCTTTATTTTTTCTATTTTTCTAAGGATTCCAAGATTTTCACTCTCTATCCCCGTAAGCTCTGTCTCAATCTGAAGCATATTAGAATCTATTGAATTGATTATATTCTTTACTTTTTCTATTTGATTCTTTTTTGAAACTATTTTTTCGCCATTTCTTGCAATTTCATTTTCGATATTATTTTTTTCCAGATTCAGTCTATTTTTATTAATTTCAAGTTCTGATGTAAGTTCCAGGTTATGTTTTTTTATCTCATCATATTTTTCAATATGTTCTTTACTTTCAGACAGTTCTTTTTCTATAGACTCGAGTTCCCCAACGGTTCTGTTGTAGCTGGCTTTATCCTCTGAATAAGTCTTATACACTTCATCGTATTCTATGAGAAGATTATTTATTTCAGATACCTTAAGTTCTTCTTTGAGATTAAGGTATTTTGACGCTTTTTCGCTTTGTTTTTTAAGAGGTTCTACCTGTCTTTGTATTTCTGTGAAAATATCATTCAATCTTTCCATGTTATTCTTGGTATTGTCTAATTTTTTTTCACTTTCCTCTTTTTTAAACCTGAACTTTGCAATTCCACTTGCCTCTTCCAAAATTTTTCTTCTTTGAACCGATGTGGCATTCACGATTTCATCTATCTTACCTTGTGAAATTATAGAATAACCCTCTTTTCCTATGCCTGAGTCCATAAGAAGTTCTTTTATTTCCCTCAAACGGCACTGCTTGCCATTGAGATAGTATGAGCTTTCTCCGGATCTGTAGGCTTTTCGCTTTATGCTTACCTCCGAAAAGTCGATATTCAAAATCTGGTCTTCATTTTCAAATAAAATTTCAATTTCACAATAATTGGTCTGATTATGAAGTTTTGTCCCCGAAAATATGACATCCTCCATCCTTTCGCCCCTGAGGTTCTTGGCACTTTGTTCTCCAAGAACCCATCTGAATGCATCCAAAATATTGCTTTTCCCGCTACCATTTGGACCCACTATGCTTATTATTCCATTTGGGAATTCTATTTTAGTTTTATGATAAAAGGACTTAAATCCCTTTAATTCTATCGATTTTAATCTCACGTTTGCCCTCTTTTTTAAGCTAAATATGATATGTCTATAGTTTCCCCATTTATGATTATTTCATCTGACTTGTCTGCGTGAGTAAATTTAAGATTAATTTTGTATTTTTTATTAAAATAAATTTTATTCTCTTTTTTATTTCCAGCAATTTTAGACATCTGGTTTTTAGGCGCAATTATCTCTATAATTTTAGGGTCTGAAGATTCGATAATCGTGTTTTTAATTACTTCTTCTATCAAATCTCTATATATCCTTGAGTATATCAATTCTCCTATTGCGGGATGAAATGGACCTGCTACAACATCTCTGCCTATCGTGATTTCTTCAGACGTCTGAAGTCCCATCCTGATTACTTTAATTTTATTTCGGGAAAATTTCACATATAGTTCTTTGCATGCTTCTACTGTTTTTTCTACGCTCCAAGGTTCATAAACCTTACTTTTAAAAAGTGATTCAAGCTCTGTATCTTTTATTACAAGCACCGGGTATATCCTCACAAAATCAGGTGATATTTTGATAAACTCTTCTGCTGTGTAGTTCACCTTCTCTATCGAATCCTCAGGTAATCCCAGCATCATTTGCAATCCTAGTTTAAATCCATTTTTTAAAATAAGCTCTGATGATTTATATACGCACTGTCTATCATGTCCCCTGTTGCTTTTTATCAAAACCTCTTCATCCAAGGATTGTACGCCAAGTTCTATTATAGTAACGTTGTGTTTTTTTAGAAACTGTAGTATTTCCTCAGTTATCGCATCTGGCCTTGTCGAAAGCCTTATATCTTTTATATTATATTCTTTAGCATATTTGTTTGCCACGTCCAGCAGTTCTTTTTGTCTTTCAATCTCTATGGCAGTAAAACTTCCTCCAAAAAATGCTATTTCAATATGCGTATCTTTCTTTATTGTTTTTAACGATTCTATTATTATAGCTTCTGCTTCTGCTGGCCCTACAGGCGTAGATATCCCTGTTATTTTTTTTTGATTGCAAAATATACAGTCATTTGGACAACCACTGTGAGGTACAAATATTGATATAGTTTTCTTGTTACTCATTAATTTTTTCCAAGGCAATTTCTGCAGCATTCTGCTCTGCTACTTTCTTGCTTCTTCCATTTCCTGTGGATACAAGATTGTCATTAAGCAAAAGACTTACGGTAAATGTCTTCTGATGATCTGGTCCTTCTTCACTAATAACCACATATTCTATTTTTGCATTCGAATTTTTTTGTATTACTTCCTGATACTGAGTTTTGTAGTCTTTAAATAGTTTTCCCTGTATTGCATTTTTTATTATGTCGCCCATTTGTCTAAGGACAAATTCCTGTGCATTTTCATAACTCGAATCCAGATAAATCGATGCTATAAGTGCTTCCATTGCATCTGAAACTATTGAGCTTCTACCTCTTCCACCCGTCTGTTCCTCACCTTTTCCCATATAGATATATCTACTTAGATTAAATTCATCTCCGCTTATTTTAAGAGAATTTTCACATACAATTGTAGACCTTATTCTGGAAAGCTCACCTTCGGTTATATTTGATAGATTTTTAAAGAGATAAGTTGTTACAATAAGACTAAGCACACTATCTCCTAAAAACTCCAGCCTTTCATTGTGCTTTATCATTTTTTTCTTATGCTCATTAGCATAAGATGTGTGAGTTAAGGCATTTTTTAGGAGGTCTACGTTTTTAAATTCATATCCAATTTGCCTTTGCAATTCTGATAATTTGTTCATAGGTTATTTCCCCTTTGATAGTTTATACCAAAAGGCTGCATTAAATGCAGCCTTTTGGTAAACCTTATTTTTTCTATAAATTGCTTTCTTCGTCTTCTTCTTCTAATTCTTCATCTTCTTCAAAATCTTCATCATCACATGCATTTATTACTACTTGATCACAACAAGGACAAAGTATGTCTGATTCTTCATCGTAAAGTAAATCTTCATCTATCTCGATTTCTTCTCCACAATGTGGACACGTTACTTCAACATAACCCATTTCATCGTCATCTTCGTCTTCATCATCTTCATCTTCATAAAAATCATCTTCTAAATCTGATAAATCTTCATCGATTGACTCAGTATACTCTTCCAGTTCTTCCTGCTTATCGGATAGTTCTACGATCGCATCAGCAAACTCTCCCAGTATTTCTACGATTTCTCCAAGCACTCGGCCTTCTTTTGTTTCTTCTGCAATTCCTAAACCTTCACAAAGTCCTCTTAAATAAGCAACTCTTTCATATAAATATTCCATGGTCATGCCCTCCTTATACAAGTATATAT
>JBATTG010000177.1:0-5864 GCA_049670425.1 Proteocatella sp.
CTTTTGTTATAAATATAAAATAAAATTGCCCGAAGAGCAGTTAGCCCAACTAGAAATATACAAAGCAGTGCCCCCATGTCAATTCTATTTAGTGGTATATCTTTGAACATTGGTGCTCCTAAAAACACAATCAATAAGAGCATCCCTATTTTTACTGTTCTTATACATATCCTATCAGCCTTTGCAAAAATCACTCTGGCAAATTCGTCACTTAGTTCATTTGGCATAAATCCGATTATGGCAACTATCAATAATGTTAAATTATAGATTGTAATTGTTAAACCGGAATTTTCAATCCCCATAATTTCATATTTATTTATTATGTAAAGCATTAAAATTGCAAATACGGGAACTATATTTATAAAAAGCTGAGCTGATAAACTTACCTTCTTCTTCATATTCAAACCCCCTCTTTCATGTTATATATTTATAACTTTATTTATTACAAATATATAACATGAAACTATCTTTGTCAATAGCTCTAATTTCCAAATTACTATTTACAATTCAACTCCCCAAAAAGTCTGACAATTAAATCAAGAAACCACAATTCTTGCACCTGTGTTTTCACTGATATAAAAGAAATATGCATCCACTCAAATTTTTCCAATATTAATGTTAGTATTCTACTATAATAAGGTATATATAAATAGCAGTATTTTATATTGTATTACAAATCATAATATTTGAGGAGAAAATCATGAATTATACTAAAGTTGATAATATATCAATAAATACCATCAGAACACTTTCTGCAGATGCCGTCGAAAAGGCAAATTCAGGTCATCCCGGACTGCCACTTGGAGCCGCACCGATGGCCTACACCCTGTGGACAAAAATGAACCACAATGGCAAAAATCCAAATTGGCAAAACAGGGACAGATTTGTACTTTCTGCAGGCCATGGTTCCATGCTGCTTTACTCTTTGCTGCATTTATTCGGGTACGGCATTACTATTGACGATATTAAAAATTTCAGGCAGCTTGGAAGCCTTACTCCTGGTCATCCCGAGTACGGACATACCAAAGGCATAGAAACGACCACAGGACCTCTTGGCCAGGGTATAGGTAATGCCGTAGGAATGGCAATAGCCGAGACCCATATAGCTGAGCATTTCAACAGGCCGGGTTTTGAAATAGTTGATCATCATACCTACGCCTTAGGCGGTGACGGCTGCTTTATGGAAGGTATAACCTCCGAAGCATCTTCTCTTGCTGGAACCCTTGAACTTGGAAAGCTTATTGTTATGTATGATTCAAATAATATTTCAATAGAGGGAAGCACCGATTTGGCATTCAAAGAAGATGTCGGCAAAAGATATGAAGCTTATGGCTGGCAGGTTATAAAAATTCAAGATGGAAACAACTTGAATTCCATTTCACAGGCCATCGATGAGGCCAAAGCCGAAACTAAAAAACCATCTCTTATAATAGTTAAAACTAAAATTGGATACGGCTGTCCTGCGAAAGAAGGCTCTGCCGCAGCTCATGGAGAGCCTCTTGGAATCGAAAATGTAAAAGCCCTGAAAAAAAATCTTGACTGGCCACTTGACTCCGAATTTTTGGTACCAGATGAAGTTTACACCCATATGAACAACTATATAGAATCTGGGATAAATAAGGAATCTAAGTGGAATGAACTTCTCCAAAAATATAGCACCTCCTACCCCGATTTGTACAAAGAATATCTGGAGTGGTTTGATGAAGATATCGATAAAAAAATGCTTCAAATCAGGAATTTGGATAGTTTCAATAAATCAATTTCAACGAGAGAAGCTTCTGGCATACTGATAAACCAACTTGCTGATATAATGCCCAACCTTATTGGAGGATCCGCCGATTTAGCGCCTTCCAATAAAACTCATATGAAAAACAAAGGCGATTACTCCGCGCTTTCAAGGGAAGGTAAAAATCTTCATTTTGGAGTAAGAGAACATGCCATGGCTTCTATTACAAACGGAATATATCTTCATGGGGGGCTAAGACCATTTTGTTCAACATTTTTGATTTTCTCCGATTATATGAAAGGTGCTATGCGCTTGTCTGCAATCATGGGACTTCCAATACCATATGTACTGACACATGACAGCATTGGCGTGGGCGAAGATGGACCAACCCACCAGCCAATTGAGCATCTATCGGCCTTAAGAAGCATCCCTAATATGACCGTTTTCAGACCAGCAGACGCAAAAGAAACCGCATGTGCATGGTATTATGCTATGACGGTTAAAACTTCCCCTACAGCCCTTATTTTGACAAGGCAAAATTTGCCCCTCTACGAAGAGAGCAGCAGTGAAGCCCTTAAGGGAGGCTATATCCTCATAGAATCTGCAAATGAAACCCCCGACATGATTCTTATGGCTTCAGGCTCTGAAGTCGAACTCATTTATAAGGCTCACTTTGAACTTAAAAAAATGGGAATAGACTCACGAGTAGTGAGTATGCCTTCTTTTGAACTTTTTGAGGCTCAAAGCCCTGAATATCAAGACAGTATTCTTCCAAAAACGGTAAGAGGGCGATTAGCTGTAGAAGCTTCATCATCATCACAGTGGTACAAATATTTAGGACTTGATGGAAAACTCATAGGCCTGCATACCTTTGGAGCTTCTGGCAAGGCTACCGATTTATTAAAGCATTTTGACCTTACTGTAGAAAATGTAATAGGCTCTGCAAGCCAAATAATGAGATACACAAAATTTACAATCTAAAGCTGTAGCGCTTTATAAAAAAAATTTTAAACAGTTGGTTTTACTGCGTTATAGCCTGCAAAACGTTATCTATAACACTTTATTAAGTGGGACTGAAAAAACCCCGCGAAATTCAGTGTATAATTACAAAAAAATATATTTTATTTTTCACAAATATGGGTTATAATTGCCTTGGAATATTTTAAATATCTGTAGGTTTTCTAAAAATCTATACGAAACACGGAGGTTTAATATGCTAGTATCGGCAAAAGAAATGCTAAACAAAGCTAAAAAAGAAAAATATGCTGTAGGACAATTCAACATCAACAATCTTGAATGGACTAAAGCCGTACTTCTTACTGCTCAAGAGAATAACTCACCAGTAATCCTTGGAGTATCAGAAGGCGCTGGAAAATATATGGGTGGATATAAAACTATAGTTGGAATGGTTAACGGAATGATGGAAGATCTTAAAATAACTGTTCCCGTAGCTCTTCACTTAGACCACGGTAGCTATGAAGGTTCTCTAAAAACAATAGAAGCCGGATTTTCTTCAGTAATGTTTGATGGTTCTCACTACCCAATAGCTGAAAATATAGCAAAGACTACAGAGCTTGTTAAAATTTGCAACGAAAAAGGAATTTCACTCGAAGCCGAGGTTGGTTCAATCGGCGGAGAAGAAGATGGTGTTGTCGGTCAAGGAGACATCGCTGATGCTCAAGAATGTAAACAAATTGCAGACCTTGGAGTTACAATGCTTGCAGCAGGTATCGGAAATATCCACGGAAAATATCCAGCTAACTGGAAGGGACTTGCATTTGATGCTCTTGAAGCTATCAAAAATGTAACTGGAGAAATGCCGTTAGTACTTCACGGCGGAACAGGAATACCAGCAGAAATGATAAAAAAAGCAATAACGCTTGGAGTTGCTAAGATAAATGTTAACACTGAATGCCAGCTGGCATTTGCTGAAGCTACAAGAAAGTATATCGAAGCTGGAAAAGACCTTGAAGGCAAGGGATTTGACCCAAGAAAAATATTAGGACCGGGATTTGAAGCTATCAAGGCAACAGTAAAAGAAAAAATGGAGCTGTTTGGTTCTGTAAACAAGGCTTAATTACTCTTTAAAAATATGATATAACTGACAACTAACATAATAAAAATAGCAAAAGAGGAAGATTCCAAAGAATCTTCCTCTTTTATATATAAACCTCAGCCGAGAGTTTTTTAAGTTTTTCATAATCCACAACTTCGTAAAATCCCCTGCCTTTTCTCAAATACTTCATTTCACAGAACTTGTCAAGCACCCTGAGCAAATGTCTGTAACTGGTTGCCAAAAGCTCCGCAATGTCTGTAAGGTTTCCTTCAAAGTTTATCCTGTCAGTTTTTTCACTTGTTTTTAAAATATACCCTGCCAGTCGGCTTTCAAGAGGATACAGAAGGTTTATTGAGCTGTTGTGAGAACTCCGATGCAATTTATTCCCCAAACTTTTGCATATAAACCTGAGAAAACGCGAATCATCCATCAAACCAGGATTAATAAAATGCATGGGTATTCCTATGCAGTATGAATCCTCCACTGCCTGCATGCTCCCGGAAGCCTTTTCAGCGCTCAAAAGCTCAACATCGCCCATTACCTGAAAATCTTCATAAAAGCAAATGAGCAGATTTTTTCCATTTTCGAGTGATATATATGATTTTGCCTTTCCATCTGTCAAAAACAGCATATATTCCAGAGGTTCTCCCTCTTTACACAAAAATTCATTCTTTTTAAATAAGAGCAGTTTCATTTCAGATCTTATATCCTGAGAAAATATCTGATCAATCTCATACTTGTTGATATGCTTATCTCTTAAATTTTCATCTTCAACAATTATCATTAAATTCCCCCTCTTTTATACATTCTTTAAATACCGATACAATCAATGGATCAAACTGTATCCCTGAAAATTTGTCAAGTTCATTTAATGCCCCCTGCCACGTCATCGGAGTAGGCCTGTAAGGCCGAGCACTCGTCATAGCATCAAAAGAGTCTGCCACAGTTAAAATCTTGGACTCCAAAGGAATTTCAGGGTGTTTTTTAATGCATCCATATTCATCATCCGTAAGTGACCCTGGTTTATTTAAAATATGATAGGGAATGCCTACCTTTCCAACGTCATGAAGAAGGGCTGCAAATTCAATATCTCGAATAGTTACCTGATCAAGATTCATCCTGCCTGCTATGCTTACTGAATATCTGGTTACACAATCACAGTGTCCCCTTGTGTATACATCGTTGGCCTCTATGACATTTGACAGGACACGGATTGTCTGTACCCAGCTCTCTTTTAAAGCATCCACAGTCTCACCCAACGTATCGTTTATTGCATTTGTTTCTTCATACAGGGCTTCTATTTCCATATATTGATTAGAAATTTCAGATTGCTTATTATTCAGATTCTCATTTTGTTCGTAAATCCTTTTAAGCATTCGATTAGTTGCATTTCGAACAATTCCAATTTCCTTAGTCTCATATTGGAAACCTTTTACGACTTGATTCTCACACTCCAGATCAATTTTCTCCAACTGTTTAACCAAATTGTCTACAGGTTCTGATAAAATTGATTCGATTTTTCTAGAACAAATACACTTTCATCCAGAAAATACGGTTCATCCTCAAAACTTAGTATCTCGCTCAAGTCTACATCCAGGCCAGCTATTCCAACAAACTACCATTGTCTCGCTCTTGGATCGAATTTTTCTGGAAGAAAATTCCTCTTCCCCGTAAATATCCTTCCATCACAAAGCCCTAGAGCTATGCTTTTGCTTGAGCCATTGATGGAATCAAACTTTGATATAACTGCGTTTATATTCGCATCTGAAACGTCAGAAGAAAGAGCCTGCTCAATAACCTCATTATTTGCAAACAGACTCAACATCTTGCTATTAGTATCTGTAAAACTGCTTATTTTACTGTTAAAAGCTTCGAAATCACTGCGTACAAGCCTATCCACACTCTCATTATAACGCAGTGTATGTGCCGTTTGAACGCTCCCACCACCTATAGATGTGGGGGATTCTTGGGTAGGGCAAACCAATGTTCGCTAATTTACCAAGCTATCTCCACAGTTCCTGCGGTTGTCTTGTATGACAACTAAGCAGATTACTAAGTTAGCAACTGCTGCAGTCCTTTATT
>JBATTG010000178.1:0-4801 GCA_049670425.1 Proteocatella sp.
TATCGGATGCTATACACTTGGATTTGCTCCACCATACAATGCCATGGATTTCAACGTATGCATGGGAGGTGCTTTCGGTTCAGGACACGGAGCTCAGCAGGTATTCAACATGAACGAAGACAACAAAAAGAGAGTAGTTTCAGTGGTAGGAGACTCAACATTCTTCCACACTGCAATCAACGGACTTCTTAATGTCGTATACAACAAATCAAATTCAATCAATGTAATTTTGGACAACAGAATAACAGGAATGACAGGACACCAGGAAAATCCAGGTTCAGGATATACACTTCAGGGAGAAGAGACTACAATCGTGGAAATCGAGCCACTTGTAAGAGCTTGCGGAATGAAGAATGTAAGAACAGTAGATCCAAACAACCTGAAAGACATGAATGACACTATAGACTGGGCACTTGGACTGGAAGAATCATCAGTGATAATAACAAGATGGCCATGTGTATTGAAAAAACTTACAGAAAAAGATAAAGCTGAATTTTCACAGGCATTCAAGGAAAAATGTGAAGTAGATCATGATAAATGTATTGGCTGCAAAATGTGCATAAAAACAGGATGCCCGGCAATATCATTCAGCAAAGAAACTAAAAAATCAACAATAAATAAAGAGCAATGTGTTGGATGTGGCGTTTGCATGCAGGTATGTCCAAAACAGGCAATAGGAAAGGTTGGTAAATAATAATGACAAAAAACATACTACTTGTTGGAGTTGGTGGACAGGGTACAATATTGGCGAGCAAATTGCTTACTACTGGTCTTATGGAAGAAGGCTATGATGTAAAAATGAGCGAGATTCACGGAATGTCTCAAAGAGGAGGAAACGTATCTTCTCAAGTTAGATATGGTGAAAAAGTAGAAGCTCCAGTAATCGAAATTGGAAGTGCAGATGTAATCGTAGCATTTGAAAAAATGGAAGCTCTAAGAGCGCTTGAATATATAAAACCAGATGGTTTGGTAGTTGTAAATGATGTGGAAATAGAATCAATGCCTATACTTTCAGGAAAATTCGATTATCCTCAGGACATAATCGAAATACTTGAGTCAAAAGTAAAGACAATCGTCGTAGAAGCATCAAAACATGCAAAAGAGCTTGGAAATTCAAAAGTAATGAACATAATACTTCTTGGAACAATAATCAAATCAATGAAGCTTGAGCATATCAACTGGGAAAAAATCATAAAAGACAATGTTAAACCAAATTTCGTAGAAATCAATATAAAAGCACTTGAATTAGGGAAAAGTTTAGTTTAGCAAAATATGTAATAAAATTTTCAAATAAAAAGATGGTTTTCGCATTGTGCGAGCCATCTTTTTTTATTTAATCTTTTCATAGTAATAAGCATGTGCTAAAATTGAAGAAAGATTATATGAAGAGGAAGTGATAAAGTGAATAACTGCAAAACAGGAATTTCAAATATTGATAATATGTTAGATGGATTTATAAGTTCGGTGTCAAAAAAACTGAACAAATTTGATATAGAAAATAATGAGTTTACAGATTTTGTATTTCAAAGTGATTATACCTTGAAATGTGGTTTGGGATTATTGATACAGGAGAAAAATTTCAAAGCTGAAAAATTAATGGAAGTAATGAACAGCTACATAAGAAACATACTATCCAAGCGTCTTTCACAATATATATCAATGGAAAACACAGAACTGATAAATAAGTCTGGAGAGATTGACAATCATAAGTTTCTTGAATATGTTTATGAATATATATTGTCTTTTTCATTTCCGAAATCAGTTAATCTGGACCTTGAAGAAAATATAAATAAACGGGCAGCGGTATTTCTGATATTTTATAAAGAATGGCTAATACTTGAAAAGAAAATAGACAAAGAACCGTTTTACAGCAGGTATAGGCTTCAGTTTTTAACGGATAAAGAGATTCAAAAATTAAATGTAAATCATGAATACTATAAATTTGTAAAATGTTTTGAAAATGAATATATATACGAAATGATGAAATTGAATCAGGAAATTAAAGGATATTCGACGCTCAACCATATATCGGGGGTCAGCTTTGTTGCGGCAAAAATATCAAGGCAGCTTAAGAATCTGGGGTTGCCGATTGATTTAGGGAATATAATCTCAGCCGCCATAGGTCACGATATTGGAAAATTTGGCTGCAGAAAAAACGAAGAACAGCGAGTGCCATATCTTCACTACTATTACACCGATGTGTGGTTTAAAGAACGAAATATGCCATATATAGCCAATGTGGCCGCCAATCACTCCACCTGGGATCTGGAACTTGAAAATCTTCCAGCCGAATCACTTGTGCTTATTTATTCTGATTTCAGAGTAAAAAACAAAGAATCTCAAATGCACATATACAATCTTGATGAATCTTTCCAGGTAATATTAGAAAAATTGGATAATGTAGATGAAAAAAAAGAAAAGCGATATAGAAAAGTATATGCAAAATTAAAAGACTTTGAAAATTTCATGATTGAAAACAACATAGATATAAATTTCACACAAGGAGATCTGTCTAAACCCCTTGAAGGTGGAAAAAAATCTCCGAAAGACATCAGTCTTGTATATGGAAGCGGGATAGAGGAAAATTTTAAATTTAAGGCAATAGAATATAATATAAATGTATTGAATAAATTTTCATCAATAGAGTCATTCAATGAAATGCTGGTAAATATCAGTGGCGAAAAAAATTGGAAAAAACTCAGAGAGTACATGAGCACATTCGAAGAATACTATATGTACACGAGTCAAATTCAGAAACTATATATAATAAATGTATTAAAAGAGTTGTCAATATATAAAGAAGAAGATGTGAGAAATCAAGCAGCAAAGCTTATGGGGCTTTTAATATCTGATTTTGATGAAGAATACAGAAAAGAGATTCCACAAGATGTAATCTATGACACAAAAGAAATAAACAGCATAACCCTGTTTGAAAAATATTTGGACTGGTTTATATACAAAGATCACAAACTGACAATAAAGCATAAGGAATGGCTCGAGATAAATACTAAGAATATGGTAGCCAGTGTATTTTATAATGGGTATAAAAACACAGAGGAGTATTACAGGATTTTAGAAAAAATATATTTAAGTATTCTAAATGGAGAAGATAATTTTACAGAGGCCACAATATCAACGTTGGCTCAGCTTATAAAACATATTCCTATAATGAGGATTAAAAACCCAGATACACTTATTAGATTTTTAAAATACATGTATGACAACAAGTCTCAAGATATCAAAGTATCTGTTACCAAAAGCATATATGTCGTTTTGAAAAATATGGATATTGATTCAAATTACTACAAAGAACTTTCACAATTTGTTCTGGAAAATACTTCTGAATTAGAAAATAAAACTGTAAATTTCATTAAATATAAACTTATAATACTTATTTATGAAAAAAATGGTGTAAGGGATATAAGTCATTCGGAAATATTGAGATTAAACAGTATAACCAAAGAGGATCTTTCTGAAATATATCTTAGAAACCTAAAGAGTGCTACTAGCTGGATAGAGAAAAAATCCAACATTGATTTGATTATAGAGATGACGCTTTCTGGTAAACTGAAAAATAACCTCCAGACAGTCATGCATTTTTGCAATCTTTTGAAAGTAAGTTCTACGGAAAGTGTAAGGAACCATTCTGGCAAGGCAATGCTTTCGATTTTTCATTTGCTGGAGCGCCAGGAAAAAAATGAAGCCTGCATTGAGCTCATAAGAGCGCTGGAGATGCAGGATCTGCAATTCACGAAATATATACCCGAATATATAGGTAAAATATTGATATATCAGGAACCTGGAGAATTCGATGAAATTCTGGAGGATTTCTATTCTAAGGTTAAGACCGCAAATGTTCAGGTAGCATGGCTTATGCTTGTTGCAGTAGGATATGCAATAGAAAGCTACGTATCAAAAGGGTATAATATGGATATCAACCCTGAAAAATATGGAAAACGCCTGGAAAGAATGGTAGGAATATTGCTGGTAGGTCTTTATAGCTTTGACAACTATATAAGCCATGAGTCATTGAAAATAATCTCCAACAATATATTTTCATCAAAAGAGTTATCCTTGGAACAAAAGTGCAAGATTTACAGACTTGTAGACAAAAAAATACTCAATACCTTACAAAACAAAAATGAGCTTGAATCACTGTATTTGAGAAATGCAGCATCATTAAATGCAATATACAGATTCATTTCAGACTATGAGTTTGTACATGGAAATATGAGCAGGAAAAACGAGAGACAGATAGCCTTCTTCCCAGGAACTTTTGATCCGTTTTCCCTGGGTCATAAGGAAATTGCCAAGGCTATAAGGGATCTTGGATACGATGTATATTTAGCCGTGGATGAATTTTCGTGGTCAAAAAAGACACAGCCTAACAATGTCAGAAGAAAAATAATTAAAGTATCAATAGCAGAAGAGCCTAATATATTCATTCTTCCAGAAGATATACTTGTAAACTTGTCTAATGACGGGAATCTTGAAAATCTTAAAAATGCATTTGAAAACAAAAATGTGAACATAGTGGTAGGAAGCGATGTGTTAATGAATGCAAGTAGCTATGATGCAGAAAAAAACTTTAAAATACTCGAATTTGATCATATAATATTCCACCGAAGAAATCAGAATCAGCTTTCCGAAAGCCTAGAAATCGGGCAATTAGAAGAAAAAGTAAGGATTTTGAAAGGAAAAGTAGAGATACTTAGTCTTCCTCCCCAGTATGAGGATATAAGCTCGACTCAGATAAGAAACAGCATAGATGAGGAACGCGATATATCAGAACTTATAGACC
>JBATTG010000179.1:0-12510 GCA_049670425.1 Proteocatella sp.
GACAGGTACACCGTGTCTACATTGTAAGCGCTCATAAGGCCCTCAAATTTCAAGGCTTCCTTCTGATCCTGAAAACCATGATTCATATTCTTGCTGTCATTGTAATTATTTAACTTCTGCTCCACCCAATTTTCATTATTTTTCACTTGATTTAAATAATTTGGAATCTCATTAGCCATTGTATCGCTTCTTGGGTCCCAGGGCGGTATGTGTGTAGTTACAAAAATAAGTTGCCCATAGTTGTGCATAACGTTGTGGATATTTTTGATACCATCTGATCAAACAACCTGTACTGGTTCGATTTTCCGCTGAATACAAGGTCTCCATTGTCAATGACAAATACTGGTTTTTCTCCATTAACCTGCTGGATAATTTTTTCAAAAGTATCATATCCATCTCTGTTGTCGCCAAGTATAATATATTTATATTTGCCTGCATATTCCGTTTCCATTGGCTGCGCTGGTTCAATTTTTACCGTTTTACCAGAATCTGCAGTAATGCTCAGCTGCACGGTATTTGCAGCAATCTTTGTTATTAACAGATTGTCACGTTCAATGCTCTTTGTATAAAAATCAGGGTTTATATTCTCAATCATAAGTAAAACTGTAGAATCCACATCGCCCTTAACTGTTATTGACGGCAATGGTGACAGGGCTCTTATAACAAGACTCTCCACCCCACCTTTCCCTTTTTTTATCCCCTTTACAAAACCACCATTAACGGTAACTTGAGCATTGTGAATTTGGTAAGCAGAGGATGAATCTTCGGGATTAAATTGAAGGGGTACACTTACGAAATCTTTGCTGATTTTGTAGCTGATTGCAGCATCATATACAAACATTCCAGCACCTGCTAAAAGGCATAGACATAAGATAATCATTATCCAGTTTATAATTCTATTTAGCTTCACAGGTATACCTCTTCCTTTACTTTGCCATTTTCAAAGTTTTATATTCTAAAGCAATCATTGCTACTATAGCTATATCTATTACAATAATACTGAGTACAAACACCGAATGACTGTGCATGTAGCTGTATATCTCATAGGCAATAAAAAATCCAAATATGACAACTGCAAGAGGATATGCCCAAAGCTTTTTTTTCAACAGCAGCCATATGACTATCAGCTTTGTTGCACCATGAAACAACATATAGAATGCAACTGAATGTTGTGAGTTTATCGAAAAATTCTGTCCCAGTGTGACAAGATAATTCATTATAGCATCATCAGGGTCTTCTGTAAGTTCTGGCAGCGTGATAAGCCTTATTATGCTGTTAAGACCTTCATGACTTAAAATAAGCATCAATATTCCACCAACAAATTCTATAAATCCATTTATAGCCTTAATGACCAATCCACCATAGAAACCGATGTTAATTATGCTGCTCTTACTCATTGATTTTTTCATAAATTTCTCCTTGGGATATGCTAATTAACATACAGGTCATTATAATATAACTACCCTATATATATTACTTTCTATTATACTATAATTACATATGAAATATAATAATTATAACATTATAATAAAGCGTACTAAAGATGTTTGCATAAATAATTAAACTACAGTATAATATTATTTATATAATGCATTTCATATAAATTTCAAATGTAAAGGGGTAATATGGATAACAAGGAACTACTATTAGAAATTATGGAGAAAACAACCGCCTCCCTTGAAGTTAACAAAGATTCAGTTATTTCCTTAATATCGAATATGCAATCAGAGTATGAAAAAAAGAAACAGGAGCTTATTGATATAAAAAAACAAATTCCTGTATTTATAGATAACCTTAACCGATTAACAAATCTAGACCGGCATATACGACAAAAACTTGCCTCTGCCTCCAGTGACTTTTCCCAGGATGGCCATGAAAATTTAAAATTGATTTTTGAGGAGGCTAACAAGATCCACTTTGAATTTTTAAAAGCTGGCGAGGACGAGCAATCCCTCATAAGACAGCGTAACAACCTTGAATTGGACCTCAAAAAAAGCCATTTCTATATTGAACAGGCCGAACATATGGCGCAACAGATCATAGTTTCCCTTTCATATCTAAAAACTGGAATTACACACTTGAATTTAACTTCAGAAGAAAATCCAGTTATAAATTCAAATTCCGCAGCTGCAAAATATATGTCTTTCTTAAAATCTATTGAAAATGAAAAATTACACATTGCCCGGGATTTACATGATGGTCCAGCCCAACAGATTGCAAGCGCCCAGATGAGAGTAGATTTTTGCAAAACCATAATTCGCCACGATCTTGAAAAAGGGCTTAAAATACTCGATCAGCTTAAATCTGATCTTGCCTCCTCGCTGACAGAAGTAAGAAATATTTTGTTTAACCTTACTCCTGCACCCTTGGAAAAAATGGGGCTTAAGGGTTCAATTGAAAATCTACTTAATACCAGTTTAGATCCAGAAGAAACCAACATTACCTTCTATTATGAAATAGACCCTTCCAAATTAGAACCCACACTTCAGATAACTGTATACAGAATTATTCAAGAGTTAATAAATAATATAAAAAAACATGCTCATGGAACCCAGGTTATGCTTCGTCTGTATTCATCAGCTGAATATATGTACATCCATATCATGGATAATGGTGTCGGATTTGAAGTTCCCAGCGATTTTGAAGTTCTTCAAAACAACAAAAAATCCTATGGACTTGCAAATATTTCAACCCGTATCAATGACCTTGACGGACAGTTCCATGTTAACAGTGACAAAAACAAGGGCACTACGTTCAAGATTCAATTGCCGCTATAATTAATTATCAAGGAGGAAACTAACGTAATATGACACAATACATTAAAATAATAATCGTCGATGATCACCCTTTAATAAAGGAAGGTCTCAAGCAAATTTTATCTTTTTATCCCGACATTCAAATAGTTGCCGAGGGTTCCGATGGAAGTGAGGCTATAATGCTTGCAGATAATACTGATTGTGACATTTTGCTCTTAGATATCAATATGCCTGTCCTCAGTGGAATTGATGCGGTAAAATCTATAAGAAAGTCCCGTTCTCATCTTAAAATAGTCCTGCTTACCGTCGAAAATGATTTTCATACCCTAAAAGAAGCAATCGATCTTAAAGTAAACGGATATGTTTTAAAAGAATCAGCAGGGACAACGCTTATTGATGCCATACGGCATGTGTATGCAGGTGGTAATTATATAGATCAGACTCTTACAAAACAGGTCTTTAACATTGTAAATAAGGCCTCTCAAAGCATAGAAACCTTGCCCAATATTCCCCCTGACCCATTTGAGAATTTGACAGATAGGGAAAAAGAAATTCTATCTTACATATCAAAAGGGCTCAGCAACAAAGAAATTGCCAGCAAGTTATTTTTATCTGACAAAACAATACGAAATTCAATAACAACAATATTTAAAAAAATCGATGTAAAGGACAGGGTTCAGGCCACAATATACACGCTTAATAATATTTAAATAAATCAAAAAAAGTAGCGTTTACATCTTATCGCTACTTTTTTTGTTCTGATTAAAAATTCACTTTTTTGTAAGATTCATATGAACTATAGCTCATATTCCCTTTTAACTGCTTTGTAGATTCATATGTAATAGCCGGTCTAATTGTTCCTGAACGCCTTGAATCATGTATTTTTCTTCTATTCATCGGACTTCTTAATGAATTACTTTTGATTCCTCCAGTATAAAAATCATCATTGCATAATTCAAGTTTAAATGTTTTGATATAAATAAGATGAAAAATTTTAAAAGAAATAATAATAAGTGCAAATAAAAATAACAATCTAGGAAACATAAGCCCTCCTTATATTTATTCATAGATTAATAAGAGTGCCCAGATTCCCAGGTTTGAAATCAAAATAAAATCTTGGTATTTTCCAAAAATTTCACTTAAATATACACTACCGAAACATAGAACCTGGTTTATTGGAAACTTTATAACTGATGACATTCACAAACACATCTACTATTTTCGGGTCAAAATGAGTACCCCGGCATCCTATAATTTCTACGATGGCATCTTTAAAATCAACCGCTCCGTGGTAAGGCCTCTCGCTTGTCATTGCATCAAAAGCATCAACAACACTTATTATCCTTGCCATAATAGGAATCTCTTCTTTTTTCAACGCCAGTGGATATCCTCCACCATCCCATCTCTCATGATGTGTACGCACTGCACTCGCGATACTTTCAAGCCCATTTGAAGCGGTTACTATACTGTAGCCATTTTCGGAGTGAGTCTTCATTATTCTAAACTCCTCATCGGTCAGTTTCGCCGGCTTAAGAAGTATATTTTCTGGTATCGTAATCTTGCCTATATCGTGAAGCCTGGTAGCTAAATCGAGTTCACACAGTTCACTTATGGATAATCCCAATGAGTTTCCAACAAGTATGGCATTATCTCTCATCCTTATTGTATGCTCCATCGTCTCTGAGTTTTGGGTCTCTAATAGCCTTAATAACGAGTCTATTGATTTACTGGCATCAAATTTATTTTCCCTATATTGATCTCTAATGTTGTAATCCTCTTCTGTCCTGGTGATTGAATATATGTGTATATTTTCGTCAGCCATTGTCCCCTCCTTAAAGCTTAAAGTTCATACTTAAATTATAGATACAATTTTTGTCCCTTGTCTATATTGCATCAGTCCTTTTTCCAAAGGACATTTGTCCTTTCATTCGACTCATCATATCAGATACCCATACTTTTCTCCAGCACATCTTCAATAAATATACTTACTAGTTCAGGATCAAATTGAGTGCCTGCATTTTTTCTTAATTCATTTAATATCCTGTCTTTTTCCATAGCGCCTCGATAGCTTCGGTCACTTGCCATGGAGTCATAAGCGTCTGCAATAAAAATTATCCTTGATTCAATAGGGATTTCCTGCGCCTTCAATCCCTTGGGATAGCCTTTGCCATCCCATCTTTCATGATGATATAATACGTACTCTGCCATTTCAGACATATCATTTACGGTACTCAGTATTCTGTAACCTATCTCAGAATGACGCTGTATCTCTTTGCATTCGTCATCAGTCAGTTTTCCCGGCTTATTGAGTATATTTTCATCTATGGCAATCTTGCCTATATCATGAAGCAGGCCAACAGTTTTAAGCACCTCCACCCTGTGTTCACTCAGGCCAATTGCTATTCCCATTTCTTTGCATAATGCTGAAACTCTACGGGAATGTTCTTCTTCTTGTTTGTTTTTTTCGTGAAGAGTGCTTATTATCGTATTTACCGTCTTCCCCCTCATGCTTGGGCTCTCGAAAAGCTTCTTCTTATACATGTAATCTTCTGCTTTTTTCCATATATCCTTTATTTCTTCTTCATCTTTATGTTTAGTCTCATAACCAAATGAGATAGAAATATCAATTGATTCAACTTTCTCTTTTGAGGCCAAACAGTTGATACGTTTGAGTATATTTTCGGTTTCAACCTCCCCCGTCTTAGGCAGCAGGATTACAAACTCATCCCCTCCGAGTCTGGCTATGATATCATCCGATCTGCAACCTCTTGTTATGACTTGCGCCACCCTTTTAATCAGCTCATCGCCCGTTGAATGTCCAAAGGAATCATTTATAAGTTTCAGACCATTTACATCGCCCATGACAATGGTCAAGGGAAGGTTTCGCTTTACATCAAGCCTTTTCAATTCTTCTTCATAGAACCTGCGATTGTACAGGCCTGTAAGTTGATCATGGTAACTCAAAAACTCGATTCTTTCCTGTTTCTGCTTTTTCTCAGAACAATCTCTGAATACCAGTACAGCTCCAATAATTTCCCCATTCTCCTGTACAATAGGTGCCGCGCTGTGTTCTATAGGCCTTGGAATTCCGTCTTTTGAAACCAATAGCGTATGGTTTGCCAATTCAACTTTACTCTTTTTCTCAAGTGCTTTCTTGACTATATTTTCAAGCTTTTCGCCTGTAGCCTCATTTACTGCATTAAATACCTCTTCAAATACCTTTCCTTCCGCTGCGACTTGAGACCAGCCAGTCAAAAAATCCGCAGCTCTGTTTAAAAATACTATATGCCCCTCATTGTCGGTTGATATTACACCATCCCCTACAGATATCAATGTCGTTTCCAAGAGTTTCTTCTCATTTGAGAGTTCCGTTTCCAGCTTTTTACGTTCCGTAATATCAAGCAGAGTACCTATGAGCCCAGCTGGTTCTCCAGCCAAATTAGTAATCGTCGCCTTGTGAAAAATAACATCATGTAAAACTTCTCTTGCATCTTCAACCTGCGTCTCATATACCTGTACTGATGGTTTTTCAAGCAGTTCCATATCCTTGCTATGATATATTTTAGCCAGCTCATAAGGATTGATATCAAATACACTTTTGCCAATCAATTCCTCCTTTGTCTTACCAAAGAAATCCTCAAAAGCCTTATTGAACCCTAAATATATGCCGTTAATATCTTTGTAGAATACAGGCGTAGGCATAAATTCCAACAAAGTTTCAAGAAACTTCTTGTTCTCCCTGATTTCTTCCTCTATCAGCTTGCGATCGGTTATTTCTATAAGCAAATAATTGTAAAACTTGCTTTTAGCCTGAAAATCATTCTTCCTTATGTCAAACCATCTGCCTCCACCATCTGCGGTGAACAGCATCGGCAGTCTAGTTGATATGCATTTATCCATCTCCTTAATTACAGTTTCCAGGTTTCCTTCCATTGCGCTAAGCAGACTGTCTGCCATTTTGTTTGAACTGACTATGGCCCCATCTATATTAACTAAAAATGCGGGTTCTTCTATACCATTGAATATACTTTCCCATTTTTTTATATGTAGCTCCAAAATATTTCTCTTGATTTCATTAATCAATAATACTATGCACATTGCTATTATAGTATACGGTACTATATCCATATGTTTATTAAATCCCAGCAAAATGAAAATTAGCGGAAACCATGCAATTTGAAATGTTATAAGTACAAAAGCAATATCGCTTTTCAGGTATTGTTGTTTCTCAATTTTATATGCTTTAAATAAAATAACACTTGAGATTGCCAGAGAAAGCATATAATACCCTATTACCACGTAATAGAAAGTACCATTTATTGTTTTTAATAAGGCATAATCTCCTATAAACAACTCTATTTTTTTATAAAACAGGAGATGGATAGGATTTGTTATAAAAAATGACCAAAGAATTATCGATATTACAAATAACATGTTCTTGAAAACTTTTTTAACTTTAATCTCCGTTAACTGGCAAATATACAAAAGGCTAAGAGTTGGTATCAGAAATACCCCTGCATACTCAATATTTCGAACAAGTGTTAAAACTTCGAGCGATGAAGAGTTTAGTTCTAAAAAATAGCCCAATACATAAATGGAAAAAGCAAACAGAAGACTGGAAAAATAAAGGCCTTTTTCAGCTCGCCTAAATGATGCTATCGCTACTGCAATTGTTACTATAGCTATAAGAGGCATACAACTGACAAAAAAATTGATTATCATATTTTCAATATTCATCCCCGACCCCTTTCCTAATAAATATATTCTGTTATGTTTATCATATTATATCCTTTTTATGATTCAAATTCTACATTTTTGTGCACTATTTTAACCATCTCCCTCCGCTATCGAAAATCGGCATGGTTTTCATATTTCAGCGTTCAAAAAAAAATCAGGGCTATTTTACAAAAAATAGCCCTGATTCTCAATCATAAATCTTATTGAATTACTTCAGTTTTCAACCTGGCATGCACGACAAGCCTTGCGTCTTTAAAATCCTTACTGCAAGTAGACAGTGTTAGGATTTTGTCTTTTATGTCCGGCATGATACCCATTTCCACTATTGATTTTCTTGAAATGCGATTTAAAAATGCTTGGAATTCATTCAGGTTTTTGTAATTTGGAGTACGATAATCATAATCCGCTTCTACAGGGTATACTGAAAATATTTCATATTCCAACACTTTGTCATCCAAAGTAATTGCTATTGTTTTGTTTTGTTTTGCGTAATCCGGTCTTTTCATATACTTCAAATCATAAAACATACTTCCATCATTCATCTCATGTCCATATATTATCGTATTTTGATCCGTGAACAAGTAATTATTTCGATAATCCATGTATATGCTCCCCACAATGCTCTTATTTTTTTCAAAAGAGTTTTTAAGATAGTAGTTATTGTCCGGACCTTGCATAACGGGATAATCTATATTTGTATCTCGGACATATATCCATCCCACGGCATCCGAATTAATATCTTTAATGGCTTTTAAGTTCGATTTTTTTTGAACTGATTTTGTATAATCAGGCTCCAAATCCTCATCTGGAACCTGATTTTCCTGTCGTTGCATATCCTTTCGCAGCATTTCATTAAGTTCTCTGCTTTCCTCATATGCTCTTTCTTTTATAGCCATTTGAAATATTATCGCTATTATTATTGTGATAAATACTATGTCCACAATTCGAATGAACCGTCTACTTCGTTTCATTTTTATAGCTGTACTTTATTCTGAAAGCTCCATATGCTGCTAATGCCAAGGCCAGTATCGCACCCAGACCGCTGTCTCCTGTTTTAGGATTGGCATTTGGATCATCATTATTTAGCGATTCAGTCTGCATGGCAGCTTCATTCTGTTCATCCGCATTATCTTTGTATCCACTTTTATTTGAATTTTTGCTTATTTTTCCAATCAAGGTTGCTCGCTCATCAGTTTTGGCTTGCGAAGTCTGCCCTGAATTTACATTGCCCATTTGATTAACTGAAGCTGGATCATCTGTTATTTCTGCATTTGGATTGACCGCAGTATTTTGATTATCAGTTTCAGTAGCTGGATTGACTTCAATATTTTTAGCATCACTTGTTTCCGTAGCTGGATTAGTTCCCCCGCCACCTTGAGCCGATGTGCTTCTTTCTTCTTCCTCTTCTATGATTAAATCTTTAGATTTTTTCCTATTTTCAAAATTAAGTTTCACAGCATCACCAGATATTATATTCGCATCTTTTCCTTCTCCGTTTAGTCTGTATCCTCTTGGCGGCATAGTTTCCAGAACGAAGTAATTTCCATAAGGAATATCTTTAAATGTTGCTATCCCATTTGCATCTGTTACCTTTGTTTCGACTGGGGTATCAGTTTTTGAATAAGGCTCCCTGTACAGTCCAAATTCCGCACCTTCAAGAAGTCTTGTACCGGATGTATCTGTCTTTGTAATCACAATATCGGCTCTTACTCTTTGATTTGTTATTTCAGTAACCGGAGTCTTAGCCGTATCATCCGCTTCAAATACAGTTACCATCCCATCCTTTTCAACTTCCACGCTGTATACCTGCTCATTGAGCACATAGCCTGCTGGCGCTTTGGTTTCTTTAAGGGTGTATTCTCCAAAGGTAACATCGTTGAATACTACATTTCCCTCTGAATCACTTTCTATAATGCTTAGAGCATCCGAAAAATCAGTATCGCTCTTAGCAAAAATGCTGAACTGTGAACCTGAAACCGGCATTCTTATGTCCGAAAGTTTTTTAAATATGACAGTTCTCGGCGTCGCCTTGTTAACGAAAGTAAGGTCTACCTGATTACCAGAAATGACTTTCGCAACCTTAACTTCTTCATTAAGGTCGTAGCCACTTGGCGCCACAGTTTCGCGAACAAAATATTCACCATAAAGAATATTTTTGAACTTTGCTATTCCATTTTCATCTGTTAATGCGGTCTCAATCGGAATATCACCTTTTAAATAAGGAGCTCTGTATAATCCAAATTCTGCATCTTTAAGGAGCTGTGAATCTTTATCTATTTTTTTAATCTGAATATCGGCTCTTACTCTTTGATTTATTATTTCAGTAACCGGAGTCTTGGCCGTATCACCAGTTTTAAAAATCTCAACTGTAGCGTCTTTTCCGACTTCTACGCTGTATGCCTGTGGATTGAGCACATAACCTGCTGAAGCTTTGGTCTCCTTGAGGATATATTCCCCAAATATTACCTTGTCAAATATTACGCTTCCATATGAATTGCTTTGTGCCGTCCAAAGAGGATCTGAAAAATCGGTATCGCTCTTTGCAAAAATACTGAACTGAGCGCCTTCAACAGGAACAGAGTTTGTATCATCAGAAACTTTTGTAAAACTTACAGTTCTTAAGCTTGCCTCGTCTTTGAAGGTGAGCTCTCTGGGATTGTATTTATCATCCTCTGCAACAAGCGTCACCACCTGTGGAGTCTCGTCCATGTCGTATCCTGCGGGTGCTTTGCTTTCGCTGACGGTATACGTTTCACCTATTTTCAGTCGGTTTATTTCGCCTGCTCCCGCTTCATCTGTTATAACCTTTCCCTTTACGATTCCAAAGCTGTCTATTACTTCAAATTCTGCTCCCGCTAAAGCTTTATCATCCGCAAAATCCTTCTTGATTATTCTTATAACCCCTGGTCTTCTGCTTAAGATTGCACTTCCACTTGAAACCTGTACGCTTACAGCTTGTACTTCTGAGCTTTGATCTATCGCTTCCCCTGTACCTTCAAAGGTTGCCACGTTTGAAATACTTGTGGTGGCATCCACTATCTCGGTTTCAAATGTAAGCTGATAGCATTTTTCTGTAGGCGATGGCAGCAGAAACTTGACTTCATTGGTGTCATAGTCAAATATGATATTTGACTTATTAAAGTCATCTTGAGCTACTTCGCTTCCTAGGGTCTGATTCCCATCTTTATCTATAGATACTTCATGGAGTTTTACCGTATTTGCATCAAAATCCAGGCTTGGTGACAATTTGTCGGTAATGACTCCATCATTAATTTTTATCTGATTTGAATTCACCACCACGGTCCACACAATCGGGTTATCCTTTAAGCCATCTTTTTGTACTCCGAATTTCGTTATAACCGTGTTTTCAACTGTCTTACTTGCCGTCACAGTTACTCCGCCATCAGGTATGTCGCCTCCCGTTATAGTAGCGCTGTTGGAAAGAATCTTGTCTCCTGAAGCTGCAAACAGCTCAGCTGCGTAAGCATCATCTAATTTTGTCTTGAATACTGCGCTGTACTGACCTGTTATGGGTGCAGCAAACCTATATGTCAAGGTCTCTACCTTATCAGTCTCAGACAGTAAGATTGTTCCTGAGCTGCTGGTCACATCCGTCCCTGCCTCGTTGGAAAGTTTAAATGAATCCTCAACATACGACTGCCCTTTCGGTATATTATCCGTTATTAATGCATCTGATATTGGCATCTTGTTCTGATTTACAGTAAGCTTCCAGTTCAGTTCCTTGCTTGAATAATCATAGGACGTTCCGACCTTTTCAATAACCTTGCTATATACGTGAGCATATCCTGTAAAAGAAAGTGTCGGCAAAGGAATTGCGCCTCTACTAGCTTCTAATTCTACTTTATTTGAATAATTCCAAAACTGTGGACTATCATAGTTTGTGGCATAATTCTCGGGATTTACAACCTCTGTCTCGAAAGTGATTATTTTTGTGTTCTTTCCTATATCTCCAAGATCAACTGTCAGGAGCTTGGTATCAGTAACATACGAAACTACTGCCCCTGGTGCTGCGTTATGGTTTAAGCTTCCCTCTACAAATTTTTCATCAGAATTAATTATATCCCTTACAACTGCATCCTGAAGATCAATCTGGTTACTGTTTACCGTTATGGTCCAGGTTATCCTGTGATTTGAGCGGTTATAACTTCCACCTTTGGAAATCAGGTTTGTCCCAACACCCGCTTCGCCATACGCAAAGTATTTCAATCCCCCTGAAAGCTCAAGACCAGCATAATTCCTGAAATTCACTTTCGTATTGGAATCCAAAATATCATTCTGAGTCACTATGGTTGTATACGTAATCGTGTAAATATCTTTTGAATCAGCTGCAAACTTATACTTTATACGCTCTGCTATCTGAGTTGTAGCATCAAATGTGTTATTCACACTCGGTATCAAAGCCTCATAATAATAGTGTGTTTCATCCAGTTTCCCTATATCCAAAGCTTTTACCAGAGATGTTGCCTGCGTATCTCCCGCCTTGATATTTACGGTACCTTCCATAAGTTCCAGACCTGAAGGTATTTCATCAGTAAATAAAGCACCGCTTATATCTCTTTTATTCATATTTACTTTTACGGTCCAGTCAATCGTTCGAACCTCACCAATTGGAGTTCCCTCTTTACCCGATTTGCTTATCCAGTCTATGGCAATAGCCTGGCTTGCTGTCGTTTCATTGGATACTGGCAATCCGGCATCTTTTATAACTGCCGTATTTTCGATTGTTTTATTGCCTTCAGCTGCGAATACATCATCTTTCAGCCCTGTCACCACGGTGATGCTGTAAGGCGCATCAAATTCTCCTGGCAACTGATAATCCAAGGCTCCCGTTCCTGAGTCATAAGTGTAGCTTGAAGCTCCAATTACATCACCAGCGCTGTCTTTGATTTCCACAAAATCGAGTTTTGTAATATCAATCATGTCGTGTATGACTGAAGCCGTTGTAAGCTGGTTTCCCTTACTGTTTACAGTTATAGTCCAGTCGATTGTATTCGTA
>JBATTG010000180.1:0-5991 GCA_049670425.1 Proteocatella sp.
AATTAAAATTATTTCAAATTTCAAGCCATATGATTTAATTGAAATCTCATCCTACGCCACTATAACATTGTGTGCTGTAGATATGTTAATGACTAATTTCGAATTCAGTACTTTTATCAGCATAGAACCGTTTTTTGAGCCTTGAATTATTTTAATCTTGCTGCCTTTAACCATGCCTAATTCATTAAGTCGTTTTCTTACATCAGAGGTTCCATTAAAATCTACTACAACGACGTCCTTATTGCTTCCAGCCATACTTAATGGCATAAGACCACCTCTTTCTATATATTCTATTTAAAAATGATTTTCATATCCAATTGATAACCTATCTCAATTATAGTGTATTGTTTTTATAATGTCAATACATATTATATCAATTTTTAATAAAATTTGATTAAAAGTATTTTGTTCTTGTATATCGCTTGAATTTGCCATAGAATATACTTACTAAATATAATCTGAGAGGTGTACAATGAGTAAAAAGCACGGAGCAAATTTATTTGAACTATCGAAAAAATATAATTTTAATATTGATGAAATTTTAGATTTCAGTTCTAACATCAACCCGTTTGGAGCAAATTCCAAAGCCGTAGAGTATGTAAGAAACCATATGGATATAGTTTCCATTTATCCCGACCCTGAATATATCAATTTAAAAAATTCCATTTCATTATATTGCAATTGTAAGCGCGAAGATATAATGTTAGGCAATGGCGCTACATCCCTAATTTCAAACTATATCAAATATATATCACCCGAAAAATCACTTTTAATTCAACCGGCCTATTCAGAATACGAAAATGAGCTTAATGATGTCGGTTCGCAAATCGAGAGATTTTTTCTAGACAAAAATAATGATTTTAAAATAGATAAACAGGAAATAGTCAACTTTATCAACGGTAATGATATCGATTTACTGATTATCTGTAATCCGAACAATCCAACAGGAACAATTCTTTCTAAAAATGAAATAGAATATATTTCAAAAAATATCAGCGCAAATATACTGATTGACGAAACTTATATTGAATTTTCAGACAAAGAAGTATATTCAGCTACCTCTTTGACAACTGCAAATTCAAATATTTTTGTAATAAGAGGTACCAGCAAATTTTTCTCTACTCCAGGAATAAGGCTCGGTTATGCCATTACTTCTGACATAGAAGCCCAAAAATTTATAAACTCAAAATTTCACCTATGGGATATTAACATAGTCGCATCTACTATGGGCGAAATCATGTTCAGCGATAAAGATTATATCCAAGATACCTATGCAAAAATTTCCACAGAAATGACTTACCTCAAAAACAGCCTTTCTTCATTCGAAAGTATCAAAGCCTATCCAAGCAGCGGAAATTTCATCCTCTGTGAAATACTGGACAAAAATTTTGATGCAGTTGATATTTATAATGAGCTCATAAAAAAAGGAATTGCTATTAGAAATTGCAGTTCCTTCACCGGCTTGGATAATACCTTCTTTAGAATATGTACTCTTAGTCACAGTTCTAATGAACTTCTTATAGAAGAATTGGGAAACATCTTAAATAAAAATGAATAATGCAAATGCATTATTCATTTTTATCATTAGTGTTATCTTTATTCTTATTATTCAACTTTTCACTGGATGTGCCCTCAATTTTAAAATTTACAATTTTACTCTTACCCGTCTTAGTTTTAAATGCTTCTTCAGGTTTAGTCTTTGAAATTTCCTTTTCTATAAGACCGCCTATAAAAGCTAACATAGTTATCCCCACTAACATATCTTCGATTATACCCAAACCCGGGACTAAATCCGGAAGAATATCCAGTGGTGAAACTATATATATTATCATTATGAGCAATAAGCCTAATATTGTACTTTTTTTGACAATTGAAACTTTTTTATTTTTCAACATATTAAAAAGTTCTTTAACATATTTTATATCTCCAAGCTTATCTATGACATCTGATATTTTGAACTTATTATCCATTTTCATACTTACCACCTACTTTTAAGTTTTTATATTTTATATTTAATATTTACCTTAGTTTTATAAATTCAAACAAGGAGCAGCCATGAATTACAAACAAATAAAAGATTATTTCACAAATTATCAACGATATATCTTATCTTCAAAAGACTACATGATTTCCTCCGTATTAATTCCCCTTGTAGAAATTGAAGAGGAATTAAACATTGTATTCCAAGTTAGATCTTCTACATTAAATACCCAGCCAAACGAAGTTTCTTTTCCCGGTGGTAAACTTGAGGAATCAGACAAGTCTCCACTCGAAACCGCTTTGAGAGAAACTAATGAAGAATTTGGCCTCTCCAACGATAAAATAGACATTGTATCTGAACTAGATCTTTTGGTAAGTCCCTTTGGTGTAATAATTCATAGCTTTTTAGGAAAAATATCAAGTATTGCTGATATTACCATTAATTCTGATGAGGTTGATTCGTTTTTTACAGTACCAATATCTTTCCTAGTTAATTATACCCCAGAAGAACATGTAAATTCACTTATTCCAAATTTCGATGAAAATTTTCCATTTAATTTAATCCCAAATGGAAAAGACTACAAATTTAGAAATGCAAAACATAAAACATATTTTTACAGATACAAGGATAAAGTTATATGGGGGATGACTGCAGTTATTCTCGAAAACTTTATAAGTAAACTTAATCAGTTGTAATTATATTAATTTTATAGTATAATTTATAGTTGAGATTTTGATAATTATTTGAAAGGAATTTATATAAATGAAATTAGGAATAGTAGGATTACCAAACGTAGGAAAAAGTACATTGTTCAACGCAATAACGCAAGCTGGGGCAGAGTCTGCCAACTATCCATTTTGTACGATTGAGCCTAATGTAGGAGTTGTTTCTGTACCAGATGTGAGACTTGAACAACTTGCTAAGATTTACGATTCAAAAAAAATAGTTCCAACTTTTATCGAGTTTTACGATATAGCTGGACTTGTAAAAGGCGCAAGCAAGGGCGAAGGCCTTGGAAACAAATTCTTATCTCATATAAGAGAAGTTGAAGCCATTGTTCATGTTGTAAGATGTTTTGAAGATGACAACATTACTCATGTCGATGGTGACGTTGACCCACTTCGCGATATTGAAACAATAAACTTAGAACTTATATTCTCAGATATAGACCTTGTTGAAAGAAGACTTAATAAGTCTATAAAATTAGTTAAAGTAGACAAGTCCCTTTCTGCCGAAGTAGAGACTCTTAAAAAAGTTCTAGAGACTCTTGAAGACGGAAGATCTGCCAGAACTGCCGATTTTACAAAAGACGAGCATGAGTTTGTTAAATCACTCAATCTGCTTAGCTACAAACAAATTATATATGTTGCCAATGTTGCTGAAGGTGATGTTGCAAACAACGGAGACGACAATAAATTTGTTAAAATAGTAAGAGAATTCGCAAAAACTGAAGATTCGAGTGTTATTGTAGTATGTGCTCAGATAGAAGCTGAAATATCTCAGCTTGAAGACGATGAGAAATCAATGTTCCTTGAAGAGCTTGGTTTAAGCGAATCAGGTCTTGATAAGCTTGTAACAGAAAGTTATTCTCTTCTTGGACTTATATCTTTCCTTACTGCTGGACCTCAAGAGACTAGAGCCTGGACTATAGTAAAAGGCATTAAAGCTCCTCAGGCTGCCGGAAAAATCCACTCTGATATCGAGAGAGGATTCATAAGAGCAGAAACTATATCATTCGATGAGATTATGGCTCACGGTGGTAACCTTACAAGCGCAAGAGAAAAAGGTCTTGTTAGACTTGAGGGCAAGGATTATGTTATGAAAGATGGCGATGTAGTACTGTTCAGATTCAATGTTTAGAATTTGATGAACCCGTTGCAAACCAAATAAAGACTAATAGACTGGTGTATACCAGTCTATTTTATTGCAAAAAATAAATTGTCAGTCCCTTGAAATATCATGTAAAAAAGGGGATGAATGAAAATATCTATGTACTGTATGCTTCCTTAATTCTTAAATGCTCAAAATATATTTGAAACACTTACCCCTGAGGAATTAGAACACGTGATTGATTATGCCAGATTTTTAAAAAGTAAGGACAGGAATCTTTACCTGTCCTTACTTTTTTTATCCATTAAATTTGATTTGTTTTATCTTATTTTTTGCTGCTGTGGTATATTTTGTTAATACTATCTTCAATCTCATCTCTGCTTCTTGCATCAAAGGGATTATTCAGCATTGCTGTGGCAAATAAATATGGAAAGGTATTTTTAAGATGTTTCATATACATCAGCCACTGGCTAACAATTGTTTCATAAACTCTTTTTATGTCAACCTCAATATGCTCTTTTTCACAGTCTCTTAGTTTTGTTAAATCTCTTGAATACAGTTCTTCCTCCAGGTGAAATACTGAAGTTAACAGATGAGTGAAAGTTTCATGTTCAAGCAAATTAGGATTTTCCAGAAGCTTCAGCAGAAAGTCTCTTTTTAGTAAGAGGAAATCTTTTATTTTATCAAGATCCACTTCATCAAATATGATTTCGAATTTATGGTATTTCAATTTTTCGAGTGCTTCTTTGAAGTCTTTATCTTCCCAATTCGGTTCAACTATTAAAAAATCTGATATTTTATCTACATCCGGATCTATTGATGTACAATATTTCAAAATAGGTGTCCCTGCTTCATTAAAAAATATTCCAATTATCATATTTAATTTTTCCAATAAGACTTCATTTTCCCTCTCTTTGATAACTCTATCAATAACCAAACTTACCAATAAAACCTCAATTGGTATAAATGCTAATTCTCCAACTAGAAATATAAATAAATGATGTGCATCTTTAAAAATAATATAGTGAAAAGAATATAACAACACTGATGAAAGTATTAATAATGCAGAAAATTTTACACGCCAATCATATTTTTTCACAATTGTACCCCTTCTAAAAATAAAAATATGTGTATAGGCTAAAACCCCAGAGCACGTTCTAGCCTTATTTGATAAATTTGAGAAATAATCATTCGCTGCAGTATAAAACTTTCTCAATAAAGACGTTTACAACCGCTGGATCAAACTGGGTTCCAGAACATCTTTTAAGCTCTTCTACAGCCTCTTCCTTGCTTCTCATTTTTTGATAAGGTCTTTTCGCCGTCATCGCCTCGTAGGCATCTGCTACAGATATAATTCTAGTTTCAAACGGAATTTCTTGCGCTTTCAACCCTTCCGGATAACCTTTGCCATCAAAGCGTTCATGGTGATAAAGAACCAACTCCGCTATAGAGCTGTATTCATCGACTGATTTCAATATTTGGTATCCAGTTTCTGGATGCTTCTTAATCAATTCAAATTCTTCTTCGGTAAGTTTCTCTGACTTGCTCAGCAACTCTGCTGGCAATATAATTTTACCAATATCATGTAGCATACCCGCCATTTTAATATTTTCTATGTCTTTTTCATTCAGATTCATTTCCCTTGCGATGGCCTCACAATATTGAGATACTCTTTCTGTATGAATTTGTTCCTGCTCATAATTATTATTGATACTTTGAATCACAGTCTCAATAGTCTTACTTCTCATTATTCTACCGTGTTTTGCTTTATTTTTATACATATTGCTATCTGCAATTTTTTTGATAGTATTTATATCTTCATAGCTATTTTGCTTAATTGCATATCCAATTGCTAAAGAAACCATAATTGAATCCAATTTCACTTTAGTTGAAACATCTATAATTTTTCTTCTTACTTCTTCTGCATGATCTTCATCGGCATTTAGTAATAAGACAATAAATTCGTCTCCCCCGACCCTGCATATTATATCCTCTGCTCTGCAAGTATTTTTCAATATGTCAGCAACGGTCTTGAGCAATTGATCACCCATTTGATGACCAAAAGCATCATTTGTCAATTTTAATCCATTCACATCCAGCGCCATTATTGTCAAAGGTAAATTTGCATCATTGTCCAACTCGTTAATAGATTTCTCCAAATACCTCCGATTATACAGCCC
>JBATTG010000181.1:0-5402 GCA_049670425.1 Proteocatella sp.
AGAACTTATATTTGCGAAAATTGCGGCTCTGTTATAGATAGAGATTACAATGCAAGTATAAATCTTTCAAGATACCAATTAGCATAAATCACCTAAACGATAATGTTAATATGTACCATTCGTTGTATGGGAATTTAAGTCCTCGGAGTGTTATAGTAAACGAAAGTAGTATATTCCTCGGAATTATCAAATCGGACACGATGAACAGGAAATTAAACAAGCGTTATAGAGTTTTATAAGGTTTTGGCAACGGAATGAAAATTATGGCAAAAGAAATTAAATTCGCAGAAGACGCAAGAAAATCATTGGAAATAGGCGTTAATAAACTGGCAGATACTGTAAAAGTAACATTAGGACCAAAAGGAAGAAACGTAATCCTTGATAAAAAATTCGGTACACCGCTTATAACAAATGACGGAGTAACAATAGCTAAGGAAATAGAGCTAGAAGATGCATTTGAAAATATGGGAGCTCAGATAGTTAAGGAAGTTGCTACAAAAACAAATGACGTAGCAGGAGATGGAACGACTACAGCAACCGTACTTGCACAGGCGATAATCAGAGAAGGACTTAAAAATGTTGCGGCAGGTTCAAATCCAATTCTAATTAGAAAAGGGATAAACAAGGCCGTAATAGTAGCAGTAAATGCACTTCAAGCAGATTCAAGACAGATAGAAAACAAAGAATCAATATCGCAGGTAGCTGCAATTTCAGCAGGCGATGAAGAAGTAGGCAAGCTTATTGCAGATGCTATGGAAAAAGTAGGTAAAGACGGAGTAATAACAATAGAAGAATCAAAATCTATGAATACTACACTTGAAGTTGTTGAGGGAATGCAGTTTGACAGAGGATACCTTTCATCATATATGTCAACAGACATGGAAAAAATGGAAGCCAACCTTCAGGAACCGCTTATCCTTATAACAGACAAGAAAATAAATAACATCCAGGAAATACTTCCGATACTTGAACAAATAGTTCAGCAGGGAAGAAAACTTCTTATAATAGCCGAAGACATCGAAGGGGAAGCACTCGCAACTCTTGTAGTCAACAAGCTAAGAGGAACTTTTGAAGTAATAGCAGTAAAAGCACCAGGCTTCGGAGACAGAAGAAAAGCTATGCTTGAAGACATAGCTATCCTAACGGGAGGTCAAGTGATTTCAGAAGAAGTAGGTCTTGATCTTAAAGAAGTTGAGATGGCAATGCTTGGAAGAGCAGGAAGCATCAAGATAACAAAAGACAACACTGTCATAGTAAATGGTGCTGGAGACAAAAACGCTATCAAGGACAGAGTATCCCTTATTAAGAGACAGCTAGAAGAGTCAACATCGGAATTTGACAAAGAAAAACTTCAGGAAAGACTTGCAAAACTTTCAGGAGGGGTTGCAGTAATAGAAGTAGGAGCAGCAACTGAAACTGAGCTTAAAGAGAGAAAACTTAGAATGGAAGACGCACTTAATGCGACAAGAGCAGCAGTAGAAGAGGGAATAGTATCAGGCGGCGGATCAGCGCTTGTAAGCATAATAAGCAATGTAGAAGAACTTGCAGCTACTCTTGTTGGTGAAGAAAAAATTGGAGCTCAGATAGTTGCAAAGGCGCTTCAGGAGCCACTTAAACAAATAGCAATAAATGCAGGACTTGAAGGCGCAGTAATAGTAGAAAACGTTAAAAAAGCCGGAAAAGGCATGGGCTTTGATGCTCTTAACGAGAAATATGTGAATATGATCGAAGCCGGAATCATAGACCCTACTAAAGTAACAAGATCTGCACTTCAAAATGCGGCATCAGTAGCAGGAACATTCCTTACTACAGAAGCAGCAGTAGTAGATATCAAGTCAAGTGAACCAATGATGCCTATGGGCGGCGGAATGCCAGGCATGATGTAACAGATTTAAAACAATTATTTTCTCAAAATACAATACAACAACTGGAAACCTCCTACGAGTGACTAACGCTTTTAGGGGGTTTTTGTATACAATAAAACATAACTCTGATAGAATTAAATTATTACATATTAAAAAAAGAATTGGGGCTGAATTAATGAGTAAAGTAGGGAATGCATTAAAGATGTTGTCGATATTGAAAAATAGAGGCAAAGCATCTCGCAAAGAATTGGCTGAAATATTGGAAGTAAGTGAAAGAGAAGTAAGTCGCTACAGAGATGATTTAGAAAGTGCAGGATTAAATATAAAGGAAACAAGAGGTAGATACGGGGGTTATGAACTTGTGGGAAGGGAATATCTTTTAGATATGTCATTAAGCAAGGATGAAGTGAAGTCATTGAATCTTATGGCAAAACAAATTGACAAGAGTAGTTTTCCATATATAAAAGAAATTGAAACCGCAATAGAAAAATTAAATTGTATTAGTGATGTGCAAAATCCAAATAATCTTGAATTTATTATGAAGAGTAATCATACGATTCAAGACTATGGAAAGGAAAAAATTAAATGGCAAAAAATAAATGATGCCAGAATAAGTCGAAAAAAAATAATCTTAAGTTATGAAAATTTTTCTGGTGAAAAAAGCGAACGAGTTGTCAGACCATATGGTATTAATTTTTATCAGGGAGCCTACTATTTAATTGGGTATTGTGAAAAAAGAAACGAAATAAGGCAATTCAAATTTATACGAATATATGATATTAAGACTTTGAATGATTTATTTGAAATGGATGGTAACTTCAGCCTAAAAACCTATCTATCTGATTCACTGGGAATATATAAAGATGGTACACTGGATATAAAATTAAAGATATTCTATCCTTATGCTCAATATTTTAAAGAAAATAAGTGGGTTGAAAATGAGCAATATGAAGATTTTTATGAAAAAGGTCATTTGATATATACTGCTAAGATGGAAGGTAAAACTCAGATAGAATCATGGATATTGCAGATGGGGAATAATTGTATTGTGATGGAGCCTAGAGATTTGAGAAACGGGATTATTAAAATTTACAAAAAAAGTTTAGAAAATTATTAAAGTGACCATATATGACAACAATAAGGTTTATAATGAATATATAATCGATAATAAATAAAGGGGGATAAGAATATATGAAGCTAATACTTGAAATAAAATGTAAGAGCTTTCCAATTGCAAGCCAAATGCTTGGGGTCAGTATTATAAAGCATGCATTATCAAGACAATCAAATGAGTATATGGAAAGTATGTACAAATATACAGATGGTAGAAGCAACAAAAATACCAAAAATTTTTGTTTTGCAATTAGAGCTTTTGATTATGAAATTAATGGTGATGAATTTGATATTAAAAACAAAGTGGTAATGGTGATATCCTCACCAGACCAGGAATTTATCATAAGAACCTATAATGGCTTGGTTTCAAACAGAGAAATCAAGTACAAACATTATGATTTGAAAATTCAAAAAATATACGCTAAGATGCATAGTCCAATAAAGCGTGAAGCAGCGGTGTTTAAAACTATTTCACCAATATTTATAAAAGGAAAAGACAAGAGAGAAATAGCGGTAGATGACCCCAATTTTATAGAAGAACTGAACTATATAAGTGAAAAAGTACTTGTAAATTATAGAGGCTATGGGTTATTTGAAAAACTGGAGTTCCAACCAATTGATATGAAAAAGAAAGTCGTAAAACTCGATATAAAAGGATTTGAAGATAAGAATAGAATTCTTTCAGTTGATGCTTATGAAGGGATATTTAAATTAAAAGGAAATTCTCAAGACTTGACTGAATTGAATCAGTTAGGACTAGGATTCAGAAGAGGACAAGGTTTTGGAGCGATAGAACTTTTGTAGGGGAGGTGAAGTCATGTCAAAAATAAGAATTGAGACATCGGATTGGTTATACAATGCTGGAATTGTAGGACTGTGCAATATACTTGAAAATGCAGAAGTGGATGTATTAAAAAGAAATAACTATATAGAATTTGATGAAGAGGAACTTGAAGATTTTGGTGACAAGTATTTCGGATACCTTGTAGATAAATATGAAAAATTTACAACATGGTCTCAAATTGTGTCGGAAAAGAGCTATTTTGAAACAATGGATAGAAAAAGAATATTGGAAGCTGTAGATGAAGCTAATGGTAAAACCGATGCCTTTTTAAAAAAAATTAATGGCAAAGTAGAATACATGAAAAATAAAGTCAAGTCAAATAGCTATAAGAGTGCATATGGATTATCAGGAGATGATAGCTTAAATCTAGAGTTAGAATCAAAAAATTGCAAAAAAATCATATTAAAGAAAAATCAAAAAATAGAAGATGTGTTTGATGATATTGAAAAAACAGCTAAAATTTACGTGATAATAGCAGAGTACTTAGAAAAAAACAATGTTAAAAGATATATAAATGCAAAGAATGTAATGTATGATGCGATACAACCATTTTGGTCTGGGGTAAATTTTTTACATCCATTAGCAAGCAATAGTGATATGTATAATATTGCAACTGAAGAATTTGGAACAAATACACAGAAATATTTGAACAGTGTTAATGAGAAAGCAAAATACAATTGTATTCAATGCGATAGAAAGCTAAATAAACTTTCAAAGCCAGATTCATATGATATTACTTGTCTGAAGGGAATCGGAGTTGATACAGGTAGAAAAAGCTCACATTTCTGGAATCACATGTCAGATTCATATATATGCCCAGTCTGTAATCTTGTGTATGGTTGCGTGCCAGCTGGTTTTAATATGATATCAGGGCAAGGTTTCTTTGTAAATGAAAATAGTGAAGTAAGCAATCTTGTGTTTATAAACAAAATAGCATTAAACAGAGATAAATCTATTGATCAAATGGAACAAGAAAATTATTACAATATAGTTAATATAATGAAATCAAAAGAAGTAGGGAATACGCCAAAACAAATCGGAAACATACAGGTTATAAAATATGATTCGAAAAATTCATTGCGACCGTATACATTTAATATTTTAGCTAAGGATAAACTTATATTGATAGAAAAAAATCATAAGGAACTATCAAAACTTCTGAATATTAAAGTGAAAACATCGGAAGGTTCATATATAAATGTTTACTATGAAGTGCTACAAAATGTATATAATAATAGAAGTCAGTTTCAATTATTATCAAAGCTATTTAGAGAACTTTTAAATCAAAATACTAAACGCACAGGGGTAATCAAATCAATATTAACTATTAACGATAATTTCATGAAAGGAAAAGGGAAGATGGTTGGATATAAGCAAATAGAAGAATGTCAGAAGCATGGTGAAAAATTAAGAAAGGCTTATTCAAATAAAAAGGCAGAGAATAAAATATCAGGAATAAGCTATAAACTTGTAAATGCATTAAAGACAAAAAATACAGCAAAATTTACAGATACACTTCTTCACGCATATATGTATTTGGGAGAAGGGGTTCCAACTGTATTTGTAGAGGTACTCAAAGA
>JBATTG010000182.1:0-9959 GCA_049670425.1 Proteocatella sp.
TTTCTGTACCACGAAATTTTGCAAGCTCACAGATATGTTCAGGTTGTGGCTATAAAAACTCGCTTGTCAATGACCTAAAAATCAGAGAATGGACTGGTCAATTCTGCAGAGCAAATCATCAACGTGATAAAAATGCAGCTGTGAATATTTTGAATAAAGGACTGCAGCAGTTGCTAATGTAGTAATCTGCTTAGTTGTCATACAAAACAACCGCAGGAACTGTGGAGATAGCTTGGTAAATTAGTGAACATTGGTTTGCCCTACCCAAGAATCCCCCACCTCTATAGGTGGGGGAGCGTTCAACACTATTTGATGCACATAGCAATCAAAATATGCAGAAAAACTGTGGGGACTGCGCTAACTTATCAATTTATTTAGTTTCGTACGGTAGAGGGTTTACAAATTCAGGAAAAGGATTAATATGGCAATAAAGTTAAAGAGCGGTATGAAATTCTAATGATATGATATGATATGATATGATATGATGTAGAATTAGATAGAAAAACGGAAAAACTAATGAATATTCTTTGTTAATAAGTATGGGAGAAAATATCAGAATGAAAAAAAATGAGAAGTTGGTTTCAAAATTGATGGTATTGATAGTTTTAGTAGCAATAGGCAGTGCCTTCATAATTGGTTTAAAGTTGGCAGATTATAATAAGGAGCCTGCAATTATTTCGATTATGAATATTGAAGGAAATATTAAAGAAATTGGCGAATTAGCTACGATGGAATATGGTTATTTAATTGCTCAGACGGCTGAAAAACCTAATAGAACGGTAGTGGGTTTAGAGGTTCCATTCACGAACAGCAGGGTGATTTATAGCTATGAGGGGCTCATTAAGGCGGGTATAAATTTCAATGAGATAAAAGTAAAAGTGAATGAAGTAAATAAGACTATTTCAGTTGATTTGCCGGATGCGGATATTTTGAGTTCGGAAGTGGATTTTGACAGCTTAATTGTATATGACGAAAAAAACAACCCATTTAATGCATTTACATTTTCCGACATGAATTTAAATATTTCTGAAGCGCAAATAAAAGCAGAAGAGTCAGCATTGAGTAAGGGGCTGTTAGTCAGAGCGGCTGAAAATGCACAGAGTATGATAAGGACTACTGTGATGAGTTTTTATGATCTGGGAGAATATGAGATAGAATTTCATTAATTTTTAAAGCATGAGTGTATTGATTGAATTAATAGTATCAGGGGTAATAAAATATTAGCTTTACAAGAACATAATAGGCTCGAATTTATAAGAGCGAATTTGTCCGAAATGCGGTGGAAATTAAAGTGTTCTAATGAATGGAGATGATTCTATGAAAAAAATCAAAATACATTCTGTCCTGGTAGTTTTAATTTTAACGATGTTAGTTGGTTGCAGTGATGAGACAGCCGAACCTGCATTAGATGATGTATCAAGTGCAACAGCAAGTCGTTATAGAGAAAACGAAATCATGGAATACGAAGGAGCAAGACTTGATCCTACAATCGGTCCAAGAGATAATTCTATCAAAGGTGTTCAACATGTTAATATTGATGAATATAAACTAAAGTTAACGGGTCTTGTAGATAAAGAAATAGAGTTAGAGTACGATGATATACTTGCACTGGATGCTCATGCACGAAAAATTACTTTGTATTGTGTAGAAGGATGGGACGCTACCATACTTTGGGAAGGTGTGCTTTTAAAAGATATAATGGATATTGCAGGAATAAATCCAGAAGCAGACACAGTTATTTTTCATTCAGTCGATGGTTATACAACCTCACTTCCCCTGGAAACCATTATTAATAATGAACTGATATTGGCTTATTCTGCAAATGGTTTAGAGTTACCACCTGAGATGGGGTACCCCTTCATAGTTGTGGCAGAAGATAAGCTTGGATACAAATGGGCGCGCTGGGTATCAGAGATTGAACTTTCAGATGATCAGAATTATAAAGGATACTGGGAAGAACGTGGATATGACAATGATGCAGACCTGTAAGCTGCGGTGCCTATAACCAACTTATTCATTGGAATTTTTCATACCATAGATTACACAAAAATCGTCAGGCGTTGTGCCTGACGATTTTGTGATTAAAATTCCGAAATCCGCCTATTTTACAAGCGTTATTGTATCTATTAAGATGTTATTCACGTCATAGGCCTTTATTACCAACCTATTGCCAAAATCCATGCCTTCTGATACTATTTAGTCAGAGGACATTTTTGTTTGGGTATATATTTAGAGAAGCAGGTATGAAATGAAAAAAAAATATATAACGTGGAGTATTTTGATTTTAATGGCAGGCTGGATTGGGCTTATATTTTATTTTTCCTCGCAGGGGCCTGCCGCATCTCATGGGCAGTCGGGATGGGCAGTTGAAATTTTCAACAGATTGAATGCGAAGCTGGATATAACGGATACGGAGCTTTTTAAAAAAGCATCATATTTTGTTAGGGAAGTCTTGTTCAAGGGACGTTATGAGACTCCAAATGCGATTATGCGAAAGAGTGCGCATTTCGGGATTTATCTGGTACTGGGCATGATTACCTGCCTGTTTTCATATATGTATGGCAGGCGCTATCTTCTGGCAGGCATGCTTGGGGTAAGTTTTCCTGTGCTTATTGCTGTGCTCGATGAATACAATCAAAAGTTCACGGGGAGGACATCTTCTTTGGAGGATGTGCTGCTCGATGGTTCTGGCGCGCTTCTTGGAACCTGCCTGGTGCTTGTATGTATTTTGATATGCATGGGGATAATGAAGATGAAGGCAAGATACATTTCTAAAAAAAGAAAGCATAAATGAAGGAACTTATTAAATCGTTTTTGTGTGAACTCATTTTAGCAGCATAATTCAAATTATACTATTTTTCATATAGAAGACTGTAACTGATTTTAAAAATGTTAAGCCTGCTACTAACTTAAGAACAGGCATTTAATTAAATAGATAGGAGATAAAATTATGAAAATATTAGGGATTTGTGGAAGCAGCAGGAAGCGTGGGAATACGGCGTCTATTATAGGAAGAATACTCGAGGGTGCGAAATCGGCGAATGAAGCTACTGAAACGGAGCTTATTTTTCTTAATGACTATGATTTGAAATCGTGTACGGGCTGTGAGGGCTGTGCAAAGAGTTTCAGCTGTGTAATCCGGGATGACTATGCAAAGATTATAGAAAAATTTGATGAAGCTGATGCGATAGTCATCGGCTCGCCAACTTACTGGTACAATGTGACGGGTCAGATGAAGCTTTTTATAGACCGCTGTTACAGCCTTATCAGTTATCCTGAGGGCCAAAGGAAGATATGGACCAGCAAATATCAGGACCTGGGCAAGAAGGTAGTAACGGTTGCGGTATGCGAGCAGGAAGAGGAGAGCATGATGGGCTTCACTTCGCAGACTCTGGTAATGGTCATGAAGGATCTTGACCTTGAGCTGATTCGAGAGATCAAGGTGCTGCATTATTTTGAGGCGGGAAGCGTCAAGGGCGATGCGGATTTGCTGGATGATGCCTTTGATATGGGCAGACAGCTGAGCTGAGGAGTATGTTTATAAAGTTTTTCGACTATAACTGAAAAAAATCCAGCGAAGGGCGATAATCTTGGAGACCAAGACTATCGGGCCATTCGCTGGTTTTTTCTGTTTTTTGTAGGTGTTTAATGCTTATTTTTGGTGTTTATTTTGTGTATGATTCTATAATCTCTATGACTGTAGCTACGGCGTTGTCCATTACCTGCACGGATATGGCCTCGAATTTGGCATGGTAGTTGAAGCCTCCGGTGAAGATGTTTGGAGTAGGAAGCCCATTGTATGAAAGTGTGGCGCCATCGGTGCCACCTCTTATTGCTTTTACTATTGGGACTATGCCTATTTTTTCCATCGCGCATATTGCCGAATCGACTATATGCATTACTGGAAGTATATGCTGCTTCATGTTGAAGTAGGAATCCTTAAGCTCAAGCTCTGCGGTGCCTTCGCCATACTTGGCATTTATGAAGTCGCAGGCTTTTTTCATGAATTCTTTCCTTGCAGTGAACTTGTCCATGTCATGGTCTCTTATTATATATTCCATCTTTGTAAGCTCTACATTTCCTTCGAGTTCGTCGAGGTGGAAAAATCCTTCATAGCCTTCGGTGTGCTGAGGTACATCAAACACGGGAAGAAGGGCGTTGAGCTCCATCGCTATGAGAAGCGAGTTTTTCATCTTGTGCTTTGCTGAACCTGGATGTATGTTCACACCGTTTATTTTTATGTTTGCTGAGGCTGCGTTGAAGTTTTCGTATTCTATTTCGCCTTCGAAGCTTCCGTCAAGCGTGTAGGCGAAGTCTGCGCCGAATTTTTCGACATCGAACTTCTCTGTTCCTCTTCCGACTTCTTCATCGGGGGTGAAGCAGACCTTGATGTCTCCGTGCTTTACGTCGGGATTTTGAACGAAGTATTCAAGTACGGCAAATATCTCAGCTATTCCGGCCTTGTCGTCGGCTCCCAGAAGCGTAGTTCCGTCTGTGGTTATAAGGGTATGGCCCTTAAAGTCTGCAAGGTAAGGAAAGTCTGATACTTTCATGACTATGCCACTTTCTTCATTCAGGACTATGTCTTCTCCGTCGTAATCGGTGATTATTTTTGGATTTATATTTTCGCCTGAGAATGCCGGGCTTGTATCCATATGTGCTATGAGGCCTATTGCGGGAGCGCCTGGGAAGTTGCCTGCAAGGCTTCCCATTACATAGCAGTTGGCGTCGACGTTTGCATCGCTTATTCCTATGGCTTTTAGATCATCTACAAGCACTCTGGCAAGGTCGAACTGAATCGCCGAGCTTGGCAGGGTTTCTGATTTTGAATCTGACTTTGTGTTTATTTGTACATATCTTAAAAATCTTTGAGAAACTGTTTCCATTTTTTCCTCCTTAAATTATAAGCTGTTTAGAATAATGCCTGAACTGTAAGCATTATAGCTGCAAATACGGCAATGATTCCCATAAGTGGCATTATGAATTTAAGCCACTTGTCGTAAGTTACATGAACCATTGAAAGGGTAACTAGTATGAGTCCTGTAGGGGTTATGAAGGCCATAAGTCCCTGACCATACTGGTAGGCACTTACGACTACGTCTCTTGGTACGCCTACGGTGTCTGCAAGTGGCGCCATTATTGGCATTGAAAGCACTGCAAGTCCTGATGATGAAGGGATGAAGAAGCCAAGCACTGAGAATACTATCAGCATTACTATGGCAAATACTCCGCCGTTCATTCCACCTACTACATTGGTAGCTGAGTGAAGGATTGTATCAGAGATAAGTCCGTTGTCCATTATTAGGTTTACGGCTCTTGCGATTCCTATTGTAAGCGCTACTCCGACAAGCTCGGATGCTCCGACTACGAAGTGGCCTACTGCGTCATTTTCACTCATTCCAGAAAGCGCGCCCAGTACAACGGCTATTACAAGGAAAAGAGATGTCATTTCCATGAACCACCAGTCCTGAGTGGATACTCCCCAGATCATTACGCCAAAGGCAGCTACGAAGATTGCTATCATGGCTTTTCTTCTGAAAGTAAATTCTGGAATTTCTTTTGCTGAATGGGCATGAAGGAATCTTTCTTCAAGTTCCTGCTTCTGTGAGAAGATAAGGGATTTTGAAGGGTCTTTCTTGATTTTTTCTGCATATTTTACGATGTATATTACGGTTATAATTGTTGCGATTACAAGTCCAGCAAGTCTGAAGGCAAGCCCATTTGTAAAGGCTATTCCTGCTGCATTTGATGCGATTACAGATGAGAACGGGTTTACAGTTGAGAACATTGTTCCGATTGAGGAACCCATGTAAAGCGCGGCAATACATACTATTGCATCATAACCGGCAATCATGAACACTGGTACGAGTATAGGATAGAGGGCTATCGTCTCCTCTGCCAGTCCAAAAGTAGTTCCTCCAAGTGATATAAGGAAGGTCACGATTACGATAAGGATGTATTCTCTTCCTTTTGTTGCACGTGAAAGACTTGCGAATCCAGCATCAAAGGCGCCACTGTTGTTAAGCAGGCCTATGATACCACCTATTACGAATACGAACATGATTATATCTATTGTATCATATACTCCCGATATAGGCGCTTGAATAATTTCCATTATTCCCTGAGGATTGCTTTCCATCTGCTCGTAAGTTTCTGGTATGGCTACGGCCTTGTAGATGCTTCCGTCTGTAAATTTTTCAACGTTGACATTCACGCCAAGTTCATCAAGTACTTCCTGAGTAGCAGGATAATCTGCAGTAGAACCGTCAGGCATTGTTACTACGAAGTTTGAGGTATCTCCGTCATAAAGCAGTTTGGCATATGAACCTGCGGGGATTGTGTAAGTAAGTATTGAGGCAAATATAAGTACTATGAAAAGTACCGTATATGCGGTGGGAAAATTGCGTTTTTTCTTTGCTTTTTGCCCCTTGTTAGAAGCCGTGTTGATATTGTTTTCCATTTTTTCCTCCTGAGTTTTTTAAAGTTTGAGTAGTTTTATGATTGCATTTGAATAAACTTCCATTGCCAGCTTGACTTCTTCGAGTTTGACGAATTCGTTTGGCTGGTGCTCGGTTTCTTTGGTGTAAGGGAATGCCGGTCCAAAGGCTACGCAGTTGTCCATGGCTCTTGCATAGGTCGCGCCGCCTGATGATATGGGAAGACTGTCAAGGTCTCCGGTGACCTCCTGGTAAGATTCCATCAGAGCTTTTACGATAGGCGAGTCCAAGGGTGTATATATGGAGCGCAGGTAGTCGTTTTCTGAAAGCTCAAAGCCATGATTGTGGGCCGCGCTTGTCAGTTTTTCGAGGACGAATTCCTTTTCTACGCTCACGGGAATCCTGATGTCTATGTTTAAAATTTCATGGTTTTCATCCATGCTTATTTTACCAATATTGAACTTGAGCGCTCCGGACATTTCATCGGTGCATTCACCGAATATGTTCTTTGCAAGGGCGTCTTCGTTTATGTTTTGTGTTATGAAGGTGCTGCACTTTGATTTCAGATCTGCGGCGTCCATCGCCATCAGCAGACGGCATATCGCATTTGTGCCCTGTTCGGCATCCTTGGCGTGAACGGACTTGCCTGAAACTGTTATTGAATCGCCGCTGAGCTTGTATTCAAAGCCAAGGTCTTCAAGTTGCCTGGCAATAGCTTCTGATTTTTGCGTCTCATATGTTATGCCAGATGGAACCGAGTTGTAGGCTTCACCTCCGAAAAGTGTTATGCCGCTTTCGTTTGCAGCCTTGAGGTCTACCTGAAGCAGGCCTTTTTCTGCATAGATTAGTGGAAAGTTTGCATCTGGAGTGAATCCATAGTCTGGAATCTGTTCTTTTTTGTTGTACTGGCCGATGCACTTCCAGAGCCTCTCCTCATCGGTTCCGTAGATGAACCTTACTTTTTTGCCGACTGAAATGCCGCTGTCCATGACTGCTTTTAGGGCATACATTGCGGTAAGCATAGGTCCTTTGTCGTCTTGAACTCCTCTTCCGAAGATGCTGCCGTCTATTATCGCAGGCTCGAAGGCTGGTGTGTTCCATTTTTTAGGGTCGCCTGCTGGAACTACGTCCAGATGGCCAAGTATTCCTATCATCTCTTCGCCTTGTCCGTACTGTGCGTATCCATAGTAGCCTTCAGGGTCATAGAAGGTTTCGAATCCAAGTTTTTTGGCTATGAAAAGCATTTCTTTTAGAGCTCTGTCAATATCTTCACCAAACGGGTATGTACTTTCATCTTCGCTGTAGACGCTGGGGATGCTTATGAGCTTTTTCAAATCTTCAATGAAATCATTAAAGTTTGTTTCGATTTTTTCGTTAACAATGTTCGCCATAGTTTCTCCTTTATATAATTATTTGTAGACTAGTTTAATTCTATAGGAATGAAAATGTTTTTTCTGTAGCCTGCACTACAAAGTTAAAGAATTGTGCAAAAAAAATAACCGGGTGTCATTCCGGTTATTCGATGGGGGTGTTGGTCATTTTTTTAAGGCCTTCTATATCCTTGATTATAAGCTTTCTGCGGCTTATTTCTATGAGGTTCTTTTCTTTGAATTTTTTCATGGTGTTGGTGACGGTTATTCTGTTGAGTCCGAGTCTGTGTGCTATCTCCTCGTGGGTCAGGACTATGCTTATGTTGTTTTTTTGGTCGGCATTCTCGGTATAGTAGAGCCTTACAAAAAAGTCGGCGAGCCTTCCTGTGGCGTCATTGAAATGAAGGCTGGCGAGCTCGAACATCACGGCTCGGTATTTTCTTATTATGCTCATGAGAAAGTAGTTATATATATCTGGGTTTTCCTTGAGTTTGGATTCCACAATTTCTCTGTTTACAACCGAGAAATTCCCCTTTGTTATGGCTTTGTTCACCGCAAAAGTACTGCTCCTGTCAAAGAAGGCCATTTCACCGAATATGTTGCCCTCGACTATCCTGAAAAATATTATTTCATCGCCTTCCTTTGAGTGCATGATCTGGTTGAGTTCGCCTTCGAGCAGTATATATATGCATTCGAAATTATCCTGGCTTATTATTTCACCTTTTTTGAAAGTCTTGATTTTTCCGTGGGATGCCATATTTTTTATGAAAAAATCATCCATCTTCTTTTGAACGTCCTGGTCGAACACCTTTTCGTACATATGTTTCTCCTTATGGATCAGAGGGAGCGCTCAATAGTCTTGCTCCCTGTTTTTCTACATTATATCATATTACAATTTTTCGTATTCTGCCGTTTTAGCAGGCAGTGTTTTTAGGCAGTTCATTTCACAATATTAACCTGAAATTCACAGGAATAATAGACGCGGATAAGGAATGTGTTGTTTAACATACACTTATGAATTTATTGATTATTGTAGTGTTGGAGCAGGCATATTATAATATAGACTTGTGATTACGTTGTATTTACAGCAGTAGTATAATTCACAATTGAAAAAAAATCAACATAAAGCTTATTAAAAGGAAAGAAGAGGATGCTATACTATGAAAAATATGTATTTAAAACGAATTTCAGCAATATTAATATCAGGATTGATATCGATTACAATGGTACTTCCATCGTATGCACAAGGCTCAGGCGGATTCGTAATCCCAGCTACCAAAATCAGGATAGAAACTAAGGTAGAGGAAGTGACGAAAAACAGTCTTGACTATGAGACTGCAATAAAAAAATCGCTCTCCAACAGCATTACGCAAAAATCTGCTGAGCTTCAAAGAGAGACGTTTCAGGATAAGATTGATGATAATTATTATAAATATGATGATATATTTCAGATAAAGAATCCTTCCATGATAAGCGGAGCCCTGGCGAATCTTGATGTATATAATACGAATCTCACAAATGCGAGAGACTTGATGTTAAGGCAAAAGACTGTAGACACGGAGAGTCTTAAAATCAAGGTGGCGGGTCTGTTTAACAATATAGAGCAGCAGAACAGTTCGATTGAATTTATGAAAGTGAAAATTGCTCAGGGTGAAGAAAATCTTATCCTGAACAACAGGCAATTTGACCTGGGCATGATGACCAAAAATGATTTGGAGCAGGCGGAGGTTGCAAACAGGACTTTAAAAAACAATCTTGAGCTTCAGGAGATAAAGCTTAAAACCTATTATGACGAGCTGGAAAAGACTACGGGAATAAGCAATCTGAAGAAAGATTATGAGATAGTGCCTATTGATATGGTTTACAGCGAAGTAAAGCTGGGTGATGATGATCTGGAAATATACAAGCGCGATGTAGAAAATTTCGACATAGGGATTCTTTCGAAAAAAAGCACGGTAGAAAATAAGAGCGCTAATTTCAGCAATTATGCGGAGATGTACAATTTTCAGTATCTGTCATGGCTTGCAGGAAGACAGCCATCGGCGCCGGATTTTGATTACAAGAGCACCAGGGATGAAAAGAATGTTGCCGAGCTGGATTTGAGCCAGACAATACTCAATTCGAAGCTTAATGTTGAAAAAAATTATTCGGT